>NZ_JBFWZI010000127.1:0-21026 GCF_050185545.1 Reyranella sp. | reverse complement strand
GCAGCCGCGACGAGGCAAAGTGCGTGGCCGCCCTGAAGGCGCTCGGCGAGGCTGCGCGCAACGGCACCGGCAACCTGCTGGCGCTCAGCATCGAGGCGACACGAGCGCGGGCGACGGTGGGCGAGATTTCGTCGGCGCTGGAAGGCGTCTACGGCCGCTACCAGGCGACCATCCGTTCGATCTCCGGCGTCTATGCCGGCGAATGGGAGGGCGACCAGGGGCTCGAGCGCATCCGCGCCGACATTTCCTCGTTCGCCGAGGAGGAGGGCCGGCGGCCGCGCCTGATGGTCGTCAAGATGGGCCAGGACGGTCACGACCGCGGCGCCAAGGTGATCGCCACGGCGTTCGCCGATCTGGGCTTCGACGTCGATATCGGTCCCCTGTTCCAGACGCCACAGGAGGCGGCGCGGGCGGCGATCGAGAACGACGTGCATGTGATCGGCGTGTCGAGTCAGGCGGCCGGCCACAAGACCCTGGTTCCGCAGCTGATCGAGGAGCTCGCCCGGCAGGGCGGCTCCGACATCCTGGTTGTGGTCGGTGGCGTCATCCCGGCCCAGGACTACGACTTCCTGAAGAAGGCCGGCGTCGCGGCGATCTACGGGCCTGGGACCAACATTCCCGCGGCCGCCGCCGAGATCCTCACCATCCTCCGCCACCGCGACCAGAAGCGCGCGGCGTAATCTTCAAATGGACTGCGGGCGTCCCGCCCGCTCATGAAACTTGAGCGGGCGGGACGCCCGCGGGACGCATGAGAATCACCCCGGCCCCAGCGGGCGTTCGCGGAACCACAGGATCTTGCCGCGGATCGTGCCGAAGCCGGTGTGCGCTTCCATGCGGCCGGGATAGCGAACCTGGCTCTGGTCGAAGCGGGCGAGCCAGATCGTGATCGGCCGCTCGCGCTCGGCCTCCGCCTCCTTGGGCGCTTCGTCGAACTCGCCGGAGACCCGCCTGGTGTAGATCTGGCACACCAGCACGTCACCTTGCGCGCCGGCGATGCCGCTCGCCGCGGCGGGCTCCATGCGCAGCTTGTGCAGCATCACGTTGACGCGGCGCTTGCCGTCGTTGACCGGCAGCGTGCGGTCACAGGCGTTGTCGCCGGCGAAGCCGACCGTGAGGGCGGCCGACAGCGGATCGAGGGAGCCAACGCGGTCCTTGTCGGGAATGGTCTGCCAGGGTTGCGGCTTCCACGGCGGATTGTGTGTCTCCTCGACGCTGCCGCCCGCGCCGTACTTGGCAAGCCAGGTGCGCGGCTTGTCGCCAACCACGATGGACAGCGAGCCGACCGTGGGCTGCGCGCCGCGAGCCGTGAATCCGCCCCAGGCCCGGTTGCGGCCCTGGTAGTTCATGGTCACGGCGCGCAGCATGCCATCCTTGAAGGTGCTGGTTTCGACATCGTAGGTCGCGCCGTTGAAGCGGGCGGTGACGTCGATGCGAAAGCCCGAAATGCCCGCGAAAGTGATCTCGTAGCCGATCTCGACCTGGCGGGCGTCCTGGGCGGGTGCCGCCGGCGATCCTGCCATGCAGAGGGCAAAAGCCATGAAGGCCCTACGAAAACTCATGATTTCCCTCACGATAGGGGGGCTTACCTACGCCTCGCGGGCACGATAGAAGGCCGGCTCCTCCCGCGCCATCCATACCCTTTCGGCTCACCTGCACTCTCTCGGCCATGTCGCCTCCCGCCAGCGATCGCATTCCCAAGCTCGGCATCAAGCGCACCGGGGCGGTGCTGGCCATATTGGGCCGGCATTTGTGGCCAAAGGGTGAAGCTGTTCTGCGCGCCCGGGTGATCGTGGCGCTCGGCCTGCTGGTCGCGGCCAAGCTCACCAACGTCTACGTGCCACTGCTCTACAAGCAGTCGGTCGACGCGCTGGGCGATGCGGCCACCAGGGCCATTGCGGTGCCGATCGCCCTGATCGTCGCCTACGGGGTGGCGCGGGTGCTGGCCCAGGCCTTCGGCGAGATCCGCGATGCCGTCTTCGCGCCGGTATCGCAGCGCGCCATCCGCAATCTCGCCCTGGAGGTGTTCGGCCACCTCCATGCCCTGTCGCTGCGTTTCCATCTCGAGCGCCAGACCGGCGGGCTGAGCCGCGTCATCGAGCGCGGCACCGCCGGCATGGAATTCCTGATCCGGTTCACGACCTTCAACATCCTGCCGACCCTGTTCGAGATCGCCCTGGTGGGCGCCATCCTGTGGAGCCTCTACGACTGGCGCTTCTCCGTGGTGACCCTGGGCGTCGTCTTGGGCTACGTCGTGTTCTCGGTCACCCTGTCGGAATGGCGCATCAAGTTCGTGCGCCGCATGAACGACGCCGACACCGAGGCCAACGCCAAGGCGATCGACAGCCTGCTGAACTACGAGACCGTGAAGTATTTCGGCAACGAAGGTCATGAGGCGCGCCGCTTCGACGTCGGCCGGCGGCGCTACGAGACCGCCGCCATCCGCTCGAGCCGCACGCTGTCGCTGCTCAATATCGGCCAGGGCGCGATCATCTCGACCGGTCTGGTGGCCGTGATGGCGCTGGCCGGCCATGGCGTGGTGCACGGCACCATGACCATCGGAGACTTCGTGGCAGTCAACGCCTTCCTGATCCAGCTCTACATGCCGCTCAACATGCTGGGCTTCGCCTACCGCGAGATCAGGAATTCGCTGGTCAACATGGAGAAGATGTTCGGCCTGCTCGACATCGAAGCCGAGATCGCCGACAAGCCCGGCGCGCCGCCGCTCACCGTGAGCGGCGGCGAGATCGTGTTCGACCATGTCGACTTCCACTACGACAAGGCGCGGCCGATCCTGCACGACGTCAGCTTTCGCGTGGCGCCGGGCGATACCGTGGCGATCGTCGGCTCGAGCGGCGCCGGCAAGTCGACCGTCTCGCGCATCCTCTACCGCTTCTACGACGTCGCCTCGGGCGCCGTGCGGATCGACGGCCAGGACATCCGCGACGTCACCCAGGCGAGCCTGCGCGCGGCGATCGGCGTGGTGCCGCAGGACACCGTGCTGTTCAACGACACGATCTACTACAACATCGCCTATGGCCGGGCTGGCGCCACCCGCGAGGAGGTCGAGCAGGCCGCCCGCCTGGCGCGCATCCACGATTTCATCATGGCCCTGCCCCAAGGCTACGAGGCGACCGTGGGCGAGCGCGGCCTGAAGCTGTCGGGCGGCGAGAAGCAGCGCGTGGCGATCGCCCGCACCATCCTCAAGAACCCGCACATCCTGCTGTTCGACGAGGCGACCAGCGCGCTCGACACGCGCACCGAGCAGGAGATCCAGCGCTCGCTCGAGGAGGTGTCGCGCGGCCGCACGACGCTGATCATCGCCCATCGCCTGTCGACCATCGTGAACGCCGACGAGATCGTCGTGCTCGACCGCGGCCGGGTCGCCGAGCGCGGCCGTCACGCCGAGCTGATGGCGAAGAACGGGCTCTACGCCGACATGTGGCGTCGCCAGCAGGAGGCCGCGGCGGAGGCGGAACGGCAGCACCCGCAACCCGAAGAGCCGCCCTCGTTCCGCGCTGAAGGGCATCTGCGTGTCGCCGAATAGCGCCGTTGCGACCGGTCCCTGGCGTTCCCTGCTCCCCGTTTTCGCCGCCTGTGCCGCGATCGGGCTGCAGGCCGGGGTAGCGATGCCGCTCGTGCCGCTGGCGCTGGAGCGCCAGGGTGCCGACAAGCTCACCATCGGGGTCATCGCGGCGGCGTGGGGGATTGGCATGCTGGCCACCGCCGGTCACATCCCGCGCTTCGCCGCCCGCTTCGGCGCCGTCCCCTTCATCTTCGCCGCGGTCGTCGCCGGCTCGGCGATCACCCTGGCCTACACGCTGACCGACAGTCCGGCAGCGTGGTTCGTGCTCAGCCTGCTGCACGGCGCGACCGGCGGCGTTCCCTGGATCGTGAGCGAGATCTGGATGAACGTCGTCGTTGAGGAAAGCCGGCGCGGCCGCGTGATGGGTGTCTATTCCACGCTGGTCGCGCTCGGCATCGCACTGGGGCCGTTCGTGCTGCAGATCGTCGGCATCTACGGGCCGGTTCCCTTCATCACCACCGCCGTGGTCGCCCTGCTGGTGGCGGTGCCTCTGCTGCCCTATTGGAAGACTGCGCCGGCGATCGAGCACGCCGACGACAGCGGGTACATGAAAGTGGTGGTGACGGCGCCGCTCGCCATGCTGGCCGCCTTCGCCTGCGGGCTCGGCGAGAACGTCGCCTTCAGCTTCCTGCCGGTATACGCCGTGGGCGCCGGCGTTTCGGCCGAGACCGGTGCGCTCTGGCTGTCGGCCTTCGTGCTGGGCAACGTGATCCTGCAATGGCCGATCGGCTGGATGGCCGATCAGGTCGACCGCCGCCTCGTGCTGGCAGGCTGCACACTGGTGAGCACTCTCCTGGTCGTGCTCCTCACCATGGTGTCGGCCCAGTCGCTGACCGTGGTCGCCGTCATCATGCTGTGGGGAGGCGTCTCGTTCGCGATCTATCCGGTCGGCCTGGCCTTGCTCGGCCAGCGCTTCGTGGGTGGCGACATTGCCCGCGCCAACACCGCCTTCAGCATGCTCTACATCCTGGGCGGCCTGGTCGGCCGGCCGTTGACCGGCGCGGCGATGGACGCGGTCGGCGACCCTGGACTCGGGGCGACGCTCGCGGTGTTCTATGCGATTGCCGCCATCGCCGCCTTGCTGGCCTTCCGCCGGCCCGGCTGATAATCGTCGAGCCGATGAGCGCCATGGCAGCACAGACGGACCGAGCGGTCGATCCGCTCCTGGCACCCCTGCGGGCCGGGGATCGCCGTGCGCTCGCCCAAGCCATCACCCTGGTCGAATCGACGCGTGCGGATCATCGCCAGCGTGCCGACGCGCTGCTCGCGAGCCTGTTGCCGCACACCGGGAAGTCGGTGAGGCTCGGCATCACCGGCGTCCCGGGCGTGGGCAAATCGACCTTCATCGAGCGCTTCGGTCTCTCCCTGATCGAGCGCGGCCGCTCGCTCGCCGTGCTGGCGATCGATCCCTCGTCCAAGCGCGGCGGTGGCTCGATCCTGGGCGACAAGACGCGCATGGAGGAGCTGTCGCGCCGTCCTGCCGCGTTCATCCGCCCCTCGCCGGCGGGCACCACACTCGGCGGGGTGGCGCGGCGCACGCGCGAGACCATGCTGCTGGCCGAGGCGGCGGGCTTCGACACGGTGATCGTCGAGACGGTGGGCGTGGGCCAATCGGAAACTGCCGTCGCCGACATGGTCGACATGTTCATCGTGCTGCTGCTGCCGGGCGGTGGCGACGATCTGCAGGGCATCAAGCGCGGCGTCATCGAGCTTGCCGACCTGATCGTGGTCAACAAGGCGGACGGCGATCTCAAGGCGACGGCGCAGCGTTCGGCCAGCGACTACCAGCATGCACTGCGCATGCTGCGTTCGCCGACCGCCGGCTGGACGCCCGAGGTGACGACCTGCTCGGCGCTGTCGGGCGAGGGTGTCGTCGCGATCTGGGCGACGATCGAGCGTTTTCTGCAGGCAGTGGGCGAGAAGGGGCTGGCGCGGCGCCGCGCCGAGCAGGCCCGCGCCTGGATGTGGAACGAGGTGGGGGAGACGCTGTTGACCGAATTGCGCCGCAATCCGGAGGTCAGGAAGCTGGTGCCCGGCCTGGAGCGCGAGGTCGAGGCCGCCCGCACGACACCCGCCGCTGCGGCGCGTCTCATGCTAAAAGCGTTCCATGCACGCTAAGTTGTTCCATGCCCGTTAAGTCCATCGTCGCCAAATCCATCGTCGAGACGGCCCGCCGGGCCACCGCGCGCGCCGAGCTGCCGTTCTGGAAGCGCAAGAGCCTGGCCCAGATGTCGAAGCCCGAGTGGGAGTCACTGTGCGACGGCTGCGGCATGTGCTGCACCAACAAGCTCGAATACGAGGGTACCGGCGAGATCGTGCAGACCGACACCTGCTGCAAGCTGCTCGACCCCAGGACGGCGCGCTGCCGCGACTACAGGAACCGCAAGAAGATCGTCCCGGACTGCATCAAGCTCACCCCAAAGATTGTGGCCCGGATGGACTGGCTACCCAAGACCTGCGCCTACCGCCTGGTCCATTTCGGGCAAGACCTCTACTGGTGGCACCCCCTGATCTCGGGCGATCCGGAAACCGTGCACCAGGCGGGAATCTCGGCCCGCGGCCGGGTGATCCCGGAAGACCAGGTCGAGGATATCACCGAGCGCGTGGTCGACTGGACGGCCTGACGTCTTGACGGGCCTGCCCTCGGCCCGTAAAAAGCCGGCCTTCCCGCCCACCGGCGGGATCGTTTTTTAGCGGATAGCGCCATGCCCCGTCGTTGCGCCCTGTCGGGCAAAGCCGTTCAGTACGGCAACAATGTCAGCCACGCCAACAACAAGACGCGGCGTCGCTTCATGTCGAACCTGCAGGTCGCCTCGGTCCTGTCGGATGCGCTAGGCCACACCGTGCGCCTGCGCCTGACGCCGCGCGGTATCAAGACCATCGAGCACAATGGCGGCATCGACGCCTACCTGCTGGGCACCAACGACAGCAAGCTCAGCCCCGAGATGAAGGTGCTGAAGCGCCGCGTCACTTCGGCCAAGGCCAAAAAGAACGCCAAGGCGGCGGCTGCGGCTTAGGTTGTTCTTCCTCCCCTGTTACCTGGGGAGGTGGCCCGATTAGGCGCTGTTTACAGCGCCATTGGCCGGAGGGGGAAGACCGCAGTCGCGGTCTCTCCGATTCCGACGTCGAAATTCTCAGCATTTCTATTGGGGCTTCCCCCTCCGCCCCGTATGACGGGGCACCTCCCCCGTATGACGGGAAGGTCGAAGAATCACGGCTCCGCCAGCTCGAACATCATCAGGATGTTGCGCTGGAGCGGATTGAAATTGTCGTCCGAGATCAGCCACAGGAGCGTCTCGCCGTTTCGGCCCTTGCCGGCCGCCAGGCCTTCGAGATTGTCCACGGCGTAGGGTGAGGCGAGTCGGGCCAGTTCCTGCGGACGGACGACGCCGCCCGGCTCGAGGTCGACCGCCTCGAAACGCGTGATGCGGCAGCGTACGCCGCGGGCAATGTCGAAGGCGCGCTCGAGCATGACGAACGAACCGTCGGGCAGGCGAGCGATGGCGGTGGGGTGGAAGTCGGGAATGGTCGGATAGTCGAAGGCGCGCCAGTGGTAGCGGCCGTCGGGCTGGGGGCTGCCGACCCAGCCCGCGACGGTGCCGGGTCGTCGCCGAAATTCCTCGCTGATGGCGATGATCCGGCCATCGGCAAGGGTGATCATGGCCTCGATGCCGCCGTTCGCCGGCAGGCGGGCGATATCGGGCGGTCCCTCGACCAGAGACGGCACACCCTGCAAGGTGGGATAGCGCCAGATGCGATGATAGCGTTCGAACGCTACCAGCCACGATCCGTCCGCCAGGCGCGTCATCGATTCGGCATCCGCCTCGATCTTGCCCTGGATCGCCCTGCCGTCGGGGCCGCGCAGCTGGCCGGTCCGGGCGCCGCTTAGCCCGGCGAGATTACCCTTGCCATCGTACTCGATCGTCGCGGTAAGCCAGCCACCCACGTCGGAAATCGAGGTGAGGGTCCTGCCGTCGGCCGAGACGTGCAGATCGGACCAGCCGCCGAAGCTCGCCGAGGTGGCGGTCATGGCAATGCCGCCGCGCCAGATCAGCTGGCCGAGCCGGGCAGCACCGGGTTCGTCGATCTTGAACGGCAGCGTGGCGCGGCGGATCTCGACCGGCTGTTCCTGCGCGCTCGCCGGCGGTGGCGAGACGCTGGTGCAGGCAGTGATCAGCAGGCAGAACGCCAGCAATGGACGGGCTAAGGAATACAGGGCCCGTCCTGCGTTCACAGCGCGGTCGCGATCAGGCGGCGCGCCGGCCGGATTTGGCGGTGGTGGCAGCGGCCGCGCGTGCGGTACGCCGACCCCGGCTCGGCTGCTTGTCCTTCTTGTCCTCTTCGTCGAACAGCGAGGCGAGCTGCTCCATCATCGTCCCGCCGAGCTGGTCGGCGTCGACGATGGTGACGGCGCGGCGATAGTAGCGCGTGACGTCGTGGCCGATGCCGATGGCGATCAGCTCGACCGGCGAACGCGTCTCGATCCAGTCGATGACGTCGCGCAGATGGCGCTCGAGGTAGTTGCCGGGATTGACCGACAGCGTCGAATCGTCGACCGGCGCGCCGTCGGAGATCACCATCAGGATCTTGCGCTCCTCGGTGCGCGGCAGCAGGCGGTTGTGCGCCCACAGCAGCGCCTCGCCGTCGATGTTCTCCTTGAGGATGCCTTCGCGCAGCATCAGGCCGAGGCTCTTGCGCGCCCGCCGCCACGGCGCATCGGCCGGCTTGTAGATGATATGACGCAGATCGTTGAGGCGGCCCGGGTTGGCCGGCTTGCCGGCGGCGAGCCACTGCTCGCGGCTCTGGCCGCCCTTCCACGCACGCGTTGTGAAGCCCAGGATCTCGACCTTGACGCCGCAGCGCTCGAGCGTGCGTGCCAGGATGTCGGCGCTCATCGCCGCCACCGTGATCGGCCGACCCCGCATCGAGCCCGAATTGTCGATCAGCAGCGACACCACGGTGTCGCGGAAGTTGGTGTCCTTCTCCTTCTTGAAGGAGAGCGCGTGCATCGGGTTGGCGACGATGCGCGCCAGGCGCGCCGCATCGAGCGTACCCTCGTCGAGGTCGAAGTCCCAGGAGCGGTTCTGCTGCGCCATCAACCGGCGCTGCAGGCGGTTGGCCAGCTTGCCGATGACGCCCTGCAGGTGGGAGAGTTGCTGGTCGAGATGGTTGCGCAGGCGGCCGAGTTCCTCGGCGTCGCACAGCTGGTCGGCCTCGACGATCTCGTCGAATTTCAGCGTGTAGGGGTGGTACTGCTGGCCCTTCGGCTCGTTCGACAGTGCGCCGGGCGGCAGCCACGGGCGCTCGGCGCGACCCGGCTCCTCCTCGTCGCCGGCGCCCATCTGCATCTCGGTCTGGGCCTGGTCGGCAACCGTCTCGGAGGCGTCGTCCTGCTCGGAGGCGTCCTCGGTCTCCTCACCCTGGGCGCCGTAGCCCTGGGTCTCGCTCGAATCGCTCTGATCGTCGCCAGTCTCGTTGGACTGGCCGTCGGCGTTCTCCTGGTCCTGCGAATCCTCCTGGTCCTCGTCCTGCAGGTCGGCCGATTCGTCGCCGAGCTTGAGGTCGCGGATCAGCTGGCGGGCCGCGCGGGCGAACGTTTCCTGGTTGGTCAGCGACTCGCGCAGCTTCTGGAAATCACGCCCGGCGGCCGATTCGACGTCGGCGCGCCACATGTCGACCATCGCCTTGGCCGAGTCGGGCGGCGCTGCACCGAGCAGCTGCTCGCGGGCGATCAGGCCGATCACGTCGGCGATCGGAGCGTCGTCCTTGGACTTTATGCGGGCGTGGCCACGCTGGTCGGAGCGCTGGCGCCACAACGCGGCGAGATTGTCGGCGACGCCGGCCATCCGGCGGGCGCCCAGCGCTTCGACCCGGACCTGCTCGACTGCCTCGAAGATCGCGCGCGCGGTCTCGCCGCGCGGCACCCGGCGCAGATGCGTCTTGCGGTCGTGATGGCGCAGCTTGAGTGCCATCGAATCGGCCTCGCCGCGCACCCGGCTGACATCCTCGACGGGAAGGTCGCGTGCCGGCACGGTGATGCGCGCCTCGCTGCCCAGCAGCGAGCCGCCGTCCGGCACGAACGAGACGTTCACTTCCTTGCGCGACACCGCCCGCATGGTGGTTGCGGTGACGCGACGGAACTCCTCGAGGGGAGTGGTGTCCTTGGCCATCGACGGCCCTCTCAGTGCAGCTTGCCGCCCTTGCCGCTCGACGCCGGCAGTTCCCTGCCGAAGCAGCGCTGGTAGTACTCGGCGAGCGTGCTGCGCTCGACCTCGTCGCACTTGTTCAGGAAGGTGAGACGGAAGGCGAAGCCGATATCGCCGCCGAAGATCTTGGCATTCTCCGCCCAGGTGATCACCGTACGCGGCGACATCACGGTCGAGATGTCGCCGGCGATGAAGCCGGCCCGAGTCAGGTCGGCCAGCGCCACCATGGCCGAGACGATCTTGCGGCCCTCGTCGGTGTCGTACATCGGCGTCTTGGCCAGCACGATGCCCACTTCCTGATCATGCGGCAGGTAGTTCAGCGTGGTCACGATCGACCAGCGGTCCATCTGGCCCTGGTTGATCTGCTGCGTGCCGTGATAGAGGCCGGTCGTGTCGCCGAGGCCGACCGTGTTGGCGGTCGAGAACAGTCGGAACGACGGGTGAGGGCGGATCACCTTGTTCTGGTCGAGCAGGGTGAGCTTGCCCTCGACCTCGAGCACGCGCTGGATCACGAACATGACGTCGGCGCGGCCGGCATCGTACTCGTCGAACACCAGGGCCGTCGGGTTCTGCAGCGCCCACGGCAGGATGCCCTCGCGGAACTCGGTGACCTGCTTGCCGTCGCGCAGCACGATCGCGTCCTTGCCGATCAGGTCGATACGGGAGATGTGGCTGTCGAGATTGACGCGCACGCACGGCCAGTTGAGGCGTGCCGCCACCTGCTCGATATGGGTCGACTTGCCGGTGCCGTGATAGCCCTGCACCATGACGCGGCGGTTGTGCGCGAAGCCGGCGAGAATCGCCATCGTGGTGTCGGGATCGAAGAGGTACGCGTCGTCGACCTCCGGCACATGCTCGGTGGCCATGCTGAAGGCCGGCACTTCCATGTCGGTGTCGATGCCGAAGAGCTGACGCGCGGAAACCTTGATATCGGGGATGCCCGACACGTTCTCGCGGGCCGCTGTCGTTGTAGAAGCCATCACACGTCCTAAATACAAAGCCCGCCAAATTGCGGGCGAAATGGTATAGTCGCAGGCCGCTTTGTGCGCTGCAAGCGACCAATTCGCACGGCTGCCCCGAACAGGGCTTATTACTCGACCGGAAGCCGCTCCGAGGCCCGCAATGTGGAATATGCGGCATTGATCTGCTTGATCTTCTCCTCGGCCTCGCGGGCGCCGCCATTGGCATCGGGATGGTGCAGCTTGACCAGCTCCTTGTAGCGCGATTTCACATCCGCCTGGGTGAGCGGCCAGGAAAGATCAAGCACTCCCAAGGCCTTACGCTCGTCCGGGGTGAGTTGCTCCCAGCCGTCGCCAGGCGCCTGGTAGCGCTCGTCCAGGCCGGCATGGCCGGCCAGGTCGAACGGATCGAGGATATGGACGTGCGGTCCGTTGGGCCGCCGCCCGCCGAGCGGCCACACCGGCCGCCGCCAGGTCGTGTCGGCGCGGATGTGCGCTTCGATCTGTTCGGCGTCGAGGCCGGCGAAATAGTCCCACTTGCTGTTGTACTCGCGCACGTGGGCGAGACAGAACCAGCGATATTCGTTCAGGCGATCGCGCGCCCTGGGCGCACGGTAGTCACCCGCCAGCCGGCAACCCGGCGCCTCGCAGATGCGCTGGTGCGACTGCGCACCATCCGTAGCCGTCAAGGGTTTCGCTCGCCGTCGGGGCATCGCGCTAATATGTGTTCAACGGTTTGGTCGGGCAAGTGAGGCGAGTGATGGGCAAGGTCGCGAAGGCGATTGACAACAAGCTTCGGATGGCGTTCGCGCCGGCGCGGCTCGCGATAGAGGACGAGTCGTCGCGCCATCGCGGCCACGCCGGCTGGCGCGAAGGTGGCGAGTCCCATTTCAGGGTCGAGATCGTGTCGCAGGCTTTCGCCGGCCACAGCCGCGTGGCGCGCCAGCGATTGGTGTACGCCACGCTGAGCGAGGAGTTCGCCGCCGGCCTGCACGCACTCGCGCTCACCACGCTGACGCCGGAGGAGGATGCGAGCCGTGGGTGATTCAACCCTCCTCCCCAGCTTCGCTACAGCTTCGCTGGGGAGGTGTCGCGTCGTGCGCGACGGAGGGGTCACGGTTCATGCGGACCGCGGGCGTGCCCCCCGCACAACATCAAGATGTTCAAGAGCGGGCCGGTCGCCCGCGGGCCGGAAGACAAAGAACCCACCGCCTGCCTGCGCGAAGCCGAAGCGGCTTCGCTTCGGCGAAGGCAGGTCCGCGATTACGCGGACACCTCCCCGGCTCTGCTGGGGAGGATGATGAATCATCCGTCCTCGAACTCGATCTCCTTGCCGGCGGCGGCGGCGCGCACGGCTTCGGCGTCGGGGCCGGTGTAGTAGTCGGGCGCCCAGCGCCTGACCACCGGGCCGTCGGCGGCCCAGGCGTGGCAGGTGTCGATGACGTAAGGCTTGCGCTTCGGCTCGGCGGCCGGGTCGCTCGCCGCCGCGCCGTTCGCCTGGCGCTTACGATGGGCCTCGTTGAGGGCGCGCGCCCGGCCCGACGACATGGTCTGGTAGGCCGTCGTCGCCACCGGACCCAGCAGCTCGACGATATGGGTGCAGCCGTGCACGCCGCCCAGGCGAGCACGCACCTCGCGATGGAAGCCGCCGGCGATGCGCAGGCCGATCAGCTTCTTGAAATCGGGTGTGATGGTGCCGCAGATCGGGTAGGGCGACTGGTCGGTCACCGCCTCGACGTCGACGATCGTGTAGCGGTGGTCGAGCGTCAGGCGGATCCACATCTCGTGAATGAGATCGCCCGGCTTCATCCGGCCGCGCCATTCGCTCGCGTGCTCGTAGCTCTTCTCGTCGGTGATGTGGCCTTCGATGTCCCACAGCCCGTCCTCGCGGAAGAAGCCCTGGCAGGTCACGCGGCGCGTGTGGAGATGCTGTCGCCCGACTGGCGGCGAAAGCGGCATGGTCGGTCCTCTCGGAGACGGGGTGGCGTTCGGTCAGCCGGCTTGTATGTCGATTGGCGGCATGACGCGCAACTCGGCAATGCGCGTGCCTTCGCGCTTCAGAATTTCGAACCGGAATCCGTAGAAGGCGTAGGTCTGGCCGACCTCGGGAATGCGTCGCGCCTCGTGCAGGACCAGGCCGGCGATGGTGATGGCGACGTCCTCCGGCAGCCCCCAGCCGAGCTCGCGGTTGAGGTCGCGGATCGGCACGTCGCCCCGGCAGACGACGCTGCCGTCGTCGCGCGGGACGATGCCGCGCTTGACGGCGTCGTGCTCGTCCTCGATGTCGCCGGTGATCTCCTCGATGATGTCCTCGAGCGTCACGATGCCGTGCAGCGCCCCATACTCGTCGACCACGATGGCGAAATGCTCGTGCCGGGCCCGGAAGGCCTGCAGCTGGTCGAACAGGATGGTCGATTCGGGGATGAACCAGGGCGCGGTCATGACGTCGTCGATCTTGACACCGGCTGTGCCGCCGGCCGCCTTGACGGCGCGGAACAGGTCCTTGGCGTGGACGACGCCCACGATGTTGTCGGCTTCGCCCCGATAGAAGGGAATGCGCGTATAGGGCGACGCCAGCACCTCGTTGACGATCGTATCCAAGGGCTGGTCGGCGTCGATCAGGGCCACGGCGCCGCGATGCGTCATGACGTCGGCCACGGTGTGATCGCCGAGGTCGAGCACGGAGCGCAGCATCGCCTTCTCGGCCGGCGCCGCCAGGTCCGTCAGGTCCTGGCCATGGAGCTCGATGGCGCCGCGCAGGACGTCGGCATGCTCCTCGGCGTCCGGCGTGCGGTCGATCCGGACCCGCAGCAGGCCGAGGAAGAAGCGGGAGACGGCGGCAATGGCGCGCGCCGCCGGCCCCAGCAGGGCGAGCGTGACGACCAGCGAGGGGGCCAGCATCAAGGCCACGCGATCGGCGCGCAACAGGGCCCAGGTCTTGGGCATGACCTCGGCGAAGACCACCACCAGGATGCCGACGATGATCGTGGCGTAGACCACGCCTGCCGCTCCGAAGATCGCGGTCAGCACCGCGGTCGTGAGCGAAGCCGACAGGATGTTGACGACGTTGTTGCCGAGCAGCACCGCGCTCACCGCCTCGTCCTTGCGGTCGAGAAGTCTGTTCACCAGGGTTGCGCGGCGATTGCCCTGCTGGGCCAGCCGATGCATGCGCGGGCGCGATGCGCCGGTCACCGCGGTCTCGGCAGCCGACATGTAGGCGCCGAGCGCCAGGCAGATCAGCACCAGCGGGCCGGCAACCGAGATCGGCAGATCGAATTGAAGTTCAGGGTCCATGCGGGATCAGGCCGCAATCGCGTCGTCGAGCAGACCGTGCAGGACCCTTTCGTCGACGTCGCGCGAGACGAAGGCTTTGCCGATGCCGCGCGCCAGCACGAAGGTGAGCCGGCCGGCCTCGGCCTTCTTGTCGCCACGCATGTGATCGATCAGGCGCTCGGCCTGCCAGTCGCGCCGATTGCCGCCCCCGATCGCGCGCAATCGAACCGGCAGGCCGACCTCGGCGAGATGGCGGCGCACGCGCTCGGCGTCGGCCGCCGGGCAGAGACCCATGCGCGCCGACAGGTCGAACGCGAGCGCCATGCCGGCGCCCACCGACTCGCCGTGCAACAGATCCGGTCCGAAACCGGTCTCCGCTTCCAGCGCGTGGCCGAACGTGTGGCCGAGATTGAGCAGGGCCCTGAGGTCGGTGGTCTCGCGCTCGTCGGCGGCGACGATGCGGGCCTTGGCGAGACAGCTCTGCTCGATGGCATGGCTGCGCCTGGCGGCGTCCCCGGCCAGCAGGGCCGCTCCGTTTTCCTCGCACCACGTGAAGAAATCCGGCTCGTCGATCAGGCCGTACTTGGCGACCTCGGCGTAGCCTGCCAGCAGCTCGCGCCGCGGCAGGCTGTCGAGCATGTCGGTGTCGATCACGACCAGGCGCGGCTGGTAGAAGGCGCCGACCAGATTCTTACCGTGGCGGGTGTTGATCCCGGTCTTGCCGCCCACCGAGGAGTCGACCTGGGCGAGCAGGGTCGTCGGCACCTGGATGAAGTCGACGCCGCGCAGCAGCACGGCGGCGGCAAAGCCGGTTAGGTCGCCGACCACGCCACCGCCCAACGCCACCAGGGTGGTCTTGCGGTCGGGTCGCTGGTCGAGCAGGTCGTTCATCAGCTGGCCGAAGGCGGCGAACTCCTTGCTGCTTTCGCCGGCCGGCACGGTGAGCGTGTTGGCCCGGACGCCGGTCCTCTCGAAGGCAGCGGCGAGACGCGCGGCATATAGCGGAGCTACCGTCTGGTCGCTCACGATAATGACCCGCGGGGCGGCCAACAGCCCGGCTGCCAGTTCGCCGGCACGGTCGAGCAGGCCGGGGCCGATCGCAATGTCGTAGGCGCGACCGGCGAGATCGACCCGTATCGTCCGCCGGGCCTGGCCGGTCGTTTCGGTTGGTGCGTTCATGCCGGAGCCTTTGCCTGAGCCGCCTCGAGGTAGAGGCGCAGCGCCTCGATCACCTGCTCGGTCGTGCGATCGGCCGGCTGGGCGGTCGATTCGACCACGATGTCGGCTTCGGCGTAGATCGGATAGCGCTGGGCCATCAGGCGGCCGAGCACTTCCCGGGGGTCGCCCTGGCGCAGCAGCGGCCGGTGTCCGCGCTTCTTCACCCGTTCGAACAGGACGTCGAGGTCGGCACGCAGCCACACGGTTATGGCCTTGGCGCGCATCAGGGCACGCGTATTGGGGTCGATATAGGCGCCGCCGCCGGTCGACAGGACGTGCGAGGGCCGGTCGAGCAGGCGGGCGATGACGCGGCGTTCGCCGGCACGGAAGTCGGCCTCGCCGTACTTGGCGAAGATCTCGGCGATCGAGCAGCCGGCCGCGCGCTCGATCTCGTCATCGGCGTCGATGAAGGGCAGGCCGAGCCGCGTGGCCAGGCGCTTGCCGATGGCGCTCTTGCCGGCACCCATCAGGCCGACGAGGGCCACGGTGCGCGGCAGCGACAGGGGGATTGGGGCGTCCATGACGAGCTGCCGAGAGGATGTCGCCCATTCCGACCGAGGTTTCAAGCCGAGCTGGCTTGCGACCTCCGGCGACGGGAGTGGACCCGACCAAAGGGCGAAGGTTGCTTCGCCCGAATCGAGACGCGTCCCTCCGGGCCGCTCCTCAGGGTGAGGTCCCTTTGTATTTTAACGCCGATGGGGAGGTGCCCCGTCATACGGGGCGGAGGGGGAAGGCCGCAGTCAGGATGATTCCGATTGCGACGTCGGAACTTCATGAATCTTGCCTGAGACTTTCCCTCTCCGGCCCACCTCCCTCGACTACGGGGAGGGATTCGAAGTGTGTCCACGTCGTTGATGGTGAGCGCACCCGTCCGGCGATTGCCCGGCCTGCGGCCTCCGGAGTAGTTTGGCCGGGTCGTGCCGATGTTTCGTTCCAGAAGTCGCCTCAACGTCCCGGCCCTGAAGATCGGGCCGGTGATCGTCGTGATTCTCGTCGGTCTGGTAGTCGCCGGCCTCGTGGCGTTGGCCGTCATCGAACCCAGGCCGCCGCTGCGTCACTTCGAGGTGCCCGTCCCCAATGAACGCTTTGCGCGTTAGCCTGCTTCTGGTTGCCGGGATCCTTGTCGCGAGCGCCGTCGAGGCGCCAGCGCAGGTCGCCAATTTCGATGACCGGCCGACCGGCTTTCTGACGGCGCGGATCGGCGGCATGCCGGCGGATGCCTGGAAGGGGACGTCGCTCGCCACCGCCAAGCGCCTGGTGTCGGCACTCCCGGCGGCGCCGGGCAGCCGCGCGCTGCGCGACCTGCAGTTCAAGGTGCTGGTGAGCGAGCTCACCCCGCCGCCGCCCGACGGCAGCCCTCCGCCGAGCCTGTTCATACGCCGGGTCGAGAAGCTTGCCGCCATGGGCGAGGCCGAAAGTCTCAACGAAATGGTGCGCAATGCCGGCGCCTATCTGGATCCGACGGCCGCCACCGCTGTCGCCAATGCCTTGATGATGGCCGGCGAGCGCCAGGGCGCCTGTGCGGTGGTACGCAACTGGGAGCTCACCGAGCCGTTCGGCCGCCGCGCCCAGGCCGCCTGCAGGTACCTCGACGGCGACAAGGCGGCGGCGAGCGGCGTTTCGCTCGGGCCGGTCGACGGGCCGACCATGATGATGCTCGACATGACGCGGACCCAGCCGCCGACCAACCTGCTGCGCAGCACGCAGCCACCGGTCATCCGGGCGCTGGTCGGCATGAAGAGCCTGCCGATCGCGACCCGGCTGGAGATCGGCGAGCGTGGCGAGGCGTTGGCGATCGTCGAGGCCACCCGGTTGAGCGACCTTTACGTCGAGGCCGTGAACACCGGGGCAGCGCTGCCGCCGGCGATCGCGCGGCGCGCCCATCTGGTCGCCGTGGCGCGCGGGGCCGCCAATCCCCAGGAGGTCGTCAACTCGATTGGCGTGGTCTATGCCGATACGCGCGGCAGCCCGCTGTTTCCGACAGTGGCGCGGGCCAGCGCCACCGGGTTGCTCCAGCTTCCCGCCCAGCAGCAGTTCGCCGGCGCTGCGACCGAGGCGCTGCGCGCCTTCCTGCTGCTCGGCGACAAGAAACGGGCGCAGACCTGGATGCGACTGGCGGTCGCGGACGCCCACAACAATCCGCGGACCTTGAACGCCCTCGAGCGGTTGATGCCGCTCGCCGCGATCGCCGGCATCGACGATCCCAAGCGGCTGCCGCCCGCCGAGGTCAATCGCTGGTATGCGGCGATCCGCCAGGACGATCCGGCGCGCGCAGCCCTGCGCGGCGCGCTGCTGCTCGAGCTGTTCCGCGCCACCGGCATCGACGTGGCGGCGGGATCGACCGACTTGCCGGAAACACCGCCGACCGGCGTCCGCCTGGTCATGCCGGCCACCGCGACGCTGCAGGCCTTGCAGGCCGCCGGCGCCGGGCGTCGCCGCGCCGAAGCCTCCCTGCTGGCCTCGATTGCCGCAGGCGAGACGCCGCTCGCCGAGTTCAGTCCCGCCGGCGCCGGGGCGATCGTGCGCGCTCTGCGCATGGCCGGCGAGGATCATGCCGCGCGTTTGTTCGCCATCGAGACGGCGATGGCCTACGGACTGTGAGCCGGCGGTGAGGAGCAAGCCGCCGCCGCTGTCGCGCGAGGCGCAGGCCTTCATCGAGATGCTGACGGCGGAGCGGGGCGCCTCGCGCAACACGGAGACCGCCTACGCCAACGATCTTCGGAGCCTCGAGACCTTTCTGGCGCGGCGCAAGCAGAAGCCGCTGACCGCCGACGCCGACGCGCTGCGCGCGTACCTGAAGTCGCTCGACTATGTCGGCATGACGCCGCGCACGGTCGCGCGCCGCCTGTCGGTGATCCGCCAGCTCTTTCGTTTCCTGCTGGCCGAGCAGCTGCGCGAGGACGATCCGGCGAGCGCACTCGATTCGCCGCGGCTGGGGCGGCCCTTGCCTAAGGTCCTGTCGCGCGACGAGGTCGACCGGTTGATCGAGGCGGCGCGCACGAAGGGCGGCGTCGATGGCGGTCGCATGGCGACCCTGCTGGAGATCCTCTACGGGACCGGGCTTCGGGTCTCGGAGCTGGTGACCTTGCCGCTGGTCGCCGTCGAGCGCGATCCCATGATGCTGATCGTGCGCGGCAAGGGCGACAAGGAGCGCCTGGTACCGCTCAGCGACCCGGCGCGCAAGGCGATTGCGTCGTGGCTGCATGTCCGCGCGGCGGCACTCGGCGAGGGCGGAAGCTCGCGCTTCCTGTTCCCCTCGCGCGGCCGGACCGGCCACCTGACGCGCCAGCGTTTCGCGCAACTCCTCAAGGACGCGGCGCTCGCCGCCGGCATCGATCCGGCGCGCGTCTCGCCGCATGTGCTGCGCCATGCCTTCGCCAGCCATCTGCTGGAGGGCGGCGCCGATCTGCGCAGCGTGCAGCTGATGCTGGGTCACGCCGACATTGCAACGACCCAGATCTACACCCATGTCCTGGATGAAAAGCTGCGGTCCCTGGTGCAGGACAAGCATCCCCTGGCGCGGCGTCGACGCCGCACCGCGGCCGGTTGACAGGATTCCGGTGAAAGGCGACATCTGACCGCGAATGGCCACCTATCTCGACTTCGAGAAGCCGATCGCCGATCTCGAGAGCAAGATTGCCGAGCTCAGGCACCTGCCGAACTCGGGCGATGTCGATATCGCCGAGGAAGTCATGCGCCTGCAGGACAAGGTGCAGAAGCAGCTCCGGGCGACCTACGCCAAGCTGACGCCCTGGCAGCGCGTCCAGGTGGCGCGTCATGCCGAACGGCCGCATGCCCAACGCTACATCGATCGCCTGATCACCGACTACATGCCGCTCGCCGGCGATCGGGCGTTCGGCGAGGATGCCGCAGTGGTGGGCGGTGTCGGCCGGTTGGGCGGCCGCAGCGTCGTCGTGCTCGGCCAGCAGAAGGGCGACGATACCGATTCACGCATCAAGCACAATTTCGGCATGCCGCGGCCGGAGGGCTATCGCAAGGCGCAGCGGCTGATGAAGCTCGCCGACCGCTTCCACCTGCCGGTGGTCACGCTGGTCGACACGCCGGGCGCCTATCCCGGCCTCGACGCCGAGGCGCGCGGCCAGGCCGAGGCGATCGCCAGCTCGATCGACACCTGTCTTTCGCTCGGCGTGCCGCTGGTCAGCGTGGTGATCGGCGAAGGCGGCTCGGGCGGCGCGCTCGCCATCGCCTCGGCCGACCGCGTCTACATGCTGGAGAACTCGGTCTACTCGGTGATCACGCCGGAAGGCTGCGCCTCGATCCTGTGGCGCTCCAACGAGAATGCGCAGGACGCCGCCGACGCGATGAAGATGACGGCGGCCGATCTCAAGAAGCTCGACGTGATCGACGACGTGATTCCCGAGCCGATGGGCGGCGCGCACCGTTCGCCCGACGAGACGATCGATGTCGTCGGCAAGGTCCTGACCGAGGCGGTGGCCGAGCTGGTCCAGCTCGATGCCGACACCTTGCGGGCGCGCCGGCAGGAGAAGTTCCTGGCCATGGGCAAGAAGGGCCTCTAGGCCAACCCCATCGCCCCCATCGCCCGTCGCCATCGTGTCGTCAGGTCTCCGTCTCAGCGTTCTCGATCAGTCGCCGATCCGCAAGGGCGGGACCGCCGCCAACGCGGTGCGCGAGACGCTCGAGCTGGCGCAGCTCTGCGATCGCCTGGGCTACACGCGCTACTGGCTGGCCGAGCATCACAGCAGCGAGGCGCTCGCCGGCTCGACGCCCGAGGTGCTGATCACGCGGGTCGCCGGCCTGACGTCGCGCATGCGCATCGGTTCGGGCGGCGTGATGCTGCCGCACTACAGCGCCTACAAGGTGGCGGAGAATTTCCGCATGATCGAGACCCTGTTCCCGGGCCGCATCGACCTCGGCATCGGCCGCGCGCCGGGCAGCGATCAGCGCACCATGCGCATCCTGGCCGACGGCAAGCCGAACTGGAGCAGCGCCGACAACTACCCCTACCAGGTGCGCGACCTGGTCTCGTGGCTGCACGACGCGCTGCCGCCCAGGCACGAGGGCTTCGGCGTTACGGCGCAGCCGGTCGGCGAGAGCGCGCCGGATGTCTGGCTGCTGGGCTCGAGCGACGACAGCGCGGCGCTGGCGGCGCATTTCGGCCTGCCGTTCTGCTTCGCCCATTTCATCAATCCGGACGGCGGCGACCGCGTGACGCGCGCCTACATCGAGCATTTCAAGCCGTCGTCGCTGCATGCCAGCCCGGTGCCGATGATGGCGATCTCTGTGCTGTGCGCGGAGACCGACGAGGAGGCCGATCTGCTGGCCAGGAGCCGCGAGGTCTGGGCGATGCGCCTGCGCACCCGCGGCGAGGCGGGGCCAGTGCCATCGGTCGAGGAGGCGCTGGAAGCCGCCCGCGAACCCGGCGCCGAGCGCATCCTGCCCGCCTTGCGCCGCCGCTCCGTCGTCGGCTCGCCCCGGACGGTGCGCGCCGGCCTCGAGATGCATGCCGGCGCCTACGGCGTCGACGAGATCATGGCGGTGACGATCTGCTACGACTTCGAGAAGCGGAAGCGCTCGTACGAGCTGCTGGCCGAGGAGTTCGGGCTGGGCGGGGCGTGACTCATGCACCTCCCCAGCAAGCCGGGGAGGAGAATGAGCTACCCCCCGGTCTTCCCCGCCGTCGCGTCCCACAGGGGTGCGGCCATGGTCTCGCTGAAGTTCTTGAACATGAGATTGAACGAGATGCTGATGCGGTCGCTCTGGGCGTCGTTGGCGGGGACGGTGTGCTTCAGCCACGCCGGGAAGATC
>NZ_JBFWZI010000126.1:0-21331 GCF_050185545.1 Reyranella sp. | reverse complement strand
GGGCCGACTCTTCATTCTCCTCCCCAGCGTCGCTGGGGAGGTGCCCGTCATACGGGGCGGAGGGGTCAAGGGTCATTCGAGTTTCCACCCGAGACATGACCCCTCCGTCGCCGTAAGACGGCGACACCTCCCCAGCGAAGCTGGGGAGGAGAAGAATTGGAGCCCGTACGATGTCGTCCGCATCCCGCATCCCCATCATCGACATCGCGGCGCTGCTGGCCGGCACGCCGGCGGGCGAGCGGGCGGCGGCGCGGACGATCGGCCGGGCCTGCCGCGACATCGGCTTCTTCTATGTCACCGGCCACGGCATCCCGTCGTCGCTGCTTGCCCAGGTGTTTCGGCAATCGGCCGCCTTCTTCGCCGCGCCGCGCTCGGTCCAGGATCCGGTGCGCTACTCCGGTCCGGCGGGGAATCGCGGCCACATCCCGCTGGGTGGCGAGACGCTGGCGCCGGGGACGCGTCCCGACCGCAAGGAGTGCTACAATATCGGCCTCGATCTCGCCCCCGACGATCCCGAGCTTCTCGCCGGCAAGCCGTTCCGTCATCGCAATCCGTGGCCCGACCTGCCGGGCTTTCGCGAGACCATGCTCGACTATTTCGGCCGCGTGCACCGGCTGGGCCGCGACATCCATCGCGCCTTCGCCGTCGATCTCGGGCTCGACCGGCTGTTCTTCGAGGACAAGCTCGACCGGCCGATGGCGATCCTGCGGCTGCTGCACTATCCCGCGGTCGACGGCGAGCCGCCGGCCGGCCAGCTGGGCGCCGGTGAGCACACCGACTACGGCAACCTCACCCTGCTCGCCGTCGACGAGGTTAAGGGCCTCGTCGTGCGCACGCGATCGGGCGACTGGATCGAGGCGCCGCACGTGCCGGGCGCGCTGATCTGCAACATCGGCGACTGCCTGATGCGGTGGACCAACGACACCTACGTCTCGACGCCGCATCGCGTGGTCAGTCCGCACGGGCGCGACCGCTACTCGGTGGTCTTCTTTCTCGATCCCAATCCCGACGCCGTCGTGGCCTGTATCCCGAGCTGCGTGCAGGGCGGCGTGGCCCACTATCCGCCGATCGTTGCCGCCGACTACCTGCTGTCACGGCTGGTGCCCACCTATGAAAAGGCGGCCACCTGACACTTCGCCTCCAACGCGAGGCCTGAACCGTCCTGCTTCAGCGCTTGAGCAAGAAAATAGCCACAGATGAACACAGATGAACACGGAGGCATGACCCGGCGTGAGAGCGCCGTAGCGCGATCCGGAGAATGCCGCTTTGAGTTCCATCCATCTTCATCGGTGTTTATCTGTGTTCATCTGTGGCCAATTCTTCTGTGAGAACCGAACGAGACTTTCTCGAAGGATCGCCCTTACTCGCCGTTCAGGACGCGGATGGCGTCGGGCACCGTGACCCGGCCGTCATAGAGGGCGCGGCCGACGATGGCGCCGATGATTCCGTACTCCTCGGCCGGGCGCAGCTCGCGCAGGTCGTCGAGCGAGCTCACGCCGCCCGAGGCGATGACCGGCGTGGTGAGATGCTGGGCCAGCGTGATGGTGGCGTCGACATTGACCCCGCCCATGGCGCCGTCGCGGTCGATGTCGGTGTAGATGATCGCCGCCACGCCGGCGTCCTCGAAGCGCAGCGCCAGGTCGAGGGCTCGGACCGTGCTCTGCTTGGTCCAGCCGTCGACCGCGACGATGCCGTCGCGCGCATCGATGCCGACCGCGATCTGGCCCGGCCATTGCCGGCAGGCCGCCTTGACCAGGCCGGGTTCCTTCACCGCGATCGTGCCCAGGATGACCCGCTTCACGCCGGCCTCGATCCATTGCGCGATGCTCTCGATGGTGCGGATGCCGCCGCCCAGCTGGGCCGGCACCTTGACCTCGGCCAGGATGCTCTCGACCGCGGCGCGATTGACAGGATGGCCTTCGACCGCGCCATTCAGGTCGACCAGATGCAGCCATTCGCAGCCGGCATTGGCGAACGCCTTGGCCTGGGCGGCCGGGCTGTCGTTGAACACGGTGGCACGCGCCATGTCGCCG
Source organism: Reyranella sp. (assembly GCF_050185545.1). Lineage (GTDB taxonomy): Bacteria > Pseudomonadota > Alphaproteobacteria > Reyranellales > Reyranellaceae > Reyranella. The sequence goes on along the minus strand of NZ_JBFWZI010000126.1, from coordinate 19,298 downwards.
CGGAGAAGGCGCACGCACTTGCCGTCCTTGAGATCGATGGCGGGGAACAGAAGCATGGCGGCGGGGTGTAGCGCGGCAGTTGGGCGATGTCATGATCGATATGCGCACAGCTCGTCGGGACAAGGAGGGGCGTCGGGCCAGTCTCCGGGGGGACCAATCATGCCGAAGAAGCAAAGCGCTGGAATCATCGTTTATCGGATGCGCTCCGCCGTACCCGAGCTCCTTCTCGTGCATCCGGGCGGACCTTTCTGGGCGAGGAAGGACGACGGCGCGTGGTCCATCCCCAAGGGGGAGCTCGTCGAAGGCGAGGAGAAGCTCCAGGCGGCAAGACGCGAGTTCACGGAGGAGACGGGTTTCACTTTGGACGGCGCCTTCGAGGAGCTTGTGCCCGTCAGGCAGCCCGGCGGTAAGACGATTTATTCCTGGGCGATCGAGCAGGAGCTGGACGCATCGCTCGTCAGGAGCAACCTGTTCACGATTGAATGGCCGCCCCGATCCGGCAGACGGCAGGAGTTCCCGGAGGTCGATCGCGCGGGCTGGTTCGCTTGGCCGCTGGCCCTGCGCAAGGTGCTGAAGGGGCAGCGGCCCATCCTGGTCCAGGTCCTGACCCGTCACGGTGTTGCGGAGGCATCGGTTGCGGCCACGCTCGGAGAGCTCGAGACCGCGGACCCGAAGAAGGCAGGGAGATGAACGATGGCTACTTGAGGAAGGGATTGTCGCCGCCACGGCCCTTGCGGCGCGGCGGGAACTGCTCGGCGAGATAGTCGAGAATCTCGGCGCGCTCGGTGGGTTTCACCGGCGCCATTTTGTGCCGCTCGAGCATCAGGTCGAATGTGGAGTCCCAAAGGTCGCGCGTCAGGCCCTGCGCCTTGATCAGCGCCACGCCGTGGCAGGCCGTGCATGTATAGAAGGTGGCTTCGCGGCCCTTGCCCTCCGGCAGGTCGTCGACCGAGTCGCTGTGTGGCGGTGGTTTTCCCTTGTCGGCGTCGACCGCCGGCGGCGCGACGGCCGCCGGCCTGGCCGGCGGCACGTAGGCCGACCGGTTCTTGCGCAGCTCGCCGGCGCGATCGGCGGCGAGCAGGAGAAACGTCGCCGTCAGGGTGATGACGACGGCATGCGTGATGGTGACCCGGGTCAAGAGGCGACAAGGACCCGGATGCGACTGATCGGATTGCCGCCGTAGCCCTGCGGGTTCCAGTTGCCGGCAACGAAGGGCTGCGTGACGCCCTTGCTGTCGGTCGCCTTGGCCCACACCTCGAAGTAGCCGGCCGACGGCAGATCGAGAGACGTGGAGAAGCGCTGCCAGGCGTACTTGTTCGGCGGCGCATCGACCTTGGCCGGCTTCCAGGTGACGCCATAGTCGATCGAGATGTCGACCGACTTGACCTCGTTCTCGCCGGCCCAGGCGTGACCGCGCAAATCGAGCTTCTTCGTGCCTGCGGCGAGCTTCGTGCCGTCGGCGGGGAAGCTGATGACCGAGCGCACCGGCATCGCTTCGAGGATCACCGTGTCCTTGGGATCGCCCTTGCTGCCGGGGACGATGGGTGTCTTCGCGAGGCGATAGGAGAAGCCGCCCATGCCGGGCCCGTCATGCACCTTGTCGCGCACCCAGATGCGGGTGAGCCATTTGGTCGAGGACGAGCCCGCCCATCCCGGCACGATCAGGCGCACTGGCGCGCCATGGATCAGCGGCAGGTCCTGGCCATTCATCTTGAAGACGATCAGCGTGTGCGGCTCCATCGCCTTGGCGATCGGCACGCCGCGCGAGATCGAGGGCTTGCTGGCGTCGCCGCTCAAGTGCGGGTCTGCGCCGTAGTGGCCGGTGTAGACCGCGCTCGGCTTGACGCCGGCCGCCTTCAGCACGTCGGCAAGCCGCACGCCGGTCCATTCGGCACAGCCCGCGCCGCCGTTGGTCCATTGGTTGCCGCGCGCCTCGGGCGAGAAGAACGACCGCCCGTTGCCGCCGCACTCCAGCATCATCTTGTAGGAGACGTTGGGGAAACGGCTCATGAGATCGCCCAGCGCGATCTCCATCGGCTTGTCGACCTCGCCGTCGATCTTGATCTTCCACGCCTTGGCGTCGGCCGGCGCGTCGGGCACGAGGCCGTTGTTGCGGATGAAGAATTTGTCGATCGGCGTGACGTCGTCGTCGGTCCACTCGGCAGGCGTCTCGGCGTTGAGCGGCTTGTCGCCCAGCACGACGAGCTTGGCCTTGCCTTCCATCTCGAGAAGCTTGGGGCCCTTGGCGGCCGGTGCCCCCTGCGCGAGGGCGACGCCGGTCGGCGCCAGCGACGCCCCAAAGGCGGCCGATCCGACGGCAACCGCTCCGGCGCCCTTCAGAAGGTTGCGTCGCGATGCCTTGATGATGTCTGTCCTTGGCATTTGCTCCTCCCTTTCCTCGACCTACCCATGATGCCCACCGCGTCGGCCGGTGAGGAAGGCCCTCGAGAGCCCTGCCCGCCGCGAGGTGGCCTCCGCCGGCCCCGTCAAGGCCGGACGATCACCCAGCCTTTCTCGGCGAGCTCGATCAGGGAAACGACTCCCGCCTCGACGATGGCCGCCCTGACAAAGATCGGAATCTCCTCCGGCTTCTTGCCCTCGGCCTTGGCCATGCCCAGACGCGTGTTGTTGCAGGCTTCGAAGGTCACGTTGGGCATGCTCTCCGAGATCGACTTGAGACGCTCAAGAACCGGTGACTTGTCGGTCCGCAGCATGTTGAGGCCGGCATTGAAGGCGACAATGCGGATCTCGACCTCTTCGCCCTTGTCAGCATAGAGCCGCGCCACGTTGCCCGCCACGTTGAGCACGGCAGTCATCTTGTCGGCCGTGCCGTCGCTGACCTGCAGGGCGAGACGATGGACCTTCTCCTCGGCGACTGCCGGCGATGTCGCTGCGACCAGCATGGCTGTACAGAACAGGGCTCGTTTGAGGAGCATGGTCAATCCTTCGGCTTCTGATCGGGCGTTACGCCCAGGGTGCGCGCCAGGTCGCTGAGGATCTCGACGGGACCATTCCTGCAATCCTTCATGCAGGCCTCGGTCTTTACGTCGGGACGCGGGTCGCCGGCGATGAAGCCGTTGCGATTGGGCATCTCGATCGCCGCCAGCGTCCTTGCGTCCAGGGTCGCTTCGGCTGGCAGGAGATCGTTGATGTTCAGCAGGTAGGCGACGATCGCGTAGGTTTCGTCGTCGCTCAGCGACTGCGGCGCGCTGAATGGCATGGCCCGCCGCACGTAGTCGAACACCGTCGCCGCGTAGGGCCAGTAGCTTCCGATCGTCTTGCGCGGATCTTCGCCCTTGAGCGTGCCCTTGCCGCCCATCAGCTCCGGCCACCGGCCGTTGCCCTCGCCGAACTCGCCGTGGCAGGAAGCACACTGCTTGAGATAGAGCTTCTCGCCCTCGGCGACCGTCCCGCGGCCCGGCGGCAGGCCCTGGCCATCGTCTCCCCGCACGTCGATGTTCCACGGCGCGATCTGCCGGTCCGTGATCGGCGTGCCGATGTCGTGGCGCTGCTGGGCGACCGCGCCGGACGCCAGCAGCACAGCGACGGCGAGGGCGCTAGAGAATCTGCACATTGTCGATGCTGCCGTTCGGGTTCACCCGCCAGGTGTGGACCGCGTTCTTGTGATAGACGGAATTGACGCCGCGCATCTTGCGCAAGCCGGCGATCGTCGGCTGCACGTAGCCGGTCTCGTCGATGGCGCGCGACTGCAGGAAGGCCTGCTCGCCCTGCCAGCGCCAGGGCAGGCGGAAGCGGGTCAGGCACTTGTCGAGCACCGGCTCCTGCAGCGCCGCGGTCTGCCAGTTCGCGCCGCCGTCGAACGAGACGTCGACGCGCGTGATCCTGCCACGACCGCTCCAGGCGATGCCGCGGATCTCGTGAAAGCCCTTGGCCTTCAAAGGCTTCTCCGGGCACGGCGCGGTGATGACCGAGTTGGCTTCCTGCACGAAGGTGAATTGCCGCGCCGTGCCGTCCGGCATCAGGTCGGTGTACTTCGAGGTCTCTTCGCGATGCTGCCACGGCTTGTCGCCGAGCTTGAGGCGGCGCAGCCACTTCACCTGGACGTTGCCCTCCCAGCCGGGCACGACCAGGCGCAACGGATAGCCCTGCTCGGGCCGGATGCGCTCGCCGTTCTGGGCATAGGCGACGATGATGTCGTCGAGCGCCTTCTCGATCGGGATGGAGCGCGTCATCGCCGCCGCATCGGCGCCCTCCGCGAGGATCCATTTCGCCCCGGCCTGAATGCCAGCCTCGTCGAGCAGCGTCGACAGCCTGACGCCGGTCCACTCGCAGCAATGGACCATGCCGTGCGAGAACTGCACGCCCGCCATCTGAGCGCCCTTCCATTCCATGCCGCCATTGGCCGGGCACTCGATGAAATGGATGCGGCTCACCGAGGGGAAGCGCACGAGGTCGGCCATGGTGAAGATCAGCGGCTCTCGCACCATGCCGTGGATCACCAGGCGGTGCTGCTCGGGGTCGATGGTCGGCACGCCGCCGTGATGGCGCTCGAAGCACAATCCCGACGGTGTGATGATGCCGTCGAGCTCGTGGAGTGGCGTGAAGCTGACCGACGCCTGCTCGGACACGGTGAGCCACGGCACATTGCGGCGAATCACGTTCTTCTCATACTCCGACGGCACGCCATAGGGTGATGCCGTGACGCCTGAGCCGAGCATCCGGGTCCAATCCGGCACCTCGAGCGGCGCTCCGTCGAGGCCGCCGTTCGCAGCCGCGATCTTGGCATGATGAGCCGCCATGATGCCGATCCCGGCCGCGGCAAATCCCCGTCCAAGGAACTCGCGCCGCCGGGCACCCGTCTTCGCCTTATGCATCACCACGACCTCCGGATACCCTCAGCCGCCGACCAGGCCGGCCGAATCGGCGCCTACCACGCGGACATGCCGATTGGGCTCGATGCGCACGGCGCCGCTTTTCGCCAGATGGCGAACCACCACGTCCCAGATCGGCGGGCCCTCCGTATCCTCGTTGACCGACGCCCATCCGCTTACCGCGTAGGTCTTGCCGGCCTCGACCTTCTCGCCGGTTCGCAGCAGCACCATGTCGGAGACGCGCTGGCCGGCCGGCTTGGCGATATCGAGGGTGTAGGCGAGACCGCCCGCGCGCACCATGTCGCCACCCTGCTGATAGTAGGGATCGGGGTTGAACAGGTTGTCGGCGACGTCCTCCATCACCTGCTTCAGGACCGCGCCGGTCATGCTGGTGCGGTATGCGGCCGGGTAGGTGATGGCGGTCTGGTTGTAGACGTCCTCCATCGTGATCGCCTGGCCCGGCAGCAGCGTGGCGCCCCAGCGGAAGCCCGGCGACAGCGCGACCTCGGCGTCGCGCTCCGACAACAGCGCCTGGCAGATCAGATCGTCGAACGTGCCGTTGAAGTTGCCGCGGCGGTAGAGCAGCGATTCGGTGCCGCCGACCACGCGTGCCAGAGCGGTGTCATGCGGCCGGCGGATGTCGGCGACCAGCGCGGCCATCTCGGGGTCAGGCGTGATCGAATCGGACAGCACGGGAATCAGCCGGAATGCGTAGTTCGCGATGCGGCGCTCCCGCACCTCGAGATCGAGCCGCGCCAGGAACTTGCCATGGCTGCCCGACGCCACCAGCAGCGTGTCGCCGACCTTGATCACGCCGGGTATGGCGTCGTGGGTGTGGCCGGTGAGGATGACGTCGATCCCCTTGACGCGGGCGGCGAGCTTGCGATCGACATCGAAGCCGTTGTGGCTGAGCAGCACGACGAGATCGACACCCTCGGCGCGCAGCCGCGAGACCTCGGCGGCGACCCTCTCCTCCTCGATGCCGAACGACCAGTCCGCAATCATGTAGCGCGGGTTGGCGACCGGCGTATAGGGAAAGGCTTGGCCGACCACGCCGATCCTGAGGCCTCCGCACTCGGCGACCATCGATGCCTTGAACACCGGGTCGCCCCAGGTCGCGTCCTTGACGTTGCCGGCGAGGAACGGGAACGCGAGCTCGCTGACCAGCTCCTCGACGCGCCTGGCGCCGTAGGTGAATTCCCAGTGGGCGGTCATGGCGTCGACGCCGAGCGCGTTCATGACCCGCACCATGTCGGCGCCGCCGGTCTGCAGCGAAGTGTAGCTGCCCTGCCACGTATCGCCGCCATCGAGCAGCAGCACGCGGCCCTGCCGTTCGGCGCGGATCGCCTTGACCAAGGTGGCCAAGCGGTCCAGCCCACCGATGCGCCCGAAGCGGCGGGCCAGCGCCTCGAAATCGGTCGCCGCGAGTGCATAGGCGTCGGCCGTCCCACGGCCGAGCTTGAACGCCTCGAGCAGCCGCTCGCCGACGAGGTGCGGTGGCAGACCGCGTGCCGCGCCGACGCCGATGTTGGCCGTCGGCTCGCGAAAATGGATCGGTACGAGCTGGGCGTGCAGGTCGGTGAAGTTCAGCAGGGTGAGCTGGCCCACCGCCTTGAAGCGCAGCAGGTCGTCCTGAGTCGGTCGGCCTGTCTGCGCGTGCGTCGAGCCACCGGCCGCCAGCACGGCCGTGGCGGCAGCGACCTGCAGAAGCTCGCGGCGAGCGAGTCTCACGCGACCTCGATCCTGGTTTCGCTCGACCAGCTTTGCTTGTCGTCGTCGGTCCAGGTCAGCTTGAGCGTGCCGCTTTCCTCGACCCTGACCCAGAACGACATGTAGGGATTGGCCGAGATGGCGGGCTCGAGCCTGGCGCTGAGCACCGGCTTGCCGTTGTAGGAGGCCTCGAAGGTGCTGACGATCAGGCGCGGCACCAGAGCGCCGTCGGCGCCCTTGCGCTGTCCCGACTCCATCGGATGCGTGATCAGCGTCTTGACCTCGATCACCTCGCCCTTCTTCGCCTTGTTCGGGACGCGAACGCGGGGCTTGATATCGTTCGACATGGAATGCTCCTTCGCGTGCTTCAGCCGCCGCAGCCGCCGATCGTGACCTTGACCTCTCGCGTGGCGATGAACAGCGAGCCGTCGTTGAGCTCCGCGACGGCGACCAGCTTCTGTGTCTGCGCCATGCGCACACGGAGCTGGACCTCGGCCTTGCCGCTCATCGGCGTGAACGCGTAGGAGGCCACGCCGGGATTGGGATTGCCGTCGGCAGCGACGTGGAGTGCCTTGACGTAGGACTTGTCGCTCATCTCGCTCTCGACGCTCACGGTCACCGGCACGGCATTGCCGTTCTCGGCGATCTCCGGTGCCTTGATCGTCACCTTGCCGTCGGCGGGCGTGCCCTTGGCCAGCGTGCCGAGCCACTCCTTGACGGCATCCGGCGTGGCCGCGGCACCGCGCGCCGCCATCACGCCGGCAATTGCTGCAAGCCCGCTCCAACCAGCCCGCGCGAGCGCGCTGCGGCGGCCGATGGGGACAGGTCGATGGGCTATCATGGTGATCCTCCTTGCCTTCAATGACGAATGTTGGGTGCGGCGAGCTTCAGGCCTTCGTTCATCTTGCGCAGGTAGAGCTCGAGCTCGCCGTATTCCGCCGCGTCCGTTGGAAGCTCGTCGGCGCGGACCTGGACGTTGCACCACTGGAAGCGCTTGCGGATGTCCCACAGCTCGTTCTTGCTGGTGCGCCATGTCGGAAAATGGTCGAATTGGCCGCGGGCCTCGCCCAGCCACTGGCCGCGCAACCAGTTGTTCGCGCCGCGCTGATGGCAATCGGTGCACGCCAGGTTGAATTGCCCGATCTTGACCTTGCTGAGTGCCTCGCCGCGCTCGAAGGCCGCTTTGGCGGCGGGCGATGAAAGGTCGATCCTGATCGGTTCGCCGAAGGCCAAGCTGTGCAGATAGACCGACAGGTCGGTATTGGCCATCGACTGCATGGCATAGTCGGCATCCATCGTCGCCTTGGCGTGACGGGCGATGAACTCCTCGGCGCCGAGGACCTTGTCGAGTCGCGGCTCCCATTTCGGCATCTCGACTGCCCACCGCTTGAACGCGACGGCCGGGTTGGCGTGGCAGGCGATGCATGCCTTGCCGTTCGGACCGGGCTTGTTGAACAGGGCCGCACCTGTCTCGATGTGGTCGGCACCCGGGTTCACGAAAGGATCGAGGGGGTCGCGGTCCTCGACGGGCTTCGCCCGCCTGGCCGGGTCGTTCAGCGGATCGGCGAAAGTGATGGGCGTCTTCAGGGTCTTGAGAAACGCGACGATGTCGCGGATCTCGCCCTCGTTGTAGAAGCCGTGCCTGCCCCAAGGCGGCATCACCGAATCCGGGTTGTAGACGCGCGGATCGAACACGTAGTTGAACAGCCACTGGTCGGTTCGGCCGGCCGATCCGATTTCGGACAGGTCGGGTCCCACGCTGCCCGGCAGGGCTTGCGTCTTGGGACCCATGATGTGGCACGCGAGACAGCCGCCGCCGCGCCGGCGATCGAAAGCGAGCTTCTGCCCCTTGGCCGGCTCGCCGGAGACCGTTTCGACCACGATTTCCGTCCCGCGCGGCGGCGTGACGTCGCGCCTGGCGAGCGTGTTGTAGCTGGCCCAGTGCGCCTTGGTCCAGTCGCCGTAGCGCTGCCATGGCTGCGGCGTCGCCGCGCCCTCGATCTGCAGGGGCGGCCGCTGTTGTGCCATGGTCGGCACGGCCACGAGGATCGCGAACACCACTCCGCCGACAATGCGTAGCAAAGGCATGCTATTCCTCCCCGCCTTGACCGACTTGTTGCACGGCCTTAAGCGTCGAACGGCTACGATGATATTTTAGTATTTTCTGAAATAAAGCATAACGGGAGGCGACGAGGCAATGGCGAAAATCGATCTCCGTCTGCTCGAGCAGAGCGCGACCGCGGCGACCAGGCTCCTGAAGGCGCTCGCCAACCGGAATCGGCTCCTCATTCTGTGCCAGCTCAGCGACGGCGAGAGGAAGGTCGGTGACCTCGGCGAGCGGCTCGGGCTCAGTCCCTCGGCGTTGTCGCAGCATCTCGCCGGGCTCAAGCGGCTGGGAATCGTCGACGTACGTCGCGATTCCCGCTCGATGCACTATCGCCTGACCAAGGGCCCTGCCCAGCTTTTGATGAAGGCCCTGACCGACATCTATTGCCGGCCAACCGCTAGTCGCTCATCTTCGTCAGGTAGGCGATCAGGTCGTCGATCTGCTCCTGCCGTTTGAGACCCGCGAACACCATCTTGTTGCCCGGGATGCGCTTCCTCGGGTCTTTGAGGTATTCCGCGAGCGACGTTTCGTCCCACACCAGACCCGAGCTCCGCATCGCCTCCGAGTAGCTGAAGCCCTCGAGCGCGCCCGCCTTGCGGCCCAACACCCGGTACAGGTTGGGCCCGACGGCCATCTTGCCGCCTTTCTCCACGGTGTGGCAGGTCTTGCACTGCTGGAAGACCCGTTCGCCCTTGGCGGCGTCGGCACTGTGCGCGCCGGACGATGCCGCGATGGACAAAGCGGCGCCAACCGAGGCCCGGATCCAGTTGCGAATCATCGCCATATGCACTCTCTGCTCGCTGCCACGCTTGACTAACTTTAGTGTTTTCTAAATCATCAGCGTGATGATGAGAAGGGGATTGACTCGTGCCGACAACCACTCGGGCGAGCTCGCAGACCGTGTCGTCAATTGAAAGGCAGTCCGATGTTGTTGAACAGGCGTACGATGCTGCTCGGAACGCTGACCCTGCCGCACGTTGTCCGGGCTGCGATGGCGCAGGCTGGCCGGCCGATGCTGGTGTTCGTCGGCAACGAACTCTGAGCCGGCTGCAAGATCTGGCGTGCCCAGTACGAACCCGGGTTCGTGAAATCCGAACCGTTCAAGAAGCTCGACTATCGTGTCGTGCATACCGCGAGCGTTGCGACGATGCTCGTGGAGCAGCATTGGACAACGGATTCGCGTTGGATCCTCACCGAGTTCCTGATGAGCGACGAGGGAGCTCAGCGCCCCAATGTCACGCCCCGCTTCATTCTCGGCCTGAATGACCGGATCGTCCTGACCACGGTGGGAATCCGCGGTTGGAAGGAAGAGATGCTGCCCAGGATCATCGAGATTGCCGGCGCGGCGTAGGGCGGTGCTGTCTTGGGTTGAAGCGCCATTCCTTAGGCCGACGTCCAAACTTTTGTCGTCCTGAGCGCAGCGAAGCGTCTCATCGCAAGCTCGATCCGGAGAGTGAAGGCCGGGCGGGCAGCAGGATCTCGAAGCAGGCGCCGCCTTGCGATCGGTTGGCGGCCGTGATCGTGCCGCCCATCTCCTCGACGATGCGGCGGCAGATGCGCAGGCCGAGGCCGGTTCCCTTGCCGCGCGGCTTGGTAGTGATGAACGACGTGAACAGGCGTGGCAGCAGATGTGCGGCGATGCCGGGGCCGGTATCCTCGACAGTGATGCGCATCAGTGCGCGCCCCTCTCGCTGCAACACGCCGGCGCGGACCTCGATAAGCGGCGCGCCGGCGTCGCGCGCGTTGTTGATGAGATTGACGAGGACCTGCTCCAGCCGGCCGACGTGGCCCAGCACGGGCGGAAGACCGTCCTCGACCGAGGCGGTCAGCACGGCACCCGCCCGGCGCACGGCATGGCCGGTGAGATCGACCGCATCTCGCACGGCCACCCCGAGATCGAAGGGAGTTGCCGCTTCTTCGGCGACGCCTCGGACGAAGGCCCTCAGCTCGTCGACGATCCGTCCGGCCCGCTCGAGCTGCTGGCCGATGCGGGCGATCTTGCCGCCGACGAACTCGGCGTCGATCGCGGCTCCGGTTTCGCGCGCCTGCTCGATCTCGTCCTCGACCGCGGTACGCGCGATCTCGATCACCTGCAGCGGCTGGCTGATCTCGTGGGCCAGCGTCGCTGCCATCTCGCCCACGGTCTTCAGCCGCTCGGCGTCGAGCAGCGCCTGCTCGGTCTCGAATCGCTCGGTGTCGTCGACCGAGAGAAAGACGATCTGACGCAGTGTTCCCCCTTCATCGAATACCGGGCTCGCCGTCACGCTGGCGATGCGCTCGCGGCCCTCGTCGTCGACCTTGGTGCGTCTAAAGCGAACCGGTTTCCGGGAGTCGCCGGTCGACCAGCGCCCAAGCTGTTCCGGGTCGAGTCCGGTGCCGATCGCAGTGTCGTGTAGATTGCGGCCGACGATCTCCGCTTCGGTGACGCCGCCCCAGAAGCGCTGAAACTCGCGGTTCACCATGATCACGTTGAGATGGGCGTCGGTCATGCAGATCATCGTGCCCTGCGACTCCACGATGGCACGCAGTCGAGCGACTTCCTCGGCCAGGCGACGCTCCATCTGGATGCGCTGCTCGATGTCACGAGTTACGCCGACGACGGCCTGCTTGCCGTCCGGGCCTGGCATCGAGCTGAAGCGAACTTCGACATGGCGCTCCTCGCCGCTGCGGGTGCGGGTGCGGCACTGCATCTGCTTGATCTTGCCCATGTCGCCGAGCGCGGACTGCGCCTCGCTCATCACCCGATCCAGATCTTCTGCCGCGACGAAGTCGAAGACCCGCCTGCCGATCAGCTCCGACGGCGCGTAGCCCCACAGCTGCGATGCAGCGGCGCTGGCAAAGGTGATGATGCCGCTGGCGGCGTCGATCTTGACCACCACGTCGCTCAGCGAATCGACCAGCGCGGCGTACTCGGCGCGCGCCCGCTCGACCTCCGCAACCTGCTTCTGCAGACGCTCGGCGAGGTCGATGCGCTCGCTGATGTCGCGAAGGGTGCCGACCTGTACGACCTCCTCGCTGACCCCGCCGGCGGGCTTGCGGTAGCGTGCCTCGACGTGACGAATCGTCCCGTCGGCCCGACGCAGGTCGAGCTGCACCTGCTGGACCGTCTCGTCGGCCGATTTGTAGCAGGCGCGGCCCGCGGCAATCGCAAGTTCCAGCTGCTCGGGGACGAGATAATCGACGAATCGCTGGCCGAGCAGCCCCACCGCCGGCGCGCCCAACAGCTCGGCCGCCGAGGCGCTGACGAAGCTGAACCGGCCGGCACTGTCCAGCGCATAGACCACGTCGGCAACCGAATCGACCAGGGCCTCGTAGCGGCCGCGAGCGCGCTCCAGCTCGAGCTCGCGGTTCTTGAGATCGGTGACGTCGACACGCAGCCCGACCGTGCGGCCCATCGGCGTGAGCTTCTCGGACCATTCGAACCAGCGGCCTTCGACCGATTGGCGCATTCTCTTGGCGCCCTTGCTGCGAAAGCGATCGATCCATTCCTCCGGTGTGTTCTGCAAGGGCGCGCCGAACGCGTCGGCCATCCGCGCCGTCTCGTGCGCAAGGTCCTCGTAGGTAATGCCGATGATGCCCGGCTTTCGAAGGACAGGGGTCGCCGCCTTGGCGGCCTCGTTGAACATCACCAGCCGGTCCTGCTGGTCGTAGACGACGATACCTGCCGGCACCGTGTCCATGGTCTCCTTCAGGAGATCGAGCGCCGCGCGCCGCTCGGTCATCTCCTCCATAAGGCGCCGTTCCAGCCGCAGGCGATCGCTTATGTTCCGAATCACGCCAACGCTGATCACGCGCCCGTTCTCGTCGAGTCGCCGGCGGGCGTGCACCTCGACGTCGAGGACCTTGCCGGTGGCGGTCGACATGCGGAATCGGGTGAGGGTCAGATGGTTGTCGGGCGAATAGCTGCGGGTGGTGTGGCGCGTGACGCTGTCACGCGACTCGGCCGCGACGTGGTCGAGGAAATGGCTGCCGATGAACTTGTCTGCCGGCACGCCCAGCAGATCGACGACGGAAGGGCTGACGAACGTGAAGCGTCCGTTTGCGACGTCGAGCTCGTAGACGACGTCCGACAGCGAATCGACCAGGGACTGGTAGCGGGCGTGCGCCCGCTCGACCTCCAGCTCCTTTTCCACGAGGGACGTCACGTCGAGGCGCAGGCCGACGGTGCGGCCACCGGGCGTTCGCTGCTCGCTGTACTCGAGCCAGCCACCGGCGAACGGCTGTGGTGAGCGCTCCCCGTCACCGCGCCGGAGACGCTCGAGCCACGCCTCCACGGGTTGCGGCTTATGACCCTCGGCTTCGAGCCGCGCGGCGACTTCGCGACAGAGGTCCTCATAGGTCCTGCCGATCGCGCCGGGCCAATTGAGCCCCGGATAGATACTGGTCGCAGCCGAGTTGAAGAGCGCGAGCCGTTCCTGTGAATCGTAGACCACGATGCCGGCGGGCACCGCCTCGATCGTCTCGCGCAGGAGGTCGCGTGCTTCCGTTGCCTCGCCTGCCGCCGTGGCGGCCTGCTGCCATTGCCGGTAGTGGCGCATCGAGGCGTGCCCGACCAGCAGGATCAACACCAGCCCCGCACCCGCGAAGCCCGTCGTGCTGAGGGCCAGGACCAGCAGCGCATTGCCATAGTCCGAGGCCATGCGGTCGATCAGTGCATTGGTCTCGCGCGTCACCTTCATTCTTCCGTCGTTGAACGCGCCGTGGAGGGCGACTGCCTTTGCCAGCACCGAGGGATCGACGCGGCGGCTGGCCAGACCGAAGGCGGCGATTTGCGGCGCCAACAGCGCCTGCATCGCCCAGCCGGCAGCACAGACCGATTGTGCCGGACTGGGGTCGGGTTGCGGCCCCTCCGATCCGCCTGGACAGGCATCGCGGAGCGCGGCCTCGAAGCCTGCCCAGGCGCCGCGCAGCCGCGCCTCGTCCTCGCCGATCTGAAGGTGACCGTACGTGACGAGATGAATGGTGCGCATCAACGTGCGCGTGCCCTGATCGAGGCTGGCGAGCGCTTCCGATTGGTGCCGGTGGCGAGCGATCTCGGCGTTTTCCACCGACAGCACGATGGCAGTCAACGACACCGCGCCGCACAGCAGGCCCACGAGTGCGGCGGTCGCCGCCCACGCGACGCCGCGCACACCCAAGGCGAGTCGCGCCTGCTCGGGCAGCGACCGGAGCAGTTCGCCGACCTGCCTGATCAAGGACACGTCGCGAGCGCCCTTGAGGACGCCCTGTGTCACGAGTGCCATGCGAGTCCCCACAACCCACCTGCCTTGCACGGCAGGTCGAGTGCCCCTCTTTTAGAGCGCACTATGAATGCAACCATTCCGCTTGTCGGCGGGCAACGGTTACAATTTAGTCCATTTTGAATTCAACTGCGCCCGATTTGAACGGTAAAGAACACTGTCCGGCATCATACTCGTCAGGTGCCGAGTATCGAGCATGGACGCGCGACCATGACCGCCATTGCGCATCCGCTCGACCCCCGCGCCTTCAGCGGGCTAGTCTGCCGGCCCGCCGAAGGAGCCCCATGACCCGCTATACGCCCGATCTCTTCGCCGCCGACCATGCCGACCTGACGGCGATCCGGCGCGACATCCATCGCCATCCCGAGACCGCGTTCGAGGAGCAGCGCACCTCGCAGATCGTCGCCGACAAGCTCGCTTCGTGGGGCATCGAGGTTCATCGCGGGCTGGCCAGGACGGGCGTCGTCGGCACCCTGAAGGGCAGGCGGCCGGGGCAGAAGACGATCGGGCTGCGCGCCGACATGGATGCCCTGCACCTGCAGGAGAAGAACGAGTTCGACTACGCCTCGGTGCATGCCAACAAGATGCATGCCTGCGGCCATGACGGGCACACCACCATGCTGCTGGGCGCCGCCAAGCATCTCGCCGCGTCGCCCGACTTCGCCGGCACCGTCCATTTCATCTTCCAGCCGGCCGAGGAGGGCGAGGGCGGCGCCCGGGTGATGATCGAGGAAGGCCTGTTCGACATCTTCAACTGCGACGCCGTCTACGGCATGCATAACATGCCGGGTCTCAGCAAGGGCCACTTCGCCATCTGCGCCGGGCCGATGCTGGCGGCGTCCGACAGCTGGCAGGTGACCTTCAAGGGCACCGGCGGGCACGGCGCCATGCCGCACATGGGCACCGATCCGACGCAGCCCGCGGCGCAGTTCATCCTCGCCGTCCAGGGCATCGTCGGCCGCAACGTGCCGCCGACCCAGACCGCCGTGCTGAGCGTCGGCCACATCCACGCCGGCACGTTCGGCTCGCCCAACGTCATCCCGTCGGAAGCGCTGGTGCGCGGCACGGCGCGGAGCTACACGCCCGAGGTGCGGGCGTTGCTCGAGCGCCGCCTGGGCGAGGTCGCCGCCGGCATCGCCCAGGCCTGCGGCTGCGAGGCCGAGTACAAGTACTTCAGGCGCTATCCGCCGCTGATCAACTCGGTCGAGCAG
Source organism: Reyranella sp. (assembly GCF_050185545.1). GTDB lineage: Bacteria > Pseudomonadota > Alphaproteobacteria > Reyranellales > Reyranellaceae > Reyranella. The sequence continues at coordinate 4,198 of NZ_JBFWZI010000126.1, read as the reverse complement.
ACCAGCCTCGCGGTCGAGGCGGCGGCGCTGACGGTGGGCCGCGACAAGGTCGATCCCAACACCCCACGCATCACCGGCGCCGAGGATTTCGCCTTCATGCTGGAGAAGAAGCCAGGCGCCTACATCATGATCGGCAACGGTGGCGCCGAGGAGGGCGGCTGCCACTACGTCCATTCGCCGCTCTATGACTTCAATGACGCGATCCTGACGACCGGCGCGGCCTACTGGGTCAACCTGGTGCAGCTCGAGCTGGGCGACGCCGCCTGATACCCGGACGATCCGGCCCCAGCCGATAAAGGCGATCGATGCGGCCAGCGACTCGCTGCGGCCTGGTCCTGGCTGCGGCGCTGCTGTCGGCGGAGCCGGTCGAGGCCCAGCAGGCGGGCTCGCAGCGCCAGAGTCTGGTCGGCAAGGTGCATGACAAGAACCGCGCCGCCAGGAAGCGCCATGAGCTCTCGCTCGCCGACGAAGCCGATCATCTCCACAGGCGCTTTGCCAGGGCGAGACAGGAGATCGAGGAGGCGACGGGAATTACCTTCTCGATGGAAGCGTCGTTGACGAGCCAGTGGGGCACTCCGAATGGCGGATTCGGGGCGTTCCAGACCATGTTCACGCCGGCGGTGAACTGGGCCGCGTTCGACCTTCCAGAGGTCGGCGCCGGGTCTTTCCAGTTCCATTTCCTGTCGGCCAACTACCTGACCGCCACCGATGCCACGGCGCTCGGCGGCTCCATCAACCTCATCAGCCCGATCAACAACCAGCCGACCGCCAACAACCAATTCGTGCAGGTGACTTACACGCACAGCTTTCCGGGCAATTGGCTGTCGCTCTCCTTCGGCCAGTACCCGTTGTCCAATTTCGACGGCAATGCCTACGCCAACGACCAGCAGGTGAATTTCATCGGCTTCTCGCTGACCCAGAACGGCAGCCAGAACTATGCGCAGGCGGGCATTGGCGCCTATGCCCAGGTCAACCCGACGCGGGAGATCACCCTGGCCGCCGGGTTCCAGGACGCCAACGACATCAGCGGCAGCTACATCCAGACGACCACGTTCGGGCAGGGCCAGTACGCCTGGTTCGGCTACGGCGCGTGGTCGCCCACGATCTCGGGCTGGGGACAGGGCACCTACTCGCTGCTCTACTACAGCCAGCCGAGCGTTACGATCCAGCCGATCGCCAGCGAAGGCCTGTCGTTCAACGCCGCCCAGCCGATCGGCGAGCGGCTGGGCCTGTTCGTGCGCGCCAACACGGCATGGCGCTCGAGCTTCGCCATCCAGTCGTCGATCGCCGCCGGCGGTGTCGTGAACGATCCGCTGCGCCGCAGCCCGCAGGATCAGATCGGCCTCGCGATGGCGTGGAACGCGACCAACATGTCGCTCTTCGCCGGCACTGGCGCGCGGCCGAGCGAGACGATGCTGGAAGCCTACTGGTCGTGGTCCATATACCGGACCCTGGTGGTCACGCCGGACATCCAGCTCTATCTGCAGCCCGCCCTGGCCCCCTCGTCAGACCTGTCCGCCGTTTTCACGATCCGCGTGACGCAGCTGTTTTAGCTCATGCGGACCGCGGGCGTCTCGCCCGCTCATGATCCATGAGAAGAGCGGGCGAGACGCCCGCGGTCCGGAAGACCATGACTCCCGGCGACGCTACAGGTCGAAGGTCCAGTCGGCGCCCAGACCGTCGCCGCTCCAGGCGTCGGGCAGAGGTGCGAGAGCGAAGGCATCGTGGGAGAGCGGCGTGTCGAGCAGGCCGAGCGGCACCTCGGCGAGCGCCAGCGCTTCGGACAGCGTCGCCAATTCGACAAGGGGGTCTCCTTCCACGGCCGGCAGCGCGACCTCCTGCAGGGGGGCGTGGGCGGCTATGTGCGTCGAGTCCGGTACGCCGAACAGGCGGTCGAGCGGGATGCCATAGGACACCGCATCGGCGCCGGCCTCGGCCCACAGCGATTGGCGTTCCTGCCAGATCGGCACGTCGCGGCGATCGAACTCGACCAAGGTGCGGCCGACGAGGAGGGAATCGTCGTTCATCTCGGCCTTGAACTATAGGCGCCAATACCTTGCAAATAAAGCTACTTGATTCCCGAACGCTGCACGCGGGCAAACTGGGCATGGGCCTCGCGGCATTCGGCCTGCAGGCTGCGATAGCGCCGTTCGGCGTCCTGCACGCTTTCGATCTCGAGCAGGACGTCGAGCGCGGCCTCCGGCGAGCCGGAGGACAGCAGGCGCGTGCGGGTCGCCGCAAGCTCGAGCCAGCTGCGCCGGGCACGCTCGGTCCGGCGGTCGAGATCGGCCAGGTACTTCTGCTCCGGCGTCATCGCCATGGCGCGAACGTGGGCCGCCCTCGCGCGCCCTGCAAGTACCTTGCGAGAGCCCTGCGTGCGGCGCGCCGCGGCGCTGCGGGGCGGGCGTGCAAAATCCCGGGTGGCGACGGGGGCGGGTCTGCGTGTAAAGCTCCGCGTCCTGTTGGCCCGGAATTGGGGGAAGCGATGAACGGTGCGGAGAGTCTGGTTCGGACCTTGGTGAAAGGCGGCGTCGAGGTCTGCTTCGCCAACCCCGGCACGTCGGAGATGCATTTCGTCGGCGCGCTCGATCGCGTCGAAGGCATGCGCTGCGTGCTCGGCCTGTTCGAGGGCGTGTGCAGCGGCGCCGCCGACGGCTACTACCGCATGACCGACAAGCCGGCCTCGACCCTGCTGCATCTCGGGCCTGGCCTCGCCAATGCTGCCGCCAACCTGCACAACGCCAAGAAGGCAGGCTCCGGCATCGTCAATATCGTGGGCGAGCACGCGCTCTATCACATCAAGTACGACACCCCGCTCACCGCCGACATCGAAGGCATTGCCCGCCCGTTCTCGCATTGGGTGAAGACCTCGCCGACCGCCAAGACGGTGGCGACCGACGGCGCCGCCGCCATCCAGGCGGCCCGTGTCGCGCCGGGCCAAATCGCGACCCTGATCCTGCCCGCCGACACTGCCTGGACCGAGGCCGACGGCGTCGCCGAGACACCCGAGACGCCGCAGCCGCAGAAGCCCGCCAACGAGGCGGTGGTCGCGGCGGCCAAGGCGCTGAAGAGCGGCCAGTCGGCCATGCTGTTTCTCGGCGGCCGCGCGCTGCGCGCCCGCGGGCTCGAACTCGCGGGCAAGATCGCGGCAAAGACCGGCTGCAAGGTGCAGGCCGCCGGCGGCACGGCGCGCATCGAGCGCGGCGCCGGCCGTGTGCCGGTGCTGCGCCTGCACTTCGTCGTCGAGACCGCGCTCGAGATGCTGAAGGGCACAAAGCACATGGTGCTGTGCGGCGCCAAGGCGCCGGCCGCCTTCTTCGCCTATCCCGGCAAGCCGTCGGTGCTGGTGCCCGAGGGCTGCGAGGTGACGACGCTCTGCCCGGTCGACGGCGATCCCCTGGGGTCGCTCGAGGCGCTGGCCGCCGAGCTCGACGCGATGAACGCCAAGCCCGGCAACGTTGCCGAGGCCAGGCGGCCGGACCGTCCGACCGGCAAGTTTACCCTGGAGGGCCTCGGCGCGGCGCTCGGCGCCACCCTGCCGGAGGGCGCCATCGTGGTCGACGAATCGGTCACCACGGGCCGCGGCTTCTTCCCCTACAGCGCCGGCGCGCCGCCGCACGACTGGCTGAACAACATGGGCGGCTCGATCGGCTTCGGCGCGCCCGTCGCGGTCGGCGCCGCGGTCGCCTGCCCCGACCGCAAGGTCATCGCCATGATCGGCGACGGCAGCGCCATGTACACGATCCAGTCACTGTGGACGATGGCGCGCGAGAACCTCGACATCTGCGTGATGATCTTCTCCAACCGCTCCTACAAGATTCTCTACAGCCAGCTCGCCGATGTCGGCGCCGCCAACCCCGGGCCGCGCGCCATCGACATGCTGACGCTCGATCGCCCGACCCTCGATTTCGGCGGCATGGCCAGGAGCATGGGCGTGCCGGCGGCGAAGGCGACCGATCTCGAGGAGCTCACCAAGCAGCTCACCTACGCCATGTCGCAGAAGGGGCCGTACTTGATCGACGTGGTGATGTAGGCCACGCCTCGTTCGGGGCTCTTATTTCCTCCCCAGCAGAGCTGCTACGGAGTGGACACAACTCTTGGGTGTGTCATTTTGACTCACCTCAACATTTTGTATTCCCGTGCAGGCCGACAATGGGTTTCTATTGGCGGCACCTTTGCCGAAGCGGGGTGCCTGGAT
>NZ_JBFWZI010000125.1:0-21346 GCF_050185545.1 Reyranella sp. | reverse complement strand
GGCCTGCTGCAGGGCGGAGGATTCTCAGGCGCGTCGGCCGCGATGTCGCTGGCGGGCCTTGCGCCGGCGCTGGTCGGCATGGCGATAGGGCAGGTGGTGCGCCGCCACATCGCTGCCGCGACGTTCCGCAGAGTGTTTTTCGCAGGCCTCTTCCTGCTGGGCACATATCTCGTCGTCCGCCAGATCGCGTAACATGGCCTCCGTCAGTGGAGGGTTGCGATGAAGTTTCCCAGGCAGGTCCGGCTGGTCGAGGTGGGGCCGCGCGACGGCCTGCAGAACGAGGCCAGGCCGGTTCCGGTCGAGGCCAAGGTGGCGCTGATCGACGCGCTGTCGGCGGCCGGGCACCGCGCCGTCGAGGCCGGCAGCTTCGTGTCGCCGAAATGGGTGCCGCAGATGGCCGACACCGACCAGGTCATGGCGCAGATCGCGCGCCGGCCGGGCGTCGCCTATCCGGTGCTGGTGCCCAACAAGCAGGGCATGAACGGCGCCATCGAGTCGCGATGCGAGGAGATCGCGGTCTTCACCGCCGCATCCGAGGCGTTCTGCCGCAAGAACACCAACTGCTCGATCGACGAGAGCTTCGAGCGCTTTGCTCCGGTCCTGGAGGCGGCGCACAAGCACGGCATGAAGGTGCGCGGCTACGTCTCGACCGTGATCGCCTGTCCCTACGACGGCAAGGTCGCGCCCGCCAAGGTGGCCGAGGTCTCGGAGCGGCTGTTCCACATGGGCTGCTACGAGGTCTCGCTCGGCGACACGATCGGCGTCGGCACGCCGGCGGAATGCGTCGCCATGGTCGATGCCGTGGCTGAACGGGTTCCGCGGGAAAAGCTGGCGGCGCATTTCCACGACACCTATGGCCAGTCGCTGGCCAACATCCTGGCGGTCATGGAGCGCGGCATCGCGGTGTTCGACACGGCCGTCGCCGGCCTCGGCGGCTGTCCCTACGCCAAGGGCGCGTCGGGCAATGTCGGCACCGAGGATGTGATCTATCTGCTGAACGGCCTCGGCATCGAGCATGGCGTCGACCTCGATGCCATTGCCAAGGCGGGCCGCGCCATCTGCACCGCGCTCGGCCGCGAGCCGGCCTCGAAGGTGGCGCAGGCGCTGAAGGCCAAGGCCGCGGCGTGAAGCACGCGACGGCCGCCGCTCTCGATCGGCTGGAGCCGCTGCTTGTGCAGCTGCGCCGGCACGACCGATTGAAGGAAAAGTCGCGCGGCGCATTCTATTTCAAGTCGTGAGTTTCATCCGTGAGAGCGTCGGCGCCGCGCGGAGGGTCAGCGCCGTACGACGATGCGGACGTTGACGGCGCTCGAGCGGCCGGACTCGTCGACGACGGCGACGCGGGCGGCACCGGGTCCGTCGGGAACCCACCTGCTGCCGTCGATCGGCTGGCCGTCGACCAGCCAGCGCAGGCGGCCGTCACCGCCCAGCGCCTTCAGCGGCACCGCTTCGCTCTTGCCGAGCTCGATGCTGGCATCGGCCGGCGGGTAGGCGATGCGCGGGCCGCCATTGGTATCGCCGGGCGGCCGCAGGGTGCGCATGATCGGCGGCAGCTCGCGATGCGAGGCGACACGCAGCACGTCGACCGGCGGCGCGGTGGCGCGATTGTCCTCCGCCGGCAGGCGGCCGAACGCCTTGAACAGGATGGGCAGCGCGGCGACGCGGCCGAGCCCGCCCGGGCGCGACGTGCCATCGGCATGGCCGACCCACACGACCACCGTCCAGTTGGCGCTGTAGCCGGCGGCCCAGGCATCGCGGAACCCGGCCGAGGTGCCGGTCTTGTAGGCGATGCGGCGCTCGCGCAGGTTGACCGGCAGGGCGGCGAAGCCCTCGGGCAGGGGCGCCTCGGCGAGGATGTCGCCGACGTACCAGGCCGCCGCCGGCCCGAGCAGCCGAACCGGGTCGACTCGCGGCCGGTCGCGGCGGATCTGCGGTGGCGAGAACTGTCCGCCGGTCGCCAGGCCGCTGTAGAGACCGGCCATCTCCACGGGCGAGATGGTGGCGCTGCCGAGCGCGATGCCGAGCGACGCGCCGAGATCGCCCGGCGGTAGGCCGGGTGAGGCACCGGCGCTGCGCAGGGTGGCGATGAAGCGCTGCGGGCCGACCTTCTCCAGCGCCAGCACCGCCGGCACGTTGAGCGACTGCTGCAGGGCGCGGCGCACGGTGACGGCGCCCTGGTGGTCGCGGTCGAAGTTGCGCGGCAGCCATTCGCGGAAGCGCACCGGCACGTCCTCGACCAGGGACTGTGGATGCAGGGTGCGGTCGTCGAACGCCATGGCGTAGATCAAGGGCTTCAGCGCCGAGCCGGGCGAGCGGTGCGCCCTCACCAGGTCGACCTGGCCCGCCTTGCCGAAGAAGTCCGAGCCGCCCAGCCAGGCGACGACGGAGCGCGTGCGGTTGTCGACCACGACCATGGCGACCTGGGCACGGTCGGGGAACTGGGCGCGCTCCTCGGCGGCGAGGTGGGCGAGCGCTTTCTGCAGCTCCAGGCGGATGGTCGTCGGCACGGCTGTGCCCGGCGACTGGCCGGCCAGCCAGGTCGCGAGATGCGGCGCGTGCATCGGCATGGCGAGCCTGCGGTCGGGCGCGCTGCGCGTCACCGCCTTGTCGTAGAGTGACCGGTCGATGACGCCGTGCTCGAGACCGCGGGCCAGCACGCGGTCGCGCGCCGACTGGGCGCGCTGGACGGCGCGGTCGGGCCGTCGACGCTCGGGCGACTGCGGGATGGCGACCAGCAGGGCAGCCTCGGCGGCCGACAGGCTCTTGGCCTCCTTGCCGAAATAGGCCAACGAGGCGGCGCGTACGCCCTCGAGGTTGCCGCCCATCGGCGCCAGCGTCAGGTAGATCGCCAGCACCTCCTGCTTGGAATAGCGCCATTCGAGCTGCAGGGCGCGGGCGGACTGGATCACCTTTGTGACCAAGCCGCGCGGCCGAGGCTCGAGCAGGCGGGCGGCCTGCATCGAGATCGTCGAGGCGCCGGAGACGATGCGCCCGCGCGACATCCACTGGCGCGCGGCGCGGGCGGCGGCCAGCGGATCGACGCCCCAATGATCGTCGAAGCGGCGATCCTCGTAGGCCTTGAGCAGCGCCAGGTAGAGCGGGTCGACGTCGTCGATTGTGGTGGCCAGCCGCCACTTGCCGTCGGCGGTCGTGAAAGCGCGCAGCAGGCGGCCGTTGGCGTCGACGACCTCGCTCGAGTGCCGGTGGTAGCGCGTCAGGTCCGGCGGGAACAGTCGGTCGAGCACCAGCGCCCCCGCCACCAGAACGGTGACGGCGAGGGCAGCACCGACGAGGAGCCGCTGCAGCTTCATGTCATGCGGACCGCGGGTGTCGCGTGATTCTCCTCCTCAGCTTCGCTGGGGAGGTCATGACGCTCATGGCTGGGAGCGCGCCACTCCTGTGGCGCTCATGGAATGTGTGATCGACAAGAAGAGCGCCACAGAGTGGCGCGCTCCCAGCGATGACCCTCCGCCTGCGTTCGCGAAGCCCTTTCGGCTTCGCGAACGCAGGCGAAGGCAGGCCGCCGTATGACGGCGACACCTCCCCAGCAGAGCTGGGGAGGAGAATGACGGGCCGTTCCCGCAAGAGGATGCCGGAGGCCATCGCGATCTCTCAGCGCGGAGCGATGGTCACGTGGCCCATGGCGCTGCGGGCATAGATGCGCGGCGCATACATGTCGGAGACGTGCACGGCCGGCAGGGCGAAGCTGCCCGGGGTCACGGCGCGCACGATGTAGGCGACATGGAAGGAATTCGGGAACCGGTCCGCCGAATCCCACCACATGCGATAGTTGCGCCGGCCGAGATTGAACGACGCGAAGAAGCGGTCGTCGCGCGCCTCGGCGATGCGCGTGTCGGTGAGCTTGTCGAGGAACGAGAACGACTTCACGGTCTCCTCGTTCAGCACGCTCTCGATCTCGAAACCGGCCGGCAACAGGTCGAGCAGCGCCGCCTCGTGATAGCCGCCTTCGAGGTTGCGGCCCCGGATCGACACGATCACCCGGTCGTTCTGGCGCAGCCGGTCGAGATCGGCCGGCTTGCCGTCGAGCGTGAGGAACCGGCGCTCGACGCTCAGGCCGTGCGTCGCCGCGGGCTGCGGCTCGGTCGGCACGCCGCGCGCCGTCACCTGCAGCCACACCGGGCGGTCGCCGTCATTGCCGACGCGCACGCCGCGCTGGACCGCCGCCCGATCGGGGTTGATGACGATCGGATCCTTGCCGCCCTTGTGCTGCTCGCCGTCTACGGAGTAGGCGAGCTCGGTGCCGCCGCCGCTCATGGCGCGCGCCGCCAGCAGCAGCCAGGCCTTTTCCTGGGTCGTGGTGTACTCGCCCTTGGCGACGAGCTGCTCGCGCACCGAGGCTACGACCTCGGCGAGCGCCTGCGGTCCGCCGGCCTCGGTCGCGAGGGCGATCAGGGCGGCGCGATTGCGCAGCGGCGAGCCGTAGTACTCGTTCGGAACAGGCTGCTCGATGCGCTGGCGGGCAGTTGCGAAGGCGAGCCGCGCCCGGCCCGGCTCGGCGACGTGGTTGAGCGCTGCGGCAAGCTGCGCCCAGGCAAGTCCACCCGTGATCTCGCCCGACTTCGTGTCCTGGAAGTAGCGGACGCGACCGGGATCGGCGAGACCGCCCTTGGCGAGGACGTACCAGCCGTAGGCCTGGGCATTGGCCGAGAACTTCTCGACCGAGCGGTTGAGCCAGGAGAGGCCGCGCTGCAGCGTCACCGCGGGGACGATCATCTGCTGATCGCGGGCGCGCAGCAGGAAGTCGAGCGCATAGACCTGCAGCCATTCGGCGGCCGGCGAGTAGGGACCCCACATGCCGAACGACCCGTCCGACGTCTGCATGTCGACGACGCGGTAGATCGCGTCCTGCACCCTTTCCTGGATGTTGAAGTCGGCCTTGGCGTAACCCAGCAGGGCGACGTCGTTGTAGTACAGCAGCGGCAGGGCGCGGCTGGTGGTCTGCTCGAGGCAGCCGTAGGGATACTTCTCGAGCGCGCGCAGCAGGCCCGGCACGTCGATGCCGGGAATGCGCGAGAGTGCGACGCTGACGCTGGTGGTGCCGGGCGCCAACTGGGCGACGAGGTTGCGGTCGACCGTGAGCTGGCGCTGCGGCTCGAGCTGCGAGACGGTGTCGACGGCGCTCGGCGTCTGCGCCGGCCGCACCTGGATGTCCCATTCGCGGCGCACCGCGAAGTTGCCGGGACCCTGGACCGCCACGGCGACCTTGCCGAAGCCGGCTTCGCCCGCCTTGAGGTCCCAGGTCAGGAGCTCGCGCTGGTTGGTCGCCAGCCGGCGCATCTCGGCGACCGGCCGGTCGAGCGCCACCGAGCCGCTCGCCTCGAGAGTCAGGCGGTAGTCGCCGGCCTGGCCGTCGACATTGTGCAGCGACAGCGAGAGCCGTCCGCGATCGCCCGGCGCCAGGAAGCGCGGCAGCACGACGTCGGCGGCAACCGCGTCGCGCACGAACAGCCGCTGGTCGGCCGAGCCGACCTTGGTCTTGGCATAGGCCACGACCATGATGCGCAGCTGGCCGATGAAGTCGGGGATGTCGAGGCCGATCCTGGCCTCGCCGTTGGCGTCGAGCTTCACCGGGCCGCTGAACAGCGAGACGGTGCGTGTCGGCACGATGTCGAGGCCGCCGATGTCGCCGGCGTCGCCGCCGACCCGGATGCGGCCGACCTCGTCGGCCTTGGTGTCGAGCAGGCGGCCGTAGTCGTCGCGCATCGCCACGCCGAGCCGGCGCTTGCCGAAATAGTGGTTGGCCGGGTCGGGCGTGCGGTAGCGCGTGAGCTGCAGGATGCCCTCGTCGACCGCCGCGAGGGTAATCCAGGCTTCCTCGTTCTGCAGGTTGGAGACCTTGACCGGCACCTCGATGCGCTGGCGCGGGGTCACCTTCTCGGGCGCGGTGATCTGGATGCCGAGCGTACGCAGTGCCGGGTCGATGCCCAGCCAGACCGCGCCGATGGCGCGCGTCGGCGTCCGGTCGGCCGGCGTCGACAGCGGACGCCAGGCGGTGACCAGCGCGTAGGCGCCGGCCCCCCATTCGGCCTTGATCGGCACCTCGACGGTGGTGCCGCCCGACGGCACCTGCACCGGATAGGTGGCGACGATGCGGTCGGTGGCGATGGCGACCAGCGCCTCGCCGGCGAACGACGGCTCGATGCGCACGCGCGCGGTCTCGCCCGGCTTGTAGTTCTGCTTGTCGCTCGCCACGCGCAGCGTGTCGGGCGCTTCCTCGGCCGATCTGTCGCCGCCGTACCAGCCGACATAGAACGCCAGCGTGGTCGAGGTGTTGTTCTGGGTATCGATCACGGTCAGGCGATGTCTGCCCCAGTGCAGCCGCAGCGCCAGGCGCGCCGGGGCATCGGCCTTGAGCTCCACCGTTTCGGCCGTGAGCAACCGTTCGCGCTCGTTCGCCTGCCAGCGCCAGCGGCCGTCGACTTGGTACCATTGATAGGAATACTCGAGGCGGTCGACGCGATACTGGATGTTCGGACGCGCGATCTGCTTGCCTTCCGCGTCGACCGCCACCAGGTCGAACTCGGTGGTGGCGCCCTCGCGGGCATAGCGGCCCTCGAAGGTCGGGCGGATGCCGAGATAGACGTTGCGCGTGCGCATCGGCAGGGTGGTGTCGGTGCGCGTCGCCCGCCCGCCGCCCGGCTCGAAGACGCGGGCCTGGATCTGGGCGCGCAGCGGCAGCACCGTGTCCTTGATCCCGTTGCCGCCCCATTCGAGGCGAGACTTGCCGGCCTCGTCGGTGTCGGTTCCGTTCAGGGTGATGAACGGCGGCTCGAAGCTCTCGCGCTCGCTCTCCGGGCCGAAGCGATACTCGGCGTAGTTGGCGAACGGATTGTCGTCGACGGTGACGCGCATGTCGGCCTCGACGGTGAGGCCCGACGCCGGCGCGCCGTAGAGGAAGTCGGCCTGGATGCCGAAGCCGTTGGCCTCGCCCGGACGCAGCATTGGCCGATCGGATTTGATTTCGACCTTGAGCTTCTCCGGCACGAAATCCTCGACCGCGAATTCCACGCGGCCAACGGAGGGCGCCTTGGGGTCGATGTGCGCGGTCACCGACCAGCGGCCGCGGCGCGACGATTTAGGCAGGTCGATCGCCTGGTGGATCGCGCCCGAGCCCTGCAGCGCCGCCGTGTAGCGGGTGAACTCGCTGCCGTCGGGCCGCTTGACGATCAGGGTCACCGGCATGTCGGCGAGCGAGGTCGCGCCGTTGTCGCGCAGCATCGCCATGAGCTGCACGGTCTCGCCCGGCCGGTAGATGCCGCGCTCGGTATAGAGGAAGGCGTCGACCGGGCCGGGCTGCTCGCGGCCGGAGATGCCGCGGTCGGACAGGTCGAACGGCGACTTGGTAAGCTCCAGCCGCGAGAAGTCCTTCTTGGCCTCGTCGGTCGCCATTACGGCGAAGGCCTCGGCCGCGCCGCGGCCCCTGAGCAGGCCGGCGGCGAAGTTCGCCCGCCCGGCGGCGTCGGTGATCGCCTTGGCGATCGGCTCGTTGCCGCGGCTCAGCAGCACGACCTCGAGGCCGGCGATCGGCTGCGCGGTCTGCAGCGAACGGGCGAACAGGTTGAGCCCGTCGGCGCCGGTGAAGGAGGTGAGGGCGATGTCGGTGTCGATCAGCCACATGCCGGCGGCGGTGCCGTCGGACTGCTCGTCCTCGTCGTCCTCGTAGCCGTAGCCGCGCGCTGGCGGCTTGGCGGCATCCCACACGACCACGAAATAGGCGCCCGGCTTCCAGTCCTGGATGGTCTCGCGGATCGGGAACGCGGTGACGATCGGCTGGTTCTGGACGTTCTTCACCTCCATCGTGCCGCGCCAGATCCGCTTGCCGTTGTCGCCGCGCAGCCAGCGCCGCAGCGACCACGAGTCGGTCATCGGCTCGCTGCCGGGGTAAGTGGCGTCGTAGCGGTCGTTGGCGAAGCGGTCGATGGCGCGCTCGTTGACGCGATAGACCGAGATGCCGACCTTGGAGACGTTGATGCTGGTAATCGGCACGCCGGCCGCCGTGCCGCGCGGCAGGATGAAGCCCTTGCCCGGCAGATTGATGACCGCCGGCCGGGCGCCGAGCGACACGGTGACCAGCTGTTCGGCGTCGAGCTTGACGCCCTCGGCGCCGGGCAGGCCGGCGAGCAGCTTCACCTTGTAGTCCGTGCCGTAGCTCAAGCCGCCGATGCACAGGCGGTTGTCCATCAGTCGCACCGCCGACTTGACCTCGGGCTCGATGCGCACGAAGTCGCCGTAGCGCACGTCGGTCGGCACCAGCGCCCTGTTGAAGACGAGGCAGGCCTCCGCCTCCGATCGGCTGGTGTCCATCGAGTAGCCCCTGAAGCCGAACGGCGCGGCGGGGGTGGCGGGCGCGGCTGGCGTGGCGGGCGGCGTCGCAGCCGGTGTCGTGGTGGCCGGCGTTGCCGGGGTCGACGGTGCCGGCGCCGGGGTGGTGGTCTGCGCGGTCTGCGGAGCAGGTGCAGGTGTCGGGGTTGGCGCCGGCGTTGCTGTGGGTGTGGGCGTCGAGGCTACGGTCGGCTGGGACGCTCGGTCGATCGATTCTTGCGGCTTGCCGATGACGTAGCCCGCGATGCCCGATCCCAGCATGAGCGCCGCGACCAGAGCAACAAGCGTCGACCGATTCATGAGAGCCCCCGTGGAAAGCGCGCGCACTCTATGCCGTGCATTGTGCAAACATTGTGGAGTGTGAACCCGCCCTCGCAAATGTTCCATCGCTGTGTTGCGCCGGACACGCTTTCAAGCGGTTGTGGACAGGGACCGCTTGAGCGCGGCCGGCCCGCCGTACTAGAGCACATTCGGGCCGGCCGGGATCAGCCGATCGGATGGACCTTGTTGCAGCGACCAACCCAACTTCGAGAACGCACCGAGCGCGAGCCATGACGCTGCATCTCATCAAGCTTGCGGTTGGCGTCGACGATCTCGCCCATATGAAGACGGTGCAGTCCCAGCGCCGCCGGCAGCGCGGCCAGAGCCCGCGCTCGCCACACTGGGTCTACACCCGCAACACGCCGCGCCGGGCGGCCGAGCTGCTCGACGGCGGCTCGCTCTACTGGGTGGTTAGGGGCGTCATCCGCTGTCGCCAGGAGCTGGTCGGCTTCGAGGAGGACTTCGACCAGGACGACGGCAAGAGATACTGCCGGATCAAGGTCAGGCGCACCCTGGTGCCGACCGCGCCCAGGACCTGCAAGGCGTTCCAGGGCTGGCGCTACTTCGAGCCCGAGCGCGCCCCGCCCGACCTGTCGAAGGGCGACACCGCCGACATGCCGGCGGAGATGGCCGCCGAGCTGAAGCGGCTGGGGTTGCTGTAGTTCGATCTCCTCGCCAGCGGAGCTGGGGAGGTGTCCCGTCATACGCGACAGAGGGGTCATCCTCATGCGGACCGCGGGCGTCCCACCCGCTCATGAGAAGAGCGGGCGGGACGCCCGCGGTCCGGAAGAATTATGACCCCTCCGTCGGCGAAGACGCCGACACCTGCCCAGCGGAGCTGGGGAGGAGACTGAAATCACCGGCTCGTCAGCTTGAGCTCGATGCGGCGGTTGCGGGCGGAGTCGATGGTGGAGAGGGGCTGAAACTCGCCGTAGCCGGCGGCGACCAGGCGCTCGTTGGGAATGCCCTCGCTGTGCAGGAATTTCACGACGGCGATGGCGCGGGCGGCGGAGAGCTCCCAGTTGGTCGGGTAGACGACGTTGCGGATCGGCTTGTCGTCGGTATGGCCGTCGACCTGCAGCACCCAGTTGACGTCCGTCGGGATGCGGCTGGCGATCTCGATCAGACGGTGCGCGACGCTGGCGAGCTGTTTCTCGCCGCCCGGCTGGAGCTGCGCCGAACCCGACGGGAACAGCACCTCAGACTGGAACACGAAACGGTCGCCGACGATCTGCACGTCGCGTTGGCCGGCCAGCGCCTCGCGCAGCTTGCCGAAGAACTCCGAGCGGTAGCGTGCCAGCTCCTCGACCTTGCTGGCGAGCGCGCGATTGAGCTTCTGGCCTAGGTCGACGATCTGCGCCTGCTGGTCCTTGGCCTTGGCCTCCGACGCCTCGAGCGCGACGTTGAGCCGGGCGAGCTCGTCCCTGACGCCGGCCAGCTCGGCGGTGAGCCGCACCACCGCCGCCTTCTGCTCGGCCGAGAGCTTCTGCTCCTCGGTGAGCTCGCCGAACAGCTTGCCCTTCTCCTGGTTGGCGGCGGCCAGCGAGGCGGCGAGCCGAGTCAGCTCAAGCCGCTGGCGCTCGATCTCCTTCTGCAGATCCTCGCTCTTGGCCGCCGCGCTCCGGGTCTGGCTCTGCAGGGCGGCCGTGAGCTTCTCGCGCTCGATCATCATCGCCGACAGCCGCTCGGTCAGGCGGTCGCGCTCGGTCTTCAGTGTCTCGACGAACTTGCGCTCGGCCGAGAGGTCGGTTCCGAGCTTCTCGCGCTCGGCTCGAAGCGCCTCGATCGTCCGGCGCTCGTTGGCGATGTCGCCGGTCAGCCGGTCGCGCTCGATGCGCAGCGCCTCCGAGGTGCGCCGCTCGCCGGCCAGATCGGTATTGAGTCGGTCGCGCTCGCCGCGGGTCTGGCGGAGCTGCAGGGTGAGCTGCTCGAGATCCTTCTGCAGGTTCTGCGACGCCTTCTTCTCCATCGACAGCTGGCTGGCGAGGTCGCCGACTTGGCGGCCGAGCTGCTCGATGGCGCTGTCGCGGTTGCTGAGCGTGCTCGACAGCGTGAACTGCGCGACGCTGAGCAGCGACAACAGGAAGATCATCACCATCAGCAGCGTGGTCAGCGCGTCGACGTAGCCCGGCCAGGTGTAGTCGGCACCGCCGCCGCGGCGGCGCGCGGATATGGCGGCCATCGCGCTAGCCTTCGCCGACCGGCTGGTTGGCGCCGCGCATCGAGGCGATGGTGCGGGCGAGCAGCCTGAACTCGCCGCGCAGCTCGTCGGCCAGCGCGGTGCGCGACTGCACGTTCTCCTCGACCAGGCGCGCGAGGTGGCTCTCGATGGCGCGCTGGTGCTGAATCAGCGCCTCGCGCTCGCTGCCCGACGAGCGATCGGCCAGGCGCTCGACAGTGCCGCGCAGCTCGTCGACCAGGGCGGTGCGACCGCGCACGTTCTCCTCGACCAGGCGCGCCAGGTAGACCTCGGTGGCGCGCTGATGGGCGACCAGCGCCTCGCGCTCGTCGTCCGGCGCGCGTTCGCCCAGCCGGGCGACCACGCCGCGCAGCTCCTCGACCAGGGTGGCGCGGCTGCGCACGTTCTCCTCGAGCAGGCGGGCGAGATAGGCCTCGGTGTTGCGCTGGTGGGCGGCGAGCGTATCGCGGTCGGTCTGGTCGGGCGCGCGCTCGGTCAGCCGGGTCACCGCGCCGCGCAGCTCGATCGAATGCTCGGCCATGCGGGCGAGCAGGTTCTGCTGCGCTCGCATCGTCTCGGCCAGCGCCGCCAAGCGCTCGACCAGCATGGCGTTGGCGGTGACGGTGGTGCCGCGCGCCTCCTCGGAGCGGCGCAGCGAGCGCGTCAGGTCGTCGATGCCGTCGGCGGTGCGCTCGAGAAGCGCTTCGACATAGGCCGACACGCCCTGCTCGCCTTCGATGTGCGGGCCGCCGGAGATCCGCGTCGCG
Source organism: Reyranella sp. (assembly GCF_050185545.1). GTDB lineage: Bacteria > Pseudomonadota > Alphaproteobacteria > Reyranellales > Reyranellaceae > Reyranella. The sequence continues at coordinate 9,736 of NZ_JBFWZI010000125.1, read as the reverse complement.
CCGGCCAGCCACTCCTCGAGCTCGATATGGAAGCGGCCCTGGGCCTGGCTCGCCTGCAGTTCGAGGAAGCCCAGCACCAGCGAGCCCGACAGGCCGAACAGCGAGGCGCCGAAGGCCGTCGCCATGCCTTTGAGCGGGCCTTCGATGCTCTCCTTGAGCCGGGCGAACATCTGCACCGCATCGCCGCTCGACACCTGCAGGTTGGCAATGGCGTCGGCGACCGCGCCGATCGTCTCGAGAAGGCCCCAGAAGGTGCCGAGCAGGCCGAGGAAGATCAGCAGGCCGATCAGGTAGCGCATCAGCTCGCGCCGCTCGTCGAGCCGGGTGGCGATGCCGTCGAGCAGGGCGCGCGCCGCGGTCGGCGACAGGCGGAAGCGCTCCTGCCGTTCGCCCAGCATCGCCGCCAGCGGCACCAGTAGGTTGATCGACTCCATCTCGAGCGGCGGTGCGCCTTCCTCGCGATGCTGGAAGCGGCGCAGCCAGCGCACCTCGGGCCACAGCAGGATGACCTGGCGCATGACGAAGAAGATGCCGATCACCAGCACGGCCACGATGACGCCGTTCAGGATCGGCGTGTTCATGAACACGCGCACCAGGTCGTGGCGCAGCAGGTAGGCAAGGCCCGCCACCGCCGCCAGGAACAGCAGCATGCGGACGAGGTAGGGAAGCGGGCTGCTCATCCGGTCGAACGCGTCGGGGCGGATTTGCGCTTGATCACGGGGTCGGCGCCAGAATGTCGACCCGCTCGCCGCTGCCCGAAAAGGCGCCGACCTCGATGCGAGCTTTTACGCGACGGTCGATCAGGTAGCTGCGCACCACCAGGGCGCGCGCCAGGGCGACCTTGCGGCTGTCCGGATCGCCGTCGCCGGCATAGGCGTGCAGCTCGATGCCGCGGACCTTGCGGTCGGTTATGCCGGCGGCGACGCGGTCGAGCTCGGCCTTGGCGAAGTCGCTCAGGATCGCAGAGCCCGGCATGAACGGGATGGTGGAGAGGGCCGACCCCGATGGCGCCGGCGCCGGCGGCTCGGGCGCCAGGGCGGCCGTTGCCGTCGGCCGTGGCGCGGGCGCTGCAGCGGGCGGTGGCGTGGCGGGAGTGGGCGGAACGGCCATTTGCACGGGGGCCGAAGGGGGCGCCGCCGCGACGGGCGGCGGGACCGCCGCAACCTGGGCCGGCGGTAGCGTCGCCGGGATGGCCACGACCTGGCGGGTGGGTAAGGGGGCCGGGGCGCGCCTGACGTCGCCTTGCCCGTCGTCGATCAGCCGGCTTTCGATCCGCTCGGGCGGCGGAAGATAGCTGCCCGTGCCCTGGGCCGCCGCCGAGCTCACGGCAGCCGCCACGCCCGCCGCGGCGACGGCGAGGCTGCGCAGAGCGTTGGTGAGGGCGGGCATATGGACTGCCTTTCCAAGGAGTTAGGGGTCCCGGCAGACGCGCGGCCTAAACGTCGCGCCTGCCGTCCACATTAGCCAATGGCACCCTCGGGTCAACCGGCTGCAGCGGCGGAGTCGCTATCTCAAATCCCTCCCCCGTATCGGGGGAGGTGCCCCCATGCTTCCCAATCCGACGTCGGAATCGTCTGGATTTCCGATTGCGGCTTTCCCCCTCCGGCCCTTGGGCACCTCCCCCGATGACGGGGGAGGCCCAAGACAGCTGTGTCGACACCCTATGCAAAACGGGCATCACCAGTACACTGGCTTTGCTCGATTCGGATGGGACGACGGCATGGACCTCAAGGGTGTGCGGGCCTTCTGCAGTGTGGCGGACGGCGGCGGGTTCAGCCGCGCCGCCGCAACCCTGGGCGTGGCCCAGTCGGTGCTGAGCCGGCAGGTTTCCGCCCTCGAGGCGGAGTTCGGCGGCCGCCTGTTCCATCGCACCGGACGCGGCGTGCAACCGACCGAGCTTGGCGAGGCGGTGCTGCCGCGCGCCCGCGCGCTGCTCGCCGAGGCCGACCAGCTCGCCGCCGAGGCGCGCGGCGAGGGCGGCAGCCCGGTGGGCTGCGTCGACCTCGGCGTCGTGCCCGGCTGGGCGCAGCCGCTGATCAGCGAGCTGACCACGCGCGTGCTGACGGACTATCCGCGCATCCGCCTGCGCGTGCACGAGGCCTACAGCGGCCAGGTCGAGGCATGGGTCGCCAACGGCCGCGTCGAGGTCGCCATCTTCAACCGCTACCGCCGCGGCGTCGTGCGCGGCGCCGAGCTGGTCGCGCGCGCCGGGATGATGTTGGTCGGCCCCAGGGGGCATCGCATTCTGCGCCAGCGCGAGGTGCCGTTCCGCGCCCTCGATCGCGTCGCGTTGTGCGGGCCGGTGCAGCCCAACGCCATGACCTCCGTGATGGCCGAGCTGGCGCAGCGCCAGGGCGTGACCCTCGACTTCGTCCTCGAGGGCAGCTCGTCGGCGATCCTGCGCGAAGCGGTCGCGCACTGTGGCCTCTGTGCCGTCTTTCCGCGGCCCTTCGTCGAGCGCGAGATGGCGGGACCGGCCTTCGCCTCGGCGCGCATCGTCAAGCCGGGGCTCGAGCAGGCGACGTGGCTCGCCGTCGGCACGCAGCGGCCGGCCACGCTCGCCGCTCGCACCGTCGCCCGCCTGGTGCGCCAGATCCTGTCCGGCCGATGAGGCGGAAAGGGACGTGAAAGAATGAGCCTGCATTTCAGCGTCCGCATCGTCCGCTGCGGTCTCTTCTTTTGTAATCAATGGGTTAGCGCGGACGCAAGCCGGCGGGCGCTGCGTCCTGCGTCCGCGGCCTGGCGAACGGGAAGACTCATGGAGGAACTTTTCGACCCCCAGATCTTGCGTCCGTTGCGTCAGTGCCCTTTGGAATCAATGGTTTGCCACTGACGCAAGAGCGGATGTCGAAAGCGGTCCTTGCGTCAGTCGGGCATTTTGCGTCAGCCGGGCGCGCTGCCTCGGTTTTGCTCGCCGGCATGGCAAACGTCCGAACCACCCGCGTGCCATGGGCGCCGACGCGGCCGAACGCGACCCCGATCACACCCCCGGGCTTGCTCATGATCCATCCTCCTTGATGCCGCGCTGTCGCCGGCGACGTCTAATCGCCTGCCTCTGCCACGCCAGGCGAGAATTGCGCGACGTCAACCCGGCCCAGCAGAGAAGCGGCAAAAGCCACCCCAATCCGGTGCACGTGCGGTGACATGGCGTGGTACGGACGTCGCCACTTTGCTGGGAGCGCGCCGCCACTCCGATGGCGCTCTTCTCGGTGATCACACATCCCATGAGCGCCATCGGAGTGGCGCGCTCTCAGCAAAGTGGCGACGTCGATGGGCAAAGATAGCGCGACTGCACCACCCATCACGTCCCGACCGCCGCCGTGGCCGCAGATTGCCGTCAGCCTTACGCCTTCGACAGGATCTCGACCATCGACTCGCGCAGGCCGAAATTGCTGGCGAGCAGGGACGGGCCGCCGAGCTCGTAGGGCTTGCCGCCGATGTCGCTCACCACGCCGCCCGCCTCGCGCACCAGCAGGACGCCGGCGGCGACGTCCCAGGGGGCGAGCCCGAACTCGAAGAAGGCGTCGTAACGTCCGGCGGCCACGAAGGCGAGGTCGAGCGCGGCGGCGCCCCAGCGGCGTACGCCCGCGGTACGCTGGGTCACGGCCGCGAGCTTGGCGTGATAGGTGGCGTGATCACCCTTGCCCATATGCGGGATGCCGGTGCCGACTAGCGCGTGCGCCGGATCCTTGCGGCCCGACACGCGCAGGCGCCGCGAGCGCGCGTTCGGCGTGTCGATGAAGGCGCCGTTGCCCTTCTCGGCCCAGAACAGCTCGTCGGAGATCGGCTGGTAGACGACGCCGGCGACGATCTCGCCTTCCCGCTCGAGGCCGATCGAGATGGCGAAGTGCGGTACGCCATGCAGGAAATTGGTGGTGCCGTCGAGCGGGTCGACGATCCAGCGATTGCGTCCGTCGCCCTTGGTCTCGCCGCCTTCCTCGCCGAGGAAGCCGTAGTCCGGCCGGGTGCGGCCGAGCTCGGCGCGCAGCGTGCGCTCCGCCCGGATGTCGGCATGGCTCACGAAGTCGCCCGGACCCTTCTCCGAGACTTGCAGATGCTCGACCTCGCCGAAATCGCGCTTGAGGAACTTGGCCGCGGCGAAGGCGGCGCGGATCATCACCGTGATCGTCGCCGAGCGCGGGGCGAGGGAGCGGCGCTCAGGCGGACCGGAGCGCTCGCGGCCCGGCGCCATCGGGGCGCGGCCGATGCGGGCGACCGGCTGATCCGGCGAGCGGGCCACGGGCTCAGTCCTTGGCGCGCTCGAGGTAGCTGCCGTCCTCGGTGTTGATCACCAGCCGGGTGCCCACGCCGATATGCGGCGGCACCATCACCCGGATACCGCCTTCGACGATGGCCGGCTTGTAGGACGACGACGCGGTCTGGCCCTTGACCACGGCATCGGCCTCGATGACCGGGAGGACCACGGTCTTGGGAATCTCGGCGCCGACCGGCGTGCCTTCGTACAAGGATACCGTCACCTCCATGCCGTCCTGCAGGAAGCGGGCCTGGTCCTCGTCGAGCACGTCCGAGCCCACCGTGAGCTGGTCGAACGTCTCCTTGTCCATGAAGGTGAAGCCGTTGTCGTCCTTGAACAGGAAGGTGCATTCGCGCTCGTCGATATGCACGCGCTCGATCGTCTCGCCCGAGCGGAAGCGCTCCTGCAACTTGTTGCCCTCGCGCAGCGCCTTGGCCTCCAGCGCCACGAACGCGCCCCCCTTGCCGGGGTTGATGTGCTGAACCTTGGAGGCCACCCAGAGCTTGCCGTTGTACTCGACGACATTGCCGGCGCGGATCGAATTGACGGGGACTTTCATGAGCTTACCGCAGGATCGGAAGAATGGAATTCGGCCTCGCCCGCAGGGGGCGGGGCGAGGCCGGCGCGGCCTTCTATCAAAGGCCGTCCCCGCCCGCAACCGGGCCTTGGGGAGCCCCTATGTCAGGACTCTCCTTTTCCTCCCCCGTAATCGGCGGAGGTGGCCCGAAGGGTCGGAGGGGGAAGGCCTCATGCGAGGTTCATGAAGTTCCGACGTCGGAATTACACGGATCTCGTCTGAGGCCCCCTCCGCCCCGTATGACGGGGGACCTCCCCCGATTACGGTCGTTTACGGGGGAGGAAAAGGATGGATCCACTCCGTACGGTTCAGGTGACACGCAGCCCCAATTCGGCCTGTTTCCTCTTCGGCAGACCTGCCGCGATCACCGCGTGGGCCCGCTTGAGATAGGCCTTGGTCTCGGCCGATGTGAGCACCCCGGGATCGTCGAGCGCCACCCACTTGGCGCGGGCGAGGTAAGGGGCAGGCCGGAAACCGTCGGCCCGTGACAGCGCGTCGTAGTGCTCCGGCGCGCACTTGAAGCAGATGCGCCCGACCGAGTGATCGCGTGGCGCGATCAGGCAGAACATCTTGCCGCCGACCTTGAAGACGATCACGCCCTCCCACTGCACGGTGCGGGTGGCGGAGGGCAGTGTGGAACAGAAAGAGTCGATTTGCTTGGGCGTCACGGCAGCGGCAGGGTGCCAGAGAAGGTGGGTGCAGTGCCAGTGAGCGGCCCAGAGGTTCCCAGACCGCTCCGCTTGAGTTTCACCAAGAGCCCCGCTTCGGTGTCTCCCGTCGATCTCATCGGCGTCGTGCCCGAGACGTGGCAAACATTGGCCATGCGAAGCGGCCATTCCTTGACCATCGCGATGGTCGAGATCAATTCGAAGACCTCGACGGTCCAGGCCAAGTGTCCTTCCACGATACCAATCGACGCGTCGGGCTCACACTCAGGCAAGTGGACCAGGACGGATGCCGGGTAAACACATGGGGTGTCGCTCTCAATCGACGGTAGTACCACTGTGATAAATCTCTATCAGTCCGTGCAGAATGAATGCGACTTTCGACGTCTATGTCCTTACGTGCCTGCTGATCGGGCTGGCACCCGCTGTTTGCTTTCGCTATTTCTTCAAGTCGGCTTGGCGCCTGTTTGTCCTCGGCGCGATTCCATCACGATATCGTCTCTCATCGGCGGGCTGATCGGAGGCTTCCACGGCTTCGGCCACGCGATCGCCGGTGCGCCGCGAGATGGTTCGGGCGCGCCGCAGACGGTGATGCAAATCCTGCTCGTTGCAGGCTTTACCGCCTTGTTCGAAGAGGGCGGACGTCTTGTTTCTACCCGACGCCTTGTCGGGCGACCCTCGCCGCATTTCAGCCTGTCGAACATTCTGATGTTTGGCGCCGGCTTCGGCGGTGCCGAAGCGGTCTTCCGGGCGGGCGGCGCGGCGCTGCAGATCGCATTCTCGCCGAGGACGTTCGATCTTTCCGCCACGGGCACGGACTCCTTCTATCCGATCGTCCTTACCGCCATCGTAGTCCTTCAAATAGCGATGTCGACCTTCGCGACGCACATGCTTCGCGCCGGTCGCGCCCGTCAGCCCCGCGGGCATTTGCCCTGCTGGCATCCATCACGTCGCGGCCAACACCAGCGCTGTGTTGTTTCATCGTCGCTCTGCATGAACGGAGCTGGGCAAACCTCATGTGGCCCCTCATCGCAGCCGCCAACGGCATCGTGGTCATCCGGCTGTTTCGTCGATTGCAGCCGAGCCCGGGTTGACCTATCTCCGCGACATGACCGAGTGGCGGCCCGACAAGCTCGCGAAACGCCTGCCCAACCTGCAGGCCCGGGCACGCCTGCAGGCGGCGATGCGGCGCTGGTTCGAGGCGGAGGATTTCGTCGAGGTCGAGACGCCCATCTTGCAGGTGGCGCCGGGCGCCGAGGTTCATGTCAGCGGATTCGTCACCGACTGGGAGCTGCCCGACGGCGAGGAGCAGGAGCGCTGGCTGCACAGCTCGCCCGAGTTCGCCATGAAGAAGCTGCTGGCTGGCGGCCTGCCGCGGCTCTTCCAGTTCGCCCGGGTGTTCCGCAATGCCGAGGGCTCGGCGCTGCATCATCCCGAGTTCACCATGCTCGAATGGTATCGCGCAGGCACCGGCTACGAGACCATCATGCAGGACTGCCACGCCCTGCTTGCGCTCAGCGGCGTGGAGCAGCTGCGCTGGGGCGGGCATGTCTGTGATCCCAGGGCAGAGCCCGAGCGGCTGACCGTGGCCGACGCCTTCGCCCGCCACGCCGGCGTCGATCTTCTTGCCACGGTCGGCAGCCCCGAGTGGCTGGCCCAGGCATCCGGCATCGCCATGCATGCCGGCGACAGCTGGGACGATGTCTTTTTCCGCATCATGTTCGAGCGCATCGAGCCCCGACTCGGCATGGGCCGGCCGACCATCCTGTGCGAGTACCCCATCGGCATGGCGGCGCTGGCACGCGCCAAGCCGGACGATCCGCGGGTGGCCGAGCGGTTCGAGCTCTATGTCTGCGGCGTCGAGCTCGCCAACGCCTTCGGCGAGCTCACCGACCCCGGCATCCAGCGCGCCCGCCTCGAGGCCGACATGGACGAGAAGGAGCTGCTCTACGGTGCGCGCTGGCCGGTCGACGAGGACTTCCTCGCCGCGCTGGAGCACGGGCTGCCGGATTGCGCCGGCATAGCGCTGGGCTTCGATCGTCTGGTGATGCTGGCCACCGGCGCCTCTCACATCGAGGACGTACTGTGGCTACCGGTGCGCTGAGAAGATCTCGTTGAAGGCGCGCACGGCCGCCTCCGGTCCGTTGCAGTAGTTCCACACGCCGCCGGCGACGGCGAGAAAATCGGCGCCGGCTGCGATCACCGGCCGGCAGTTCTCTACCGTGATGCCGCCGATCGCCACGCAGGGGATCTCCATGAGCTCGCTCCACCAGGTCACGATCTCGAGGTCGGCGGGCGTGGTGACGGCCTTGGTGGTCGAGGGAAAGAACGCGCCGAACGCCACGTAGTCGGCGCCGGCCTCGGCGGCCTCCATGGCGAGATGGCGCGACGCCTTGCAGGTGACGCCGATCTGTCGATCGGCACCGACAATGCGCCGCGCGTCGGCGTAGGGCATGTCCTCCTGGCCGACATGGACGCCGTCGCAATCGAGCTTCACCGCGAGATCGGGCCGGTCGTTCATGATGAACGCGACGCCGCGCTGCTGGCAGATCGGCCGTAGTGTATCGGCCGCGCGGGCGATTGCGGCATCGTCAACGTCCTTCAGGCGGAGCTGGAAGGCTGCCACATCGCCGCCGTCAAGTGCCGCGCGCAGGTCGGCGGCGAACAGGTCGGGATGATCGAGCTTTTCGGGGGAGATGAGATAGAGGCGGGTGTTCATGGCAGCCCGTTGGTAGCATTCATTCGGCGACGACGCTCGGGTCAGCGTCGCTTGCCGACGCGCTTGACGGAAGAAGCCACGCTTGCTTACTGGCCCGAATTGATAGCCGGAAGGAGCCGGCCGAATGGGTCAGAGCAGCTGGTCCATCCAGGACGCCAGGAACAGGTTCGGCGAGGTCGTCGAGGCCGCGCATCGCGCACCGCAGACGATCAAGAGCCACGGCAAGCCTGCCGTGGTCGTAGTCGGTGTGGCGGCATACGAGCGCTTGCGTCATCTCGCCCGCGCGCAGGCGCCGTCCTTTGCCGCCCTGCTGCTCGCGATGCCGCAGGAGGACGGCGAGTTCGCGCGCCACGAGGCTGGAATGCGCGATCTCGATCCCTGATGCCGCGGCCCGGGAGACTCCGAGCGTACTGGAGTCGCCGCCCCATAGGTGCCAACCTTGACGGAAGAGGGCGTCATGCGCTGGGAGCGCGCCACTCCGATGGCGCTCATCTTCGTTGATGACGCATTTATGAGTGCCACCTTGGCGAGATTACTCCGCCACCATTTATGGTAAGCAGGCGGCCGGGTGAGGGTTGAGCAGGCAGCGTGACTCTGGGAAAGCGAACGAAAAACCTGGTGCTGGCATCGGCGACGACCATCGTCTGCCTGCTGATCGGCATCGAGGTCGCGGCCTACCTGACGGTGCCGCCGATCCACCTGACGTCCGAGGGCGACGCCATGGTGGTGTTCGACCCGGAGATCGGCATGGTGCCGAACCGCAGCGCGCGCACACGGCGGACCTATCCGGCCATCAAGGACCGCGCGACCTTCGTGTTCGACATCTACACCGACGACCGCGGCGCGCGCGTCGACGGGCCGGGGCAGCGCAATCCGGGCCGGACCGACATCATGACCATCGGCTGCTCGTTCAGCTGGGGCTATGCCATGCCGAACGGCGATACCTACTCCAGCCGTCTGTCGAAGGCCCTGGGCGCCAGCGTCACGAACTTCTCCGAGGCGAGTTACGGCACCGTCCAGGCCCTGCAGATGCTGCGGCGCAATCGCGATCTCGCGCCCAAGTTGGTGATCTATGGCATCATTGCCCATCACAGCGAGCGCAACGTCTCGGCGTGCGCGCCGTCGTACTATCCGTTCTGCCTCGATGTCTCGCACATCGAATGGAACGGCCAGGGCAGGCCCGCCGTCGTACCACCCGCGAGCAACGGCGTACGCCGGCTCCAGCAGCATCTCACGGGCGGCTTCGCCAATCCCGTGAGCTGGCTGGCGCACGGCGCAGACGTGATCTACGGCCGCGTCACCTACGCGATGTCTGTGCAAAGCGAGCCGGACGAGGCGAAGAAGGAGCAGGCGCTTGCCTTCCTGCTGCGCGAGATGGAGCGCACTGTCGCCGACATGGGAAGCCAGGTGCTGGTGGTTTTCATCCCGACCAACTACTGGGAGCCATCGCCTGCCTTGCCGAGGATGATCGCCGAGATCGGCGGCCGGATGCGCTTCCTCGACATGAGCGAGCGCTTCAA
>NZ_JBFWZI010000124.1:0-21374 GCF_050185545.1 Reyranella sp. | reverse complement strand
CGGCCGGCAACCGGCGGCTCGGCGTGCGCATGCGGCGCAACCAGGGCCGCAACGTCGCCACCCTGCTGATCGACGGCGAGGCAGTGGGCGGCTTCGACACCCAGCACGGCTTCGTGAGCTTCATCTCGTGGTCCGGCCTCGACATCGGCCGCGACCGCAACAGTCCGGTGTCGCACTACGAGGCGCCGTTCGCCTTCACCGGCACGCTGCGCAAGGTCACCGTGCTGATGGACGACGACCAGGAAATCGACGCCGAGAAGGCCGCGGCTGCAGTGCTGGCAAGGGAGTGAGCGGTTGGCTGAGCGCCCTCTCATTCTCCTCCCCAGCTCTGCTGGGGAGGTGTCGCCGTCTTACGGCGACGGAGTGGTCATTGCTGGGAGCGCGCCACTCCTGTGGCGCTCTCTTGTCGATCACATATCCCATGAGCGCCACGGGAGTGGCGCGCTCCCAGCGAAGAGACATGACCCCTCCGTCCGCGAAGACGCGGACGCCTCCCCAGCAGAGCTGGGGAGGAGAATGATGCGCCCGCGGCCCGGAAGACGATGAGCGAGTAGCGTAATGGTCGAGTCCCTCGTTCGTGATCGCCACGGCGTCGACAGCGCCTATGCCTGGCGGCTTGCCGTCGTGTCGGTGCTGTGCATCGTGCTGGGTGGCGGCTCGATCTATCTGCCGGTGGTCGGCCTGAAGGAGATCGCCGCGGAGTTCGGCGATCGCCGCTCGGTGCCATCGCTCGCCTACATGCTGGGCTTCACCGCCATGGGTTTCGGCGGCGTGATGATGGGCTGGCTGGCCGACCGCACCAGCCCGCGCGTGCCCCTGCTGATCGCCGGCGTGTCGATCTTCGCCGGCGGCTGGATCGCCACCAGCGGCGGCGAGCTGGCGCTCTACCTCGGCTACGTGCTGCCGCTCGGCTTCCTCGGCAACTCGGCGACCTTCACGCCGGCGATGAACAACATCCAGGGCTGGTTCGACCGCCGGCGCAGCCTCGCCGTGTCGCTGATCTCCGTCGGCCCGGCGCTTTCCGGATCGCTCTGGCCGCAAGTCTATGCCTGGCTGCTGCCCGAGGTCGGCTGGCGGCAATCGCTGGTGATCTACGGCGCCATCTCAGGCAGCCTGATGGTCCTGTTTGCTCTCTACATCCGGCCCTCGCCGCTGGTGCGCCGCGGCCACAAGGCGCGCGAGGACCATTCGGCGCTGCCGATGCCGTCCGCTGCCCTGATGACGCTGCTGTCTGCCGCCGGCTTCTGCTGCTGCACGGCGATGGCGGTGCCGTTCGTGCACATGGTGGCGTTCTGCGGCGACCTGGGCTTCGCCGCCGCGCGCGGCTCGGAGGCGGTGTCGCTGATCCTGTTGACCGCTGTCGCCTCGACCTTCGCCTTCGGCCGGCTGGCCGATTACATCAGCCCGATCACGGTGAGCCTGCTCTGCTCGCTGATCCAGGTCGTGGCCCTGGTGGGCTTCCTCGGCGTCCAGGGGCTGCTCGGGCTCTACACCGTATCGGTGATCCACGGCATCCCCTACATCGCCATCGTCCAGGGCTACGCCCTGATCCTGCGCCAGCTCTACGGACCTACGCTGGCCGGCTGGCGGCTCGGCGTCGTCATGCTGTTCGCCATGGCCGGCATGGCGGTCGGCGGCTGGTTGGGTGGCGTCATCTTCGACGCCACCTTATCCTACCGTGCCGCCTTTCAGGCCGCCCTGGCCTTCAACCTGCTCAACGTCATGTTGCTCGGCGCGCTCTATTTCACGAAGCGGCATCGGATTTTCGCAATGCGCTGACCCGTTGCCGGTCCCAGCGATTCACCCGCTATGGCGTGCCCGCTTCATATGCTATGGTCGCATGGCGCGTCTCGCAAAAGTGCAAAGGTGCCGAAAAGGTCCACGGGGCGCGCAGCATTCAATGGGAGGAGTGGGAAAGACTCGTATCGTTGGATTTTGGTAAGGCGCGCGCTCGCCCTCGGGCGGGATTAACAGCGTGTCGCTTGCGTGGCTTGAGTTGTTTTTCCGAACAAAAAGGGAGGCAACGATGGGCGTACGCTTTGTCAGCAAGCTCCTGATTTCGATCGTCTCGTTGACGTTCGTCGCGGCCTCGTCGATGGCCGCGGATCCCAAGCCGATCAAGATCGGCCTGCTCTATTCGCTGTCGGGCATGGCCGCCGTCTACACCAAGGGCACGGTTATCGGCCATCAGATCGCCGCCGAGGAGATCAACGCGGCCGGCGGGCTGCTGGGTGGCCGCAAGATCGAGTACGTGACCCGCGACGACAAGCTGAAGCCCGGCATCGCGGTGGAGGAATTCCGCCGCATGGTGACCCGCGACCAGGTCGACTTCGTCATGGGCGTGATCAGCTCCGGCGTGGCGCTGGCCGTCTCCGAGGTGGCGAAGGAGATGAAGGTCCTGTTCGTCGACACCATCGCCCAGACCGCGGCGCTGACCGAAGAGCAGGGTCATGACTTCGTCGTCCGCCTCAATACGAACACCGGCGTGATGGGCCGGACGGCGGGTTTGGCGGCGGCCAAAGGGCCCTGGAAGTCCTACTATTTCATCGGCCCTGACTACGAATATGGCCATCGGATGAATGCCGACTTCTGGGACTATCTGAAGGCCAAGAAGTCGGACGTCACCAAGCTCGGCGAGCTGTGGCCCAAACTCGGCGAGCGGGACTTTTCGGCGCATATCACCGCCATTCTGAACGCCAAGCCCGAGGCTGTGTTCTCGTCGCTTTGGGGCGGTGACCTGATCGCCTTCATCAAGCAGGCCAACGCCTACGGCTTCTTCGACAAGGTGCAGTTCATATCTACCGGCGGCGGCGACCTCGACATCCTCGAGCCGCTGGGCAGTGAGATGCCCAACGGCATCCTGGCGACCTTTGCCTATGCCTTCGACTATCTTCCTGTGAAGAAGGAGCAGAACGAGAAGTTCATCGAGGAGTTCAAGAAGCGCGCCGGCTACCTGCCGAAGTCGGGCGACATCTTCGGCTACGTCTCGACCTACGTCATGGCGGACGCGATCAAGAAGGCCGGATCGACGGAGAGCGCGAAGCTCGGCAATGCCTTGCGCGGCTCCAGGTACGAGACACTGCTGGGCGACGTCACGGTGCGTCCGTTCGATGGCCAGGCGACCTTCCCCTACAACATCGGCTTCACCTTCAGCGATCCCAAACATCCGTTCAAGCGCCTCAAGGACGTAACGCGGGCGAACGGCGAGGATGTCCTGCCGAGCAAGGAGCAGGTCGACAAGAGCCGCGCCGACGCGAAGAAAAAAGGCGGCTGAGCTTCTCGCTTGCGACGGAGCGCGGCGCACCGGGCCGCGCTCCGTCGCCCATCATCACCGAAGTCCGTTCGACAGGGGGAGCCCGCGATGGCAAGCCTCACCGCCGACATCTTGCTCGTTCAGTTCATCAACGGCCTGTTCATTGCCGCCGGCATCTATCTGGTGGCGTCCGGCCTGTCGCTGGTGTTCGGCGTGCTGGGCGTTCTGAACTTCGCGCACGGCTCGTTCTACATGTACGGCGCGTTCTTCGTGTTCACCTGGATCGGCTTCAAGCTCGGCGGATTCTGGCCGGCCCTGCTGATCGCGCCGTTCGCCGTGGTGATCTTGGGGGTCGCCACCGAGATCGTCTTCCTGCGGCCGATCTACAAGGCCGACCCGCTCTACCAGCTGCTCCTGACCTACGGCCTGGTGCTGATGTTCGGTGACCTGGTGAAGCTGATCTGGGGCGCCGACAACCAGTCGGTGGCGCGGCCGCCGGGCCTCGACGGCACCATCCCGATCTTCGGCGCGCTGTTCCCGAGCTACCAGGTGTTCGTGCTGATCCCGATCGGGATCGCCGTGATCCTGGCGCTCTACCTGCTGCTCAACCACACGCAGATCGGCAACATCGTGCGCGCCGCGACCCAGGATCGCGAGATGGTGGGCGCGCTCGGCATCAACGTGCGCCTGCTCTACACCGGCGTGTTCGCCGTCGGCGCGTTCCTCGGCGGTCTCGGCGGCGCCGTGCTGGCGCCGATGGGCGCGCTCTATCCGGGCATGGATTTCGACGTCATCATCGAGGTCTTCCTGGTGGTCGTGCTGGGCGGGCTGGGCAGCATGGCGGGCACCGCGCTGGGCGCCCTGATCTACGGCGAGCTGAAGTCGCTCGGCATCCTGCTCGTGCCCGACCTTGAGTCGGTCTTCATCTACGTCCTCATGGTGATCGTGCTGCTCACGCGGCCCCAGGGCTTGCTCGGCAAGCGCCTGGAGACCAGCCGCTGACGGTTAGTTGCAACGAGACACGGCGGAACGACAGGGAGAGATACCGTGGCCAGCGTGCAGGACTCGATCCGGGGAGAGGCCGTTCCGCTGCGCTGGGCAACGGTGCGCGATCCCATGCTGTGGGCGTTCCTGGCGGCGCTGGTGCTGCTGTTCTGGCTGCCCGAGCTGGTCCTCGGCATGGGCTGGGCCAAGTTCTGGATCCAGTTCGCCACCCAGGTCTTCATCTGGTCGCTGTTCGCCGTCTCTTTCAACCTGCTGATGGGCTATACCGGCATGGTCTCGTTCGGCCAGGCGGCCTATCTCGGCATCGGCGGTTACACCGCGGGCCTGCTGCTGAAGAACATCGCCGGCCTGTCGTTCTGGGTCGGGCTGGCGGCGGCGCCGGTCGGCGGCGCCCTGGCGGCCCTGGTGATCGGCTATTTCTGCGTCCGCCGCACCCACATCTACTTCGCCATCCTGACCCTGGCCTTCGGCCACATTGTCTACCTGATCGCCTTCAAGTGGTACGATTTCACCGGCGGCGACAACGGCCTGATCGGCATTCCGGTGCCCGATTGGATCACCGAGCCGACCTTCGCCAATTACTACAAGTTCGTGCTGGTGATCACGGTCGCCGCGATCTACCTCTTGTGGCGCATCGTCAATTCGCCGTTCGGCAAGGCACTCACGGCGATCCGCGAGAATCCCGAGCGGGCGGATTTCATCGGCATTCCGGTCGATCGCTACCGGCTCTACGCCTTCGTGGTGGTCGGCGCCTTCTCCGGCCTGGCCGGCGCGCTGATCATGGTCAACGATCGCAGCGTCTATCCCGACCTGGCGCACTGGACGCAATCGACCCAGGTGCTGCTCATGGTCCTGCTGGGCGGCGTCTACACCTTCTTCGGCCCGATCGTCGGCGCGCTGCTGCTGCGCACCATGGACGCCGACATCACCCAGAACTATCCCGAGATCTGGCAGCTCTTCCTGGGCGGCGTGCTGGTGCTGATCCTGTTCGGCCTGCCCGGGGGGATCGTGGGCTTCATCCTGCAGCGCGACGTCGGCAGCGGCGACGATCGCGCCACCCGGCTCGCCAAGGCGCTGGGCGAGTTCCGCCGCAAGTCGTGGATGTTCTTCCTGGGCTCGCTGCTGTTCACCAGCTTCTTCGCCATCCTGCACCAGCCGGAGGCCTGGCTGATGCCGCGGGCGCGGACGTTCGTGGCATGGGCGCTGCCGACCTGGGGCATCGTGCCCTGTGCGCTGTTGCAGCTGGCGGTCGTCGGCGGGATCCTGTGGCTGCTGCTACGTCGGGCGGACCGGTTCGAGCGCGTGAACGGCGTGCTGCTGCTCGCGCTGCCGATTGGCGTTCTGGCGCTCAACGTCTGGCTGGGCACGCCGCTGTCCGGCCTGCTGATCGTGCTCCTGTGGGCGATCTTCGCGCTCTATTCGCTGGCCCAGGCGGATTTCCGGCAGGCCTACGGGATAGGCCGCGCCGCCGGCGAGGAAGGCTGACGACATGCTGCTCAGGGTCGAGGGCATCTCCAAGTCGTTCGGCGGCTTCGTCGCCGTGCGCGACGTCAGCCTGTCGGTCGATCGCGGGCGGACGGCCTGCGTCATCGGTCCCAACGGCGCCGGCAAGTCTACGCTGTTCAATCTCATCACCGGTCACGTCCAGCCGACGCGCGGCAACGTCTTCCTGGGCGACCGTGAGATCACCGGGCGGGCACCACACGCGATCTGCCGCCTCGGCATCGGCCGCTCGTTCCAGCGCACCAACATCTTTCCGCGGCTCTCCGTGTTCGACAACATCCAGGTCGCCGTGCTGTCGCACATGAACCGGACCCTGAACATGGCGACTCCGGCCCATACCCTGGTGCGCGACGAGACGATGGCCCTGCTCGAGGCGGTCGGCCTCGCCGGCGAGGCGCGCTCGACCAGCGGCACCCTGTCATACGGCCTGCAGAAGCAGCTCGAGCTCGGCATTGCCTTGGCCAGCGAGCCGCAGGTGCTGCTGCTCGACGAGCCGACCGCCGGCATGTCGCCGCAGGAGACGGCGGACACCATCGCCCTGATCGGCCACATCGTGCGCGACCGCGGCCTCACCCTGCTGTTCACCGAGCACGACATGGACGTCGTGTTCAGCATTGCCGAGCGCATCTACGTGCTGCACCAGGGCGCGCTGCTCGCCCAAGGCACACCGCAGGAGGTGCAGGCCAACGAGGACGTGCAGCGCGTCTACCTGGGCGAGGCCGACGAATGATTCTCGAAGTCGACGACGTCTACACGGCCTATGGCTTGAGCCAGATCCTGTTCGGCGTGTCGATCGCCGTCGAGAAGGGTGAGTGCGTCGCCCTGCTGGGCCGCAACGGCGTCGGCAAGACCACGACCCTGCGCACGATCATGGGGTTGACGGCGCCTTATCGCGGCCGCGTGCGCTACAATGGCGCCGACATCACCGGCCGGCCCGCCTACCAGGTGGCCAAGCTCGGGATGGGCTTCGTGCCCGAGGAAAGGCGCATCTTTCCCGACCTGACGGTGCGCCAGAACCTCGAGGTGGCGCGCAAGCCGCCGGCATCGAAGCACGACCGCGAGTGGACGGTCGAGGCGGTGTTCGAGACCTTTCCCGCCCTCACGCCCATCGCCGGGCGCAAGGGCGGCTACCTGAGCGGCGGCGAGCAGCAGATGCTGACGATCGGGCGCACGCTGATGGGCAATCCCGACCTCCTGCTGCTCGACGAGCCGTCGGAAGGCCTGGCGCCGCTGGTGGTACGCGACCTCGGCCACCAGATCAGTCGCCTCAAGGAGCACGGCCTCACCATCCTGCTGTGCGAGCAGAACGCCAAGTTCGCCATCAAGCTCAGCGACCGCGCCTACATCCTCGAGAAGGGCCATGTCCGCTTCTCCGGCTCGATCGCGTCCCTGCAGGCCGACGACGAGGTGCGCCGGCAGCATCTCGGGTTCTAGATCTAGATGAGAGCGCGAACTGGCGGTTGACCTTGCACGCCTGATGAAGCGGGTATGCGCCTACAATTCTGACGGAGCGCACCTGAATGGGCATTGCCGCCGTACACCAGTTGTGAGTTCAATCACGATTTCGGCCGCGCCAGGAAGGCGGCCGAACGAGGTCCGGTGTTCATCACGGATCGCGGCAAGCCAGCATACGTGCTGCTCACGATCGAGGATTACAGGCGTCTTTCCGGCGGGCGGCCGAAGATCGCCGACCTGCTCGCGATGCCCGGCCTGGAGGATGCCGACTTGCCCGTCCCCGAGCGCCGGGACCGGCCAAGGTCCGCAGACCCCGGCTGATATTCGTCCTCGACACTAGCGTCGTTTCTGAACTGAGAAAGGTTCGCTCGGGCAAAAGCCGATCCCCATGTCAGCCGATGGGCCGTTTCCGACGACGCCTCGACAACCGCACGGCCTCACCATCCTGCTTTGCGAGCTGAACGCCAAGCTGCCATCAAGCTCAGGGACCGTGCCAACAGCCCTGGCTGCCCGAGCCGCCGCTTGCCACGCGTTGGTCGCAACCCGCCGCCCAGGACCGCCGTTATCGTTCCTGCCGCCGGTATCGTTCCGGCCAAGGAGAAGAACAATGTCCATTGTCAGGAAGACTGGACTGCTCGTCGGCGCGATCACGGCCGTCGCGACGCTTGCCAGCACTGCGGAAGGTGGTGAAGGAGGCGAAGGCGGTCGCGGGCGGAAGGTCTTCGTGCCTTACGGCTACTACGTGGCGTCGCCTCCCGTGCGCGTCTACCGGCCGCCGCCGGTCGTAGTGTACGATCCCCCACCGGTTTATCCGGTCTATCCGCCGTACCCTCCCCAGGAGCCTGGCGTGAACCTGAACATCAACATCCCGATGCGATAGGCGACGGCTGGAAACTGAACGTCAACATCCCGACAGGCGACGGCCGTCTCAGAGCAGGCAGACGAAGTCCTCGAACTTTCCGGTGGCCGTGGGCGCGAGCACGTCGGGGAAGGTGAGCTCGATCCTCAATCCCGCACCAAACTTGGCGCGCGTCCATTCGATCACCTGCCGGGCCTCGTCGTCGTCGAGCTGCCGTGCCGTCTCGAGCCGCACCTCGAGGCGATCGAGGTGGGTCTGCACGAACTGGTAGCGGCGAATGGGCGTGAGCGCGAGCAGCCGGCCGATATCGCTCGACGACAGCAGAGGCCAGCGCTCGCCGCCATCGGGCAGGCGCAACATGTTCTGCCGCCGGCCGAGGATGCGACGGACGACGGGCAGGCCCCGACCGCAGCCGCAGGCCTCGCCGACCTCCGCGTAGTCGCCGAGCTCGTAGCGCAGCAGCGGCATCGCGAGATTGTGCAGCGGTGTCGCCACGACCCGGCCGACTTCGCCGGGTGCGCAGGGCCTGCCGCGCTCATCCAGGATCTCGACCAGGACGGTCTCGGATTGCAGGTGGTAGTGTTCGGCCTGCGGGCACTGCAGGGCGAGGTAGCCGATCTCCCGCGAGCTGTAGGTGTCGGCGATCGATAGACCCCAGACCTGCCGGCAAAGCTCGCGCAAGCCTGGCGGCAGGACCTCCGAGATGGTCAGGATCTGCTTCAGGCCGTCGGGCTTCGTCCCGGTCCTGGCGCTCGCCCGCAACAGCCGGTCGAGGATGGTCGGATGAGTGATGAGATAATCCGGCCGTTCGCGCACCAGCCAGGCGAGCTGGTCCTCGGTTGCGGTCAGGATGTTCAGGGTGACGCACGGACCGGTCGCGAAGATTTCCGCCGTCGAGAATCCCCAGCGTTCCAGGCGCCGGCCTTGGGGATAGAGCGCCTTTCCCGGCGTTGAATCGCGGATGGCGGCCAGCTTTCCCGACAGGTCGCGGCCATGCCAGAGGTGATCGCGGACGGTGACGGCGTTCCAGTAGAGCTGCGCGAGCTCGGTGCGCAGCGCGCGAACCGGCCGACCCGTCGATCCCGACGTGAAAAACTCGGCAAGCTCGCCGTGACCCTCCGGAATGCTGCGGCTGAGGAGGTCGTCGCCGGCGCCTTGCACGTCGGCGCGGGTGAGCAACGGCAGACGCTGCCAAGCCTGCCAGAACGCCTCCCCTTCGACACCGGCCAACGGCATCAGGCGATCGCGGTAGTAGGGCACGTGGCTGGCCGCGTGCGCAACGAGGCGCTCGAGCTGTCGGCGCTGAAAGTCGCGCAGCAGCTCGGGCGGCCAGCGCTCGGTCCGCTCGAGCTGGAAGAGCAGCGAGAGGACGGCCATGCCACGCGGCGACACCGGTGCCGGCCAGGCAATGTCTGGAAGCGCGCTTTCGAAGGGCAGCGGATCGCTGGCGACAGTCATCATGGACTCCACCATGCAGTCGATTGTGGCGATCGCAGGATCGATTACGCTCGAGGGGCGGCAATGCCCTATCGTCACTTCGACTTCCCAGGAATACCGAGTGTCAGCCCGTGACCTCGCTGTGCCGCCGCCGAGGGGACGGCGGCATAGGCGCGAGAGTAGAAGGAAACCTCACGGCATCCAGCACGCCGTGCGAGCAGGACGCCTGCGCCGTTCCGACGAGATCGGCGTTCTGCCCATGCGTCAGGCTCCGCTCCCCCGTCTGGCAATGCCTCGCAGGATAAAGGTCGCGGCCACCGCCAGGATCGGCACCATGAACAGCGATATGCTGGCACCCATCGGGAGGTTGCCGCTCAGGATGCCGACGAGAAATGCTGCCGTGCCCAACACCTGGGTCGAGCCGAGCGGGCCGCCGTTGGTCAGCACGGCCACGATGGTGAAGCCGGCGAAATTGCCGATCAGGGAGAACAGCATGGTGATGGCGATGATGTTGCGCGTCATCGGCCAGGTCACGTATCGGGTGCGTTGCCACCACGAGGCGCCGTCGATCGACGCCGCCTCGTAGAGCTCGTCGGGCACCGACTTCAATGATGCCAGGTACATGATCATGAAGAACGGTGCGCCCAGCCACACGCTCACCAGGATGACCGAGAAGCGCGCCCATCCGGCCTCACCCAGCCAGAAGATGCGATCCATGCCGAGGCGCTCGAGGATCCAGTTGAAGGCGCCGAAGGATGGATCGTACAGCAGCCGCCAGGCGAGGATGCTCATGGCCGGCGGAATGACCCAGGGCACCAGGAGCATGCCGCGCCACTTGCGCTGACCCCGCGTCGGAATGTTGTGCATGAAATGGGCTGCCACGAAGCCGATGATCGCCTTCAGCACGACCGCAGCGACCGCCAGCAGACAGGTCTGATAGACGACCATCCAGAAGCTGGCGCGGCTGAACAGGATGGCGAAATTGCCCAGCCCGACGAACCTGGTCATGGTCCTGTCGAGCATCGAGAGATAGATCGCGTAGCCTGCGGGATAGGCCACGAGCGCGACGATCAACGCGACCAGCGGCAGGGTCATCAGGAAGGCGATGGTCGATTTGCGCTGCATCAGCCTGTGCAGGCTGCCGCGACCGACCGGTTCGGTTGCCTGCCGCTGGCGCGCGCCTGCGTCGGCTTGCCCGTCGGATGACGGGGCGCGCTTGGCCTCCATCATGGCTGGAGCAAGCCGGGGAAAGCGATGACGTCCGCCCTACACTGTCTGAAGGATCTTGTCCCGGGTGATGTCGGGCGCCAGGGTCCCGTGCCAGTCGGCGTCGCGCGCGAAGACGTTCTCGCCGGCCTTGATCGTGTAGTAGCTGGTACCGGTGCCGGCCGGCTGCTGGCCGGCTTCGACGGCCCTCACCGCCTCGCGCAGCAGCTTGCGCGCCTGGATGATCGCCTTGTCGGCCGGGCCGAGATGCTCGCGGCTGCGATCGACGATCGGGCCCATGCTCTCCTGCAGGGCGCGATCCTGCTGGTTGATGCCGTCGATGCCGGTGTAGCTCTCGGTCCTCTGGACCGCGCGGTCGAGACCGTAGTTGTTCGTCCGGTTCTGGAACGACCGGAAGGTCTTCGGGTCGACATGCAACGGGCCGTTGCCGAGGCCGCGCTCGAGCCGGTCCTCCGCGGTCAGCGGCGCATCGGTCGTGCTGTAGATCCAGTTGTAGACCATGCAGTGATGGTCATCGATCGGCACCCAGATATGGCCGGCATCGGTCGGCAACCCACTTTCCGAGCGCGACGGGCGGATCTGGTGGAACGGCATGATGAAATGATAGGTCCGCACGTGAACCTCGGCGCCGCCGAGCGGCCGCACGCCGGCATAGAGATAGCCATAGTCGGTGATGTCGACACGCAGGCTGGGCGCCTTGCCGCGCACGAACGGGTTCGACGGCTTCAGGCCGCCGCGGGTCGAGTTGTCGGTCAGCAGGCGGTGCAGGATCGGCGCGTGCGAGGTGTCGATGCCGCCTTCGAGGGCCTGCAGGTAGTTGCATTCCTCGACGACCTTGGTGACGTGGCGTCGGCTTTCTGGCACTTGGGTCCAGGCGAACTTCGGCGGGGGCGGCGTCTTGTCGGCCGGCCCGAGGTACGCCCACACGATGCCGCCGAGCTCGCAGGTCGGATAGGCCACCAGCCGCACCTTGTGCTTGAACTGGAGCTCCTCCGGCTCGTTCAGCTGATCGACGCAGGCGCCGTTCACGTCGAACTTCCAGCCGTGATAGACGCAGCGCAGGCCGCACTCCTCGTTGCGCCCGAAATAGAGCGACACGCGGCGATGCGGGCAGTACTCCTCGACGAGGCCGATGCGCCCTTCGGTGTCGCGGAAAGCGACGAGCTCCTCGCCCATCAGCTTGACGCGCACCGGCGCGCCGTCCGGCTCTTCGATCTCGCTCGACAGGCAGGCGGGGATCCAATAGCGCCGCATCGCATTGCCCATCGGCGTTCCGGGGCCGGTGCGGGTGAGCAGCTCGTTGTCTTGCTTCGAGAGCATGCGGGTTCTCCTCGGCTGATGGCCTCGACGGATGCCCGACGACTGGACGACGCTGTCGCCCGGCGCCGGGCAGGGAGCGCACCAGCCGAGAATAGCCCCATTTTCGCTGAAACGGGAGCCGGGAGCGCGCCACTCATAGGCGCTAACTTTAGCCGGACCGGCAAAGTCCTCATCCTGAGGGGTCGCGTAGCGACCGTCTCGAGGGATGGGCAACACACGAGATCGCCGGAAAGGCGGTGTCGCAGCGCCTTCACTGGCGCCGACCAAAGGGCGAAGGTTACTTCGCCCGAATCGAGACGCGGCCCTCCGGGTTGCTCCTCAAGGTGAGGTCTTTGCAAAGTTGGCGCCTATGAGCGCGCCACTTCCGTCGCGCATGCTCTTCATCCGGTCCGCATTCGGGGGACCGCTATCCCACGAGCGCCACGGCGTGGCGCGCTCCCAGCCATGAACGGTCGCGGCGGCTCAGCCGTTGCGGAAGGCGTAGCCGTAGCCGTTGAGCGCCGGCGCGCCGCCGAGATGGGCGTAGAGCACCTTCGCGCCCTTGGGGAAGAAGCCCTTCTTCACGAGGTCGATGGTGCCCTGCATGGACTTGCCCTCGTAGACAGGGTCGGTGATCATGCCCTCCAGGCGGGCGGTCAGGCGGATCGCCTCCTTGGTCTCCTCCGACGGCACGCCGTAGGCGGGGTAGGCGTAGTCCTCGAGCAGCACCACGTCGTCATCCTCGATCTCCCGGCCGAGCTTGACCAGCTTCGCGGTGTCGCGCGCGATCTGCAGGACCTGCGCCTTGGTCTGGGCCGGCGTGCCCGAGGCATCGATGCCGATCACCTTGCGCTGGCGGCCATCCGCGGCGAAGCCCACGACCATGCCGGCATGGGTCGAGCCAGTCACCGTGCAGACCACGATGTAGTCGAAGGCGAAGCCCAGCTCGGTCTCCTGCCTGCGCACTTCCTCGGCGAAGCCGACATAGCCCAGGCCGCCGTACTTGTGCACCGAGGCGCCGGCGGGGATGGCGTAGGGCTTGCCGCCCTTGGCCTTCACGTCGTCGATCGCCTCCTGCCAGCTCCTGCGGATGCCGATGTCGAAGCCTTCGTCGACCAGCCGCACGTCGGCGCCCATGATGCGGCTCAGCAGGATGTTGCCGACGCGATCGTAGACGGCGTCCTCATGCGGCACCCAGCTCTCCTGCACCAGCCGGCACTTCATGCCGATCTTGGCGGCGACGGCCGCCACCATGCGGGTGTGGTTGGACTGCACGCCGCCGATCGATACCAGCGTGTCGGCATTGGAGGCGAGCGCGTCGGGGATGATGTACTCGAGCTTGCGCAGCTTGTTGCCGCCGAAGGCCAGCCCCGAGTTGCAATCCTCGCGCTTGGCGTAGAGCTCGACCTCGCCGCCGAGATGGGCGGAAAGCCGCTCGAGCTTCTCGATGGGGGTGGGACCGAAGGTGAGGAGATAGCGCGGGAAGCTCTTGAGCATGGGCCGATTGGTAGCAAATCGGCCGCTGAATGTGCTTGCGAAGAATCCGGCGATTTTGTCCCTGGATTTCTCGAAGGGGCCTGCAGATTGGCGAAGCTGCCATCCGATGCTAGGAAATCGGAAGAATCTTCCGGGAGACCCTCCATCGACCGTATCGACCTCAAGATGCTGCGCCTGCTGCAGGCCAATGGCCGCCTGAGCAATGCCGAGCTGGCCGAGAAGGCCGGCGTCAGCGCCGCGACCTGCCATCGCCGGACGCAGCGCCTGTTCGAGGAACGCCTGATCGCCCAGGTGCGGGCGATGGTCGATCCGCGCAAGGTCGGCCGCGGCGCGCTGGTCATGGTCGGCGTGGTGCTCGATCGCTCCACCCCCGAGAGCTTTGCCCAGTTCGAGAAGGCGGTGGCCAAGCTCAAGTTCGTGCTCGACTGCCACCTGGTGGCGGGCGACTTCGACTACTTCCTGAAGATCAGGGTCGGCGACATGGCCGATTTCAACCGCATCCACGGCGAGCAGCTGATCGCGCTGCCTGGCGTGCGCCAGACGCGGACCTTCTTTGTGATGAAGGAGGTCGTCGACAACGCGCCTCTCGACTTCTGAGGTGGCGAGCGCCCTCGCAATTGCCCGAGGCGGCGGAAAAACCTGCAGCAGTAATTGACCAGGATCAAGGCGTGCCCTGGCGACCACCGGAGAAAGTAGGGCGCTACGCCCCCCTGCGCATCCCTGACGAGCGCTTCGCTTGAAACAACGGAAGAGACTGATTCTCCAGCTTCTCGAGGAACACCGCCTCATGGCGCTGGGGACCAATAGTCCAGACGGCTGGCCGCACGTCACC
The DNA here is from genome assembly GCF_050185545.1 of Reyranella sp. Lineage (GTDB taxonomy): Bacteria > Pseudomonadota > Alphaproteobacteria > Reyranellales > Reyranellaceae > Reyranella. Next base: position 7,007 of record NZ_JBFWZI010000124.1, on the reverse strand, counting down.
TCGGTCGGCTATGTCAACGACGGTTTCCTGCTCTACTGTTTCATAGCGTCCAATTCGCGCAAGCATGCCAATATCCTGCTGGACGACCGCGTCTCGATTGCGATCTGTAGCGACGCGCCGCGTCCCCTCGACATCAAGGGACTGTCGCTGACAGGACGAGCTTCGGTGGTCCGCGACAGCGGCGAGTTCGAGCGTGCGAGCCGGCTGCGCCTGATGCGCTATCCGGAATACGCCGCCGAACCCCCATCCGAGGCCAACATCGGCGCCGCGGCGCGCATTTCGCCTCGCCCTCTGTCGAGCTCCGTTGTTCTCCTGCGGATCACGCCGGAGACATTCTCACTGGTCGACTACTCGAAGGGATTTGGCCACAGCGACGTCGTCACCTTCTCGGAGCGCGACCTCGACGTCCATGTCGCCAGCTTGGCACACCATTGGGACGATCATTCGACATGAAGACGGCGACAAGCGGGGCTGACGAGATGGGGATCTGATTGCCGTGCATGCACCTCTTCCGATGCCGATCACCCGGGCAGCGGGCGGAATGTGCGCACCTCAATTCGCCGAGACATTGCCAGCCGAATCGACCGTCACCCGGACCTCGGTCGAGCCGCGCAAAGCTCGCGCATTCCATAGGCCGTCCGACCTTCGGCTGAGTGCGCGAACGCCGGTGTAGCCGTCGCGCTCGATGGCGGCCCTGGCGGCGCTTTCGCTGGTGACGTCACTGGCGGACAAGGGCCTGTCGCGTTGGGAGACGGTGTCTCGAGACGTTCCGTCGCCATGCCTGTCGGCAGACCGGGGCGCCAGCAAGATCGGCACCGGAGGGCGGCTTGTCTCGAAAGACGCCGGTATGTCCCGCCCACCGACAGCCAGCAGCTGTTGCCGTTCGACCTGCCTCTCGAACCTGCGGTCGGACGTGGCTGCGCCCTGCTCGAGTGGCGACACGAAGGCATGCAACGCCGCGAAGGCGCCGATAGTGGCCACAACGGGGATGACACTATATGACATGCAAGGCCACTCCCGAAGAGAGGAGCCTGCCCGGTCATAAGGGCCGAGCAGGCCAGTTTAGGGAGGAACGACGCCACAGCGTCGTTTGCCTTATCGGCCAATATGCCGGCATCGTTATTGATGTGGGTCAAACTCCGCCGAAAAGACGATGCCGGCGCCCGTGCTGTCGCTCGGGCGTTGGGCCAGCTGGAGATTCTTGCTGACGCCGCCCGAACGACGCTTCCGCGTCGCGCACGTGCCCGGCAATCAGGTGCGCCATCTGACCTGCGTGCGTTGCGAGCATGAAATGCGCAGCCTGCTCGATGGTCGCCGCAGCCGCCATGCCCATGCACTCGGCGAGAAGCGCATTGAGGCGCTGCATCGCGGGGTGACTTGCCCCACCCCACAGGACCAGGGCCGGGATATCGATGGTGGCAAGCGCTGCCGCCGACAGCGGGAAGCCATAGGCGCTCGCCCAATCGAGGATGTTCACCAGCGTCGTTTCGACGGCATAGGCGCGAACGCGCGGTGGCCAGGAGGCGAACGTGCCGGCGCCGCCGTAGAAATCGATCATCGCTGCGATCGCTTCCGCATTGCCGCCCTGGAAGGCGGCGAAATAGGCGTCCGACATCCGGCGGAATGCACCGTAATGGAGATGTTCCCCCCGCTCTTTCAGCAGTTCCACCGCCGGCGCCTCCGCGATAGCGAGGCTCGCCAGCGGCACACGGCCGCGGAGCGCCACAGCGAGCCCCACAAGGCCGCCGAAGGAATGACCCACCAGATGCACGGGGCCGCCTGCCCTTCGAATGACCGTCTCCACCACCTCGGCCTCGCGATGGATGGAGGGGTCGTGCTCTGTGCGGCGCTCGACGGTTCCGCCGTAGCCGAGCAGGCTCGTGGTGACGCAGCGGAACTGGCCGCTCCACGCGACGATTACAGGCCGCCACGCGTTGCCGGTGCTGCACGACCCTGGCACGAGCACGATGGTCGGGCCCGCTCCGCATTCGGCGTAGTCGATGCGCCCTTGTATGTCGTCGATCATTGGGAAGTCCCTTCTCCGATAGCGGTCGCAAGAGTGGCGTCCACCGTTGATCTGCTGGAGGCGTACGATGTCGGTAGTAGTGTTCTCGGCTTCTTCGCTCGACTTGTGGACAGTGCAAGGATGCGCTCGGCGGCCAATGAAGCCTTTGAGGCCAGCTTGATTTTCAACTGAGATATCCGCGAGAATTGCGCGAGGAGGGTGGCAATTGAGTTTTTTCTTCGAGAGTCATGAGCTCGACGTGGCTCGCCGCGAGCTGCGACGAGCCGGCAAGCCGGTCGCCCTCGAGCCTCAGGTCTTCGACCTGCTGGTCTACCTGATCGAAAACCGCAACCACGTGGTGAGCAAGGACGACCTGTTCGAGAAGGTGTGGGCCGGCCGCATCGTTTCCGAATCGACGCTGACCAGCCGCATCAACGCCGCGCGCAACGCGGTCGGCGATAGCGGCACGGCACAGCGGCTGATCCGAACCTTTCCGCGCAAGGGGTTCCGTTTCGTCGGCGATGTAAGTGCCAGCGCTTCGGCTCCGATGCCTGCACAGACCGCCAGTCGGCCGGCGAAGGCGGTGTTGGCAGTGCGCCCGTTTGCAACGCCCGGCGGCAGCGAGACGTCGGCGCTCGGCATGGGCCTGGTCGACGCGATCATGACCGGTCTGGCGCGATTCCGCCTGGTTGCTGCGGTGTCGCGCGAGACCGACGATGAAGTCGCAACCTACACTCTTACCGGGGCGGTGCAGCGTGCCGGCGACATGGTGCGCATCTCGGCCCGTCTGATCGACCATCACGACGGCGCACAGCTTTGGGCAGAGCGATACGACCGCAGCCTCGACAGCTCGTTTGCCGTGCAGGACGAGATCGCCCAGGCGATCATCGCCGGCATCGAGCAGCCGCTGGTCGCCGCCGAGAATCGCCGCGGCGCGCCTGACCCGACAGGGGCAACCGCCGACGTGATCAAGGCAGCAGGCTGGCACCTGTTCCGGTTCGACCGGGCAAGCAACGACACCGCCATCAGGCTGCTCGAAGCGGCAGTGCAGGAAAATGCTGGCGCCTATCGGCGCCACCAGGCGCTGTCGATGGGCCATTGCTGGCGAATGGCGTTCGGCTGGACCGACACGCCGGCGGAGACGGCCGCACGGGCCGTGGCGGCCGCCGAGGCGGCCGCGCGGTTGAACGACGACGATGCCTGGAACTACTGTGTGCTGGGGTGGGCTGCCGTCTACGATCACCAGTTTGAGCGCGGACTCGAAGCGCTCGACCGGGCGGTCGCCTTGAATCCGAATTCAGGCGTCACGCACGGCGTTCGCAGCTGGGTTTGCGGCCATGCCGGAGACCCTGCCGACGCGCTGCGTTCCTTCGGCAGGGCGAAGCGCCTGGCGCCTCTTCATCCCTTCATCTTTATGCACATGACCGGTGCCGCCTGGGCTGAAGCTGCCCTCGGCAATTGGAGCGAGGCGGAGAAGCTTGCCGAGACGGCAGGGCTGCGCAGGCCGAATTGCTTCTCGCCTCTGGTGGCAAGAGCTGCGATTCGCGCACTCGCCGGCGATCCAGGCGGCGCGCGGTCCGCGCTTGCCGGGCTGCGCCGGATCGTGCCCGACTTCAGCATCGGATGGTGGCGAAACTTCCTGCCCCTGCGTTCGACAGCGCTGCTCGACAGCGCCTGCGAGGCCCTGGCGAAGCTCGGCGTGCGTTGACGCCCTCGACCATCGCCCTTCCGTCGACAGCGAACCGGCGCGCAGTCAGGAGGGGCGCTTCGCGACGGCGAGGCCGATGCCGAGTGCAATCATCGCGGCGCCCGACGCCTCGCGCAGGCGGCGGATCAGCGAGGGCCGCGCCGCGGCGCCGTTGCGGACGCGGCCTGCCGCGAAGGCGACGACGATGTTGGCGAGAGTGTTGAGCGCGACCGAGACGAAACCAAGGACCATGAACTGAAGGGCGACAGGACCTGCGGTCGCGTCGACGAACTGCGGGATGAAGGCGAGGAAGAAGCCGGCCGTCTTCGGGTTCAGCGCCTCGACCAGGACGCCTTCGCGAAACGCCCGTCGCGGACCGACCGGCGGCGCGGCTCCCGTATCCGGCCTGGCGGCCGCGTCCCGGCGGGCGAGTTGGAGCGTGCGCAGGCCGAGCCAGACCAGATAGGCAGCTCCGACGAGCTTGAGCGCGGTGAAGAGCTCTGCGCTCGCCAGCACGAGGGCGGAGACGCCCACGCTGCCCGCGAGGACGTGGACCATGCCGCCGACGCCGGTGCCGAGGCTCGAGGCCACGCCTTCCGCACGACCGCCGGCCAGCGTGCGCGCGGCGACATAGAAGATGCCCGGGCCGGGCGTGATGGCGAGCACCAGGGCCGCCGCGAGGTAAAGAGCGAGCTGTGTCAGTTCGGGCATGGCTGGCGCCGCCTCCTGATGACGATGCGCTGGGAGTGGCGGGCTCATAGGCGCTTACGTAACTTACAAAGGGGCCTCACCCTGAGGAGCGGGCTGGAGGCCGCGTCTCGATTCGGGCGAAGTAACCTTCGCCCTTTGGTCGGCAACAAATCCGATGTTGCAACGCCGCTATTCCAGCGATCTGGTCTGTCGCGCATCCTTCGAGACGGTCGCTACGCGACCTCCTCAGGATGAGGACTTTGCTGGACCGGCCAAAGTTAGCGCCTATGAGCAGCGGGCTCCCAGCCATGAGCCACTCTGCCGTTTCTTTCAGCATCGTGGTGCGCGCCGGGCGTCCCAGTGTCTCCCTCTCCCATCCTTCGGCAGCCCGAGCAATCCTCGACATGTCAGGGGCCAGATGTCGGCAGCCAGTGATGGCCGATATTCGATATTAATTGTCGAGCCGTCGAAAGACGGACGTGTACCGACGATATATACCGTCGTCCTCGAGGGCGGCGATGGGCCGTCATAGAGCCATCCCCGCCGATGGAGACGACGCATGGCATCCGACCGTTTCGGGTATCCGCTGACGGCGGCTTCGGAAGAGGCAGCAGGGCATTACCGGCGTGCCGTCGACTGTATGCTGACGGGCAATTTCGGCGCTGCGGATGCGCTCGATGCGGCGCTCCAGGCCGACCCCGATTTTGCCCTGGCGCGCATCGCCAAGGCGCGCTGGCTCCAGCTCTATGTGCGTATCGCCGAGGCGCAGGCGGAAGCCGCTGCGGCGCGCGCGCTTTGCAGCCGGATCACGCCGCGCGAAGCGCGCCATGTCGAGATCATCGCCCTGTCAGTCGATGGCGCCGGGGGGCAGGCGCTGGCGCTCCTCGAGCAGCACCTGGTCGACTATCCGCGCGATGAGCTGCCGCTGTTCCTGGCGCTGGGCGTGTTCGGCCTGCTGGGCTTCAGCGGACGGCGCGATCACCGCGCCGCCGAGCTGGCGATCCTGGAACGCCTGGCGTCGCATTGGGGCGACGACTGGTTCTTCCTGACTTTCCACGGCTGGGCCCGTGTCGAAAGCGGCGACGTTGCCCTGGGCATCGTCGAGATCGAGCGCTCCCTGTCCCTCAAGCCGCGCAATGCGTGGGGGGCACACGCCCTCGCGCACGGCCTCTTCGAGGCTGGCGATCCCGAAGCCGGGGCGAGGTTCGTCGAGGGATGGTTGCCGGAGTACGACCGGCGCAGCCAGCTCCACGGCCATCTGTCGTGGCACCACGCGCTGTTCGAGATGGCACGCGGCAACCCGGAGCGGGCGCACGAGGTCTATGACGAGTCGATCCGCGTGGGCGTCGTGCAGGCACCGCCGGTCATCGGGCTCGCCGACGCGGCCGCCTATCTGTGGCGCCGCCAGATCTACGCTCATGGGACGCCGACCGGCGAGGAATGGCGCGAAGCCGCCGATTATGGCCGAAAGACCTTTCCGCACGCCGGGATGCATTTCGCCGATCTGCATGCGGTGCTGGCCGACGCCTCGGGCGGCAACGTCGCGGCGGCAAGGCAACGGATCGCGGAGATGCGCGAGCGCCTGGCGAGCGGCCGCCTGCCGCATGGCGAGGTTGTCCCGGCGCTCAGCGAGGGTATCGTTGCCTTCTGCGGCGGCGACTACGCGGCTGCTGCCGACCTGATCGGACCGATGATTCCGGAAGTGGTGCGTGTCGGCGGCAGTCACGCCCAGCGCGAGCTGTTCGAGGACACCTACCTCGTGGCCTGCATGCGCGCCGGGCGTAACGGAGCGGCAAAGGAGCTGCTGACGGATCGGCTTGCCCATCGCCCGTCGGCGCGCGACCAGCGCTGGCTCGCCGCCGTCGGGTGAGTGAGCCCGCGAGGATCCGGGAGCAGGAATTCTGGCGCTCGCCGGTTCGAGGCAATCCTCGGACAGGCGGCCTTGGGAGGCAGGATGGAAATCAACGCTGATTTTTCCCGGCGCGTTGCCGTCCACGCCGCGCGCCAGCCATGGGTGCCTTCGCCAATGGCCGGCGTCGAACGGCGCATGCTGGACCGCATCGGCGACGAGGTGGCGCGCGCAACGACCATCGTTCGCTACGCGCCGGGCAGCCGCTTCTCGCCGCATACGCACGGCGGTGGCGAAGAGTTCCTGGTGCTCGACGGGGTCTTCCAGGACGAGCACGGCGACTATCCCGCAGGGAGCTACGTCCGCAACCCGCCGACGTCGCGGCATACACCCGGCTCCGCCACAGGGTGCGTCCTGTTCGTCAAGCTGTGGCAGTTCGATCCGGCCGACCGGAAAGAGGTCAAGCTGAATACCGCTGGCATGGCCTGGGCAGCCGCCGCATGCCGGCCCGGCGTGGAGCTGCTTCCGTTGTTCGGCGATGACTGCGAAGACGTACGGCTGGAGCGGTGGACGCCCGGTGCGGCAATCACCCTGGACGTCCCGGGTGGCGCCGAGCTGCTGGTGCTGGACGGCGGGTACGAAGAGGGCGGCGAGACCTTCGAGCCTCTCTCGTGGTTGCGGCTGCCGGCCGGTGGCGTGCTGCAGGCCAAGGCAGGCCCAGGAGGCTGCAGGCTATGGATCAAGACCGGGCGCCTCCTGTCAATTTTCGGCGGTGC
>NZ_JBFWZI010000123.1:0-22293 GCF_050185545.1 Reyranella sp. | reverse complement strand
TGGAGCGGGCGAAGGGATTCGAACCCTCGACCCCAACCTTGGCAAGGTTGTGCTCTACCCCTGAGCTACGCCCGCGCTCCGACCCGCCGCGGGTGGCCGGCGGGAGGCGGTGTGGATAGGGCTTTTCCGCCGCCTTGGCAAGGGGTTCGCATGGGCGGTTCCGCGCCCGCGACGCCGCCGCCCGGGTCAGCCGCGGACCAGCAGGCGCTGCAGGTACTTGCCGTATTCGCTGTCGCGGATCGGCTCGATCAGGCGGCCGAGGCCTGAATCGTCGATGTAGCCCTTGCGCCAGGCGACCTCCTCGGGACTGCCGATCTGCAGGCCCTGGCGGTCCTCGACGGTCTCGACGAACTGGGCGGCGCGCAGCAGGCTCGACGGCGTGCCGGTGTCGAGCCAGGCATAGCCGCGGCCGAGCTTCTCGACCGTCAGGCGGCCCTGCTTCAGGTAGTGGGCGTTGACGTCGGTGATCTCGAGCTCGCCGCGCGCCGAGCGGGGAATTTGCGCGGCGACGTCGCAAACATCCGCATCGTAGAAATAGAGCCCGGTCACCGCCCAGTTGGAGCGCGGCTCCCGGGGCTTCTCGACGATATGGATGGGCCGGTCCTGGGCGTCGAACTCGATCACGCCGTAGGCCGAGGGGTCGGCCACCCAGTAGGCGTAGATCACCGCGCCGCTGCCCTTGGCGCCACGCTCGGCCACCGCCGGCAGCGAATCGCCGTAGAAGAGATTGTCGCCCAGGATCAGGCCGACCCGGTCCTTGCCGATGAAGTCGCGGCCGACCAGGAACACCTCGGCGATGCCGCCCGGCCGCGGCTGCACGGCATAGTCGATCGCGAGCCCCCATTGCCGGCCGTCGCCGAACAGCCGGCGGTAGGACTCGACGTCGTGCGGGTTGACGACCAGCAGGATCTCGCGGCAGCCGGCCAGCATCAAGGTGGTCAGCGGGTAATAGACCATCGGCTTGTTGTAGACCGGCAGCAGCTGCTTGTTGGCCGCCCGTGTCATCGGGTAAAGCCGCGTACCGCTGCCGCCCGACAGAACGATGCCCTTCATGCTGGACCTGTAGCCCGATGCTCGATCCCCAACAACTCTTCGCCCGGCTGGCCGAGCTCGGCCTCGCGCAGCGCAGTGTCGAGCATCTGCCCGTGTTCACCGTCGAGGAGGCCAAGGCGCTGCGCGGCAACCTGCCCGGCCATCACGTCAAGAACCTCTTCCTGCGCAACAGGAAGGAGGAGATGTGGCTGGTCGTGGCGCTCGAGGATCGCGCGATCGATCTCAAGCGGCTGGGCGAGGTACTGGGCGCCGGCCGGCTGTCGTTCGGCAGCGCCGACCGGCTGCGCCGCATCCTCGGCGTCGAGCCCGGATCGGTGACGCCGCTCGCCCTGATCAACGACGGGGAGCACCAGGTCCGGCTCGCCCTCGACCGCGGCCTGATGGAGGGCGGACCGGTAAACGTCCACCCGCTGGTCAACACCATGACCACGGCCATGGCGCCCGCCGACCTACTGCGCTTCTTCGCCGCCACCGGCCACGCGCCGCAATGGCTCGACTTCCCGCTTTGATGCAATAGTATAACATTCTTATACCACGCGCGAGTGGCCTCGATCGTGCTGCTCGATGACAATTTCCGCACCATCGTCCGGGCCATCGCCGAAGGCCGCCAGCTGTTCCGCAATCTCAAGCTGAGCTTTGCATTCCTGCTGATGGTGCACATGCCACTCATGGCGACGGCGGCCTTCATTCCGTTTGCCGGGTTTCCGCTGCTCTATCTGCCCCTGCACATCGTCTGGCTCGAGCTCATCATCCATCCCGTGGCCCTGCTGGTTTTTCAGGAGCTGCCCCCGTTGGACGAGCTCGAGAGCGTCTGGCGCAATCCCAAGGTACGGTTTTTCGATTGGCGGGAGTGGACCCTCATCGCGATCGTCGGAGTCCTCGTAAGTGCCATCATTGTCGTGGGCTATGTGCGCAGTCTCGGGATCGACCAGGATGTCGAGCATGCCCGAACCATGGCCTTGATAGCGCTCATCATGGCCTTTGCCGCGATAACGGCAGCTCTCAGCCGGTTTCGTTCGCGCAACGCGGTCGTCGCCGTGGTCGCCATGGTGACGTCTGCGGGGATCCTGTCGCAGATCCCGTCGATTGCCTCGCTCTTGCATCTCCGGCCCCTCCATTTCGACGACTGGCTGCTTGCCGGATGCAGCGGGTTGGCTGCCGGCGCCCTGGCCATCCTTCTGCCGTGGATGGCGCGCAGACAATGAAGGGGTCGGGCACCCCTGTCCGGCAGGCAAGCATCGAGCGAGCCCTGTCGGCGGTTGATGCAGGTCAACGTGGGCGCGTACAAACGATGGCCCAATCACCCCCCCAGAAACCGGGTGTCACCGGATCCGCATGGCCGTATCTCGAGCCTGGCTGTCGAGGATCGTCCTCGTTGTGCTCGCCGCCGGCGCCGCCTATGCGGCGTGGCTGTGGTTGCGCCCGCCGTCCCTGCCGCCCGGCTTCGCCAGCGGCAATGGCCGGATCGAGGCCGTCGACATCGACATCTCCACCAAGCTGCCGGGTCGTGTGGAAGACATCCTGGTCAACGAGGGCGACTTCGTGCGCGCTGGCCAGATCCTGGCCAACATAGACACGCGCGTGCTGCGGTCCCGGCTCCGCGAGGTCAAGGCGGCGCTCGAACAGGCGCGGATCGAGATCGAGACGGCGCGCTCGCGGGTCACCCAGCGCCAGGCCGAGAAGCGGGCGGCGCTCGCCCTCGTGACTCAGCGCCGCACCGAGGTCGACGCGGCGCGCCGGCGCGTGGCGCGCTCCGAGGAGCTGGCGCCCAAGGGCGCCACCGCGCAGCAGGTTCTCGATGACGACCGCGCGCGCCACGACGGCGCGAAGGCCGCGCTCGCCGCCGCCGAGGCGCAGGTCGCGGCGGCCGACGCCGCCATCGGAACGGCCGAATCCCAGGTCGTCGGCGCCCAGGCGGCCTACGAAGCGGCTCTCGCCACGATCGACCGCATCCAGGCCGACATCGACGACAGCGCGCTCAAGGCGCCGCGCGACGGCCGCGTGCAGTATCGCGTCGCCCAGCCCGGCGAGGTCCTGGCGGCCGGCGGCAGGGTCTTGAACATGGTCGACCTTTTCGACGTCTACATGACGTTCTTCCTGCCCACCGAGGCGGCCGGACGCATCGCCATCGGCAGCGAGGTTCGGCTGGTCCTCGACACGGCACCGCAATTCGTCTTCCCCGCCCGCGTCACCTTCGTGGCGGACGTGGCCCAGTTCACGCCCAAGAGCGTCGAGACGGCCATCGAACGCCTGAAGCTGATGTTCCGCATCAAGGCCAACGTCGATCCGGCCCTGCTCAACAGGCATCTCGACCAGGTGAAGACCGGATTGCCGGGCGTGGCCTATGTCAGGACCGACCCCAAGGCCGACTGGCCGGCCAACCTGACGGTGAAACTCCCGCCATGACCGACCCCGTCGCCCGGCTGCACGGCGTCGGCCTCCGCTACGGCCGGGTGACGGCCCTCGAGTCGATCGACCTCGAGCTGCCGGCTGGAATCATCGTCGGCCTGATCGGCCCGGACGGCGTCGGCAAGTCGAGCCTGCTGGCGCTCGTGGCCGGCGCGCGCCGAATGCAGGCCGGCGGCATCGAGGTGCTGGGGGGCAGCATGGCGAGCGGCCGGCATCGCCGTCGCGCCTGTTCGCGCATCGCCTACATGCCGCAGGGGCTGGGCCGAAACCTCTACGCCACGCTTTCGGTGGCCGAGAACATCGATTTCTTCGGCCGTCTGTTCGGTCACGGCCGACTGGAGCGCGAACGGCGCATCGCCGAACTGACGCGGGCTACCGGCCTGGCGCCGTTCGTCGATCGTCCCGCCGGCAAGCTGTCGGGCGGCATGAAGCAGAAGCTCGGCCTGTGCTGCGCCCTCATTCACGATCCTGATCTCCTGATCCTGGACGAACCGACGACCGGCATAGATCCGCTGTCGCGGCGCCAGTTCTGGGACCTGATTGGCCGCATTCGTGCGGCGCGGCCCAGCATGAGCGTCATCGTGGCGACCGCCTACATGGAGGAGGCAGCCGGCTTCGACTGGCTGGTGGCCATGGATTCCGGCCGCGTGCTGGCGACCGGCAGCCCGCGCGATCTGCTCGCCCGCACCGGCAGCGCCTCGCTCGAGGCGGCCTTCATCGCCCTGCTTCCCGGCGAGCGCGGGCGCAGCTATCGGCCCGTCGAGATGCCGCCGCCCGATGTCGGGCACGACGCCGAGGTCGCCATCGAGGCGAACGGCCTCACCATGCGCTTCGGCGATTTCGTCGCCGTCGACCATGTCGACCTGCGCATTGAGCGCGGCGAGATCTTCGGATTCCTGGGATCCAACGGCTGCGGCAAGACCACGACCATGAAGATGCTGACCGGCCTGCTCCCGCCCAGCGAAGGCGAGGCGCGGCTGTTCGGCCGGGCGGTCGACGTCCGGGACTTCGAGACCCGCCGCCGCGTCGGCTACATGTCGCAGTCCTTCTCGCTCTACAGCGAGCTGACCGTGCGGGAGAACCTCGACCTCCATGCCCGCCTGTTCCGCCTGCCCGAGGAGACGATCGCGGCTCGCGTTCAGGAGGTGGCAGGCCGTTTCGAGCTGCTCGACGTGCTGGATGCCCTGCCCCCGGCCCTGCCGCTCGGCCAGAGGCAACGCCTGTCGCTCGCGGTGGCGGTGATCCACAAGCCGGCCCTGCTGATCCTCGACGAGCCAACCTCCGGCGTCGATCCGATCGCGCGCGACGCCATCTGGCGGATGATGATCGACCTGGCCCACCGTGAGCAGGTCACCATCTTCGTCTCGACCCACCTGATGAACGAGGCCGAGCGCTGCGATCGCGTCTCGCTCATGCATGCCGGCCGCGTGCTGGTCAGCGACAGCCCGGCCGCCCTCGTCGCCAGGCGCGGTGTCGGCACGCTGGAGGAGGCCTTCGTCGGCTGGCTGCAGGATGCCTCCGGCGCCGGCGGCGACACGGCGGCGACGGACGCCGCGCCGGCGGTGCGTCCGGAAGCGTCGACGCCGCGGCCACGCCGCTCGTTCGAGCTGCAGCGCCTGCTGGCCTACTCGCGTCGCGAGGCGATCGAGCTCGCGCGCGATCCAATCCGCGCCACGCTCGCCCTGCTCGGCAGCGTCATTCTGATGTTCGTCATCGGCTACGGCATCAACATGGATGTCGAGGACCTGACCTTCGCCGTGCTCGATCGGGACGGCACCACGACCAGCCGCGACTACGCCCTCAACATCGCGGGATCGCGCTATTTCGTCGAGCGCCCGCCGCTGCTGGACTACAGCGACCTCGATCGTCGCATGCGCTCGGGCGAGCTCAGCCTCGCCATCGAGATCCCGCCCAACTTCGCGCGCGACATCGCGCGCGGCCGGACGGTCGAGATTGGCGCCTGGCTCGACGGCGCCATGCCGATGCGCGCGGAGACCGCCCGGAGCTACGTCCAGGGCATGCATGGGAAATGGCTGGCGAGCACGGCACTGGCCGTGCCGGTGGCCAACCTCGAGGTCCGGTTCCGCTACAACCCCGACATCCGCAGCCTGGTGGCCATGGTTCCGGCCGTGATCCCGATGCTGCTGCTGCTGATCCCGGCCATGCTGACCACGCTCAGCATCGTGCGCGAGAAAGAGCTGGGTTCGCTCGTCAACTTCTACGTAACGCCGGTCAGCCGGCTCGAGTTCCTGGTCGGCAAGCAGCTTCCCTACGTCGTCCTCGGCATGGTGAATTTCCTGCTCCTGACCCTGCTCGCCGTGACCGCCTTCGGTGTCCCGTTCAAGGGCAGTTTTGCCGCTCTGGCCAGCGGCGCGCTTCTCTACATCCTCGCCGCCACTTCCATCGGTCTCCTGTTCTCGATCTTCATGCGCAGCCAGTCGGCCGCGATCTTCGGCACGACCATCGGCACGATGATCCCGGCGATGGAATTCTCCGGCATGATCGACCCGGTGTCGTCGCTGCAGGGTATCGGCGCGGCGATCGGACAGGCCTATCCGATGACGCATTTCCTGGCGATCGCGCGAGGCACCTTTTCCAAGGCGTTGGGGTTCGCCGACCTGCAGGCGTCGTTCATACCGCTGCTGATCGCGGCACCACTGCTGATCGGCCTGAGTGCCGTCCTGCTGCGCAAGCAGGAGGCGTGAGCGATGCGCGCCACCAACATCGTCCAGCTCGGCATCAAAGAGCTGCGCGGGCTCGCCCGCGATCCAATGATGCTGGCGCTGATCGTCTTCGCCTTCACCTTCTCGATCTACAGCGCATCGACGGCGATGCCAGAACAGCTCAACAAGGCGGCGATCGCCATCGTCGACGAGGACCGCTCGCCGCTCTCCGCACGCATCGCCGACGCCTTCTTTCCGCCCTATTTCATGCCGCCCTCCATGATCGCGCAGCCCGAGATGGACCGCCGCATGGATGCCGGGATCGATACCTTCGCCCTCGACATTCCGCCCGAATTCCAGAAAGACCTGCTGGGCGGGCGCCGGCCGACCATCCAGCTGAACGTGGACGCCACGCGCATGAGCCAGGCCTTCACCGGCGCCGGCTATGTCCAGAGCATCGTCGGCAGCGAGATCGATGCCTTCGTCCGGCACTACCGCGCCAACGTCCCGGCATCCGTCGAGCTCGCCTTGCGCGCGCGCTTCAACCCGTCGCTCACCATCTCCTGGTTCGGATCCATGATCGAGGTCGTCAACAACGTCACCATGCTGTCGATCATCCTGACCGGCGCCGCTCTGATCCGCGAACGTGAGCACGGCACCATCGAGCATCTTCTGGTCATGCCCGTCACACCGCTCGAGATCATGACCGGCAAGATCTGGACGATGGCGCTGGTCGTGCTTGCGGCCTGCGCGCTGTCCCTGTTCTTCGTCGTGCAGGGACTGCTGGCGGTGCCGATCGAGGGTTCGATAACCCTGTTCCTGGCCGGCGCCGCCGTGCACCTCTTCGCCACCACGTCGCTCGGCGTGTTCCTGGCGACCATCGCGCGATCCATGCCGCAATTCGGGCTGCTGCTCGTCCTCGTGCTCGTGCCGCTGGAGATGCTGTCGGGCGGCACGACGCCGCGCGAGAGCATGCCCCAGATTGTCCAGTATCTGATGCTGGCGGCACCCACGACGCACTTCATCATGCTCAGCCAGGCGGTCCTCTTCCGCGGCGCCGGGTTCGAGACGGTGTGGCCTCAGTTCATCGCCCTTGCCGTCATCGGCATTCTGCTGTTCGCCATGGCGCTCGCCCGCTTCCGCAAGGCTGTCGGCGAAACGGCATAGCTGCCGCAATCCTGGTCCGAGCCGACGCAGACCGGGGGCTGGCGAAGCGGTCGGCTTTGTGACAAATCAAACAATCGCTCAAGATTCATCGGGTATCCTTCATGCGACGTTACGCAGGCGGCCGATGAAGACAGACTTGGCGTCAACCAATCCGCCTTTGGCATCCCACCCTCCGCCGGAGGGAAAGCCGGGGGCGTTGCCGGCCGGACACGACGCAGCGGCCGTCGAGGTGCCCAAGCCGTTGTCCGCGGCTGATGGTTTCGACCCGCAGATGCGGGATTTCCACCTGTCGCGCGACCTCGTCCTGTTCGCTCGCGTCCTGCGCAGCGCCCCGGGCGGAGGGCGCGTGATGGCGATCTTCGCCGGCTCGACCGTCGTCACGATGGGCAACATGGCAGGCCAGGTCTGGCTCAACGAATGGAACGGCCAGTTCTTCGACGCGCTAGCGCGCCGGGAACTGCAGGAATTCGCCGTTCTGCTGTGGACTTTCCTGATCATCATCGCCGTTCTCTTGACGCTCACGGTGGCGCAGACGTTTCTCCAGGAACGACTGAAGCTCCGATTGCGCGACTGGATCGCTCGCCACCTTCTAAGTGCATGGATGGAACCCATGCGCATCTACCAGCTGAGTTTCGCCGGCCCCTACGGCCGCAATCCGGACCAGCGCCTGCAAGAGGATACACGCCTGATCGGCGACCTCACCGCCGACCTGGGCTGCGGCCTAGTATACTCCGTGCTCCAGATTGTGGCCTTCGTTGGCGTCCTATGGACGTTGTCGGCACAGGTCTCCTTCACAGTGGCAGGCCTTCACATAGCCATCCCGGGCTACATGGTATGGTGCGCTGTCGCTTACGCGCTGCTCGGCTCCGGTCTCACTTGGCTCGTGGGACGGCCGCTAATCGCGCTCAACGCCGAACGCTACGTGCGCGAGGCGGAGTTCCGCTTCGCCCTCGTGCGGGTCAGTGAATCGGGCGAGAGCATCGCGCTGCATGGCGGCGAAGAGGACGAGCATCGCCATCTCCGAGGCTCGCTCGCGGCGGTGATCGACACGATGCGACGCATTTCCACCTCCCTCGCCCGGCTTACCTGGATCACGGCGGGCACGGGGTGGCTGTCGATCGTTGTGCCCATCCTAGTCGCCGCGCCGGCATATTTCGGCGGCAACCTGAGCCTTGGCGGCCTGGTCATGGTGGCGGGCGCCTTTAGCCAAGTGCAGTGGGCGATGCGGTGGTTCGTCGATAATTTCTCCCGCCTTGCCGACTGGCGTGCGGCAATCCACAGGGTCGCTCGCTTCCGCGAGGCGCTCGACCACTTGCCCGCCGTCGAGGAAGGCTCGGAGGAGATCACGCGCGCCCCGCACCCCGAGGGAAACCTTGCGTTCGAGCACGTGCGCATCCTCCTGCCGGACGGGCACATCATCATTGAGGAAGCCAGCGCCAGCTTCGCGCCCGGCGACCGCGTGCTGATCACGGGCGAGACCGGCGCCGGGAAATCGACCCTGTTCCGCGCCGTGGCGGGCCTGTGGCCGTGGGGCTCGGGAACAATCCTGATGCCGCGGCCAGAGTCCATGGCCTTCCTGCCGCAGCGGCCATATCTCCCGCTCGGCACGCTACGAAATGCCGTCACCTATCCCAGTCCCCCTGACGCCTACTCGGAGGCCGATGTCCGGCGGGCGCTGCGACGCTGCGACCTCGGCGGCCTCGTCGCCAGGCTCGACCACGTGGAACGGTGGGATCGCGAGTTGTCGCTCGGCGAGCAGGAGCGCATCGCCTTTGCACGGCTGATCCTGCACCGGCCGGCCTGGATCTTCCTCGACGAGGCGACTGCCGCGCTCGACGAAGACAGCCAGCGGCACATCATGGGGCTGTTCGACGACGAGCTGAAGGGGTCGGCCGTGCTGAGTATCGCCCACCGCCCGGATCTCGCCGCCTACTACACAAGGACGCTTCAACTCATACATGGCCGCGAAGGCGCCCGGCTCAGGCTGAAGCCGACAAGCGTCCCGTTGCCCCCACCGCGCCGATGGTGGCAAAGGCTGGGGGATCGCTGGCGGTCCGTTGCCAATCCTGCGGGTCGCGCAAGTCATATCGAATAGGCCGCAGTTGGGCCGATACCCCGTTCCGGCTAGAACGAGCCAAACCGCTTCCTTCACGTGTAGATCGTCTGCTCGGTCGTGAGGCGGTCAGGGCCCACCTCGCCCGCCAAGCGAAGGGTCGCCTGGAGTATTTCCCGCGTCCGACTGGTACAATTGATACAAGACCGTCGCGAAGACCGGGAAGCCCGTTCACTTTCGGCCCGAGGCCATGACCTCCGCCACGCGCCGCAATGGCTCGACTTCCCGCTCTAATGTAATAATATAACATCATGATGCTGCGTCGCCCCCTGCTCGCGGCGGCGATCGCCTTCGCCGCGCGGCCGATCCAAGCCCAGACCCGGAGTCGGGTCGTCGCGACCTTCTCGATCCTCGGCGACCTGGTGCGGGAGATCGCCGGCGACCGGGTCGATCTTGCGGTGCTGGTCGGCCCCGACATCGACGCCCACGCCTACCAGCCGAGGCCGACCGACGTTCGCGTGCTGGCGGCGGCGCAGGTGCTAGTGAGCAACGGCCTGGGCTTCGAAGGCTGGATCGACCGTCTGGCCGAGGCGGCGCCGTTCAAGGGCCGACGCGTGGTGGCGAGCGCCGGCGTGGCGAGCCTGACGACGGGCGGCGGACAACGGCACGGACACGGCCATGGGCCGGACCCGCATTGCTGGCAGGATGTCGGGCGCGTCAGGAAGTACGTCGCCACCATCGCCGACGGCCTGGCGGCTTCCGACCCCGGCAATGCCGCCTTCTACCGCGAGCGCGCCCGACTCTACGGCGGCCGCCTCGAGGCGCTCGACAAGTGGGTCCGCGACTCGATCGCGGCGGTTCCGGCCGACCGGCGCAAGGTGATCACCGGCCACGACTCGTTCCGCTACTTCTCGGCCGCCTATGGCGTGCAGTTCCTCGCGCCGCGCGGCGTCAAGACCGACAGCGAGCCGACCGCCAGGGACGTGGCGGCGCTGATCCGCCTGGTGCGGGAGCAGAAAGTCAAGGCGCTGTTCGTCGAGAACATGACCAATCCGGCGCTGGTCGAGCAGATCGCCCGCGAGTCGGGCGGCGTCGTCGGGGAGCGGCTCTACACCGACGCACTGTCGGCCCAGGGCGGCCCGGCCGCGACCTACGAGGCGATGATGCGCCACAACGTGACGGCGCTGGTCGGCGGCATGGCGAAGAACTGAGGAAGCTCCGCCGCGGTCGGCGCGGCCGCGGATCGCGTCGAGCGCCGGAGATTGAAAAGGCAGGCTGCGATGGAGTCGCCTGTGGCCCCTCCGCCGAACGGCCCGGGAAGCCATCAGTTCGCCAGCGACTTTCGGCTGCGACAGATCGGCTAGTCGGCGGCGGTGAATGTCAGCCCGGAGGCGCGGCGCGCCTCCTGCAGGGTGTTGAACATCAGGCACGCCACCGTCATCGGCCCTACTCCCCCCGGCACCGGCGTGAGGTGGCCGGCGACCCGCCGGGCTTCGTCGAATGCCACGTCGCCCACCAGGCGGGTCTTGCCGTCGGCCGCCGGCACGCGGTTGATACCGACATCGATCACCACGGCGCCCGGCCTGATCCAGTCGCCGCGCACGAACTCGGGACGGCCGATCGCCACCACCAGGATGTCGGCGGTGCGGGCGACCGCCGGCAGGTCGCGTGTGCGCGAATGGGCGATGGTCACCGTGCAGTCGGCGCGCAGCAGGAGCTGCGCCACCGGGCGGCCGACCAGGTTCGACCGGCCGACGACGACGGCGTTGCGGCCGCCGAGCGAGCCCACCGTGTCCTGCAGGAGCATCGATACACCGAGCGGCGTGCAGGGCACCGGGAAATCGAGCGGCGCGCGCGGCGCCACCGTGCCCAGGCGGCCGACGTTGAAGGGGTGAAAGCCGTCGACGTCCTTGGCCGGATCGATCGCCATCAGCACCTGGGCCGTGTCGATGTGTGCCGGCAGGGGCAGCTGAACCAGGATGCCGTGCACCCGATTGTCCGCGTTGAGTTCGTCGATGACGCCGAGCAGCGCGGCCTCCGAGGTCGCCTCGTCGAGACGGAAATCGAAGCTCGCCATGCCGAGCTCGCCGGCGAGCCGCGCCTTGCTGCGGACATAAACCTGACTCGCCGGATCGGCGCCGACCAGCACCGTGGCGAGGCCGGGCGTCGGCCCGCCGCGGGCGATCAGGCCGGCGACGCCGTCGCCGACACGATGCCGCAGGGCCGCCGCCGCGGCCTTGCCATCGATCAGCTTTGCCTCAGTCATGGGAGTCGGCGTGTTCCTTCAGCCACCGGGAGATGCGACCGGCGAGCTCGGCGGGTTCGCCGGCAAGCTTCACCACCTTGTCGCGGTTGGCCGCGCCGCGCGTCACCGAGAGGGTCGATTTCGCCAGCCGCCACTCCCCGGCGAGCAGCTCGATCACGGCGCGGTTGGCCTTGCCGTCCTCGGCCGGCGCCGTGACGGCAGCCCGCAGGGCCCCCTCGCCGCTGCATTCCAGCGCCGTGCGGCGGGCCCGCGGCTGGACACGCAGCTCGATCGTCACGCCGTCGCTGGCGCGGCGCAGGAACGAGGGATCGGCCATGGCATCAGTGGGCGAGACCCGGCCAGACGTATTCGATCAGCAGGTTGCGGACGAAGAACAGGCCGAGCAGCAGGACGACCGGGGAGATGTCGACGCCACCGAGGTTGGGCAGGATGCGTCGGATCGGCCGCAGCACCGGCTCGGTCAGCCGATAGAGCATGTCGACGACGATACGGATGAACTGGTTGCGCACGTTGACGACGCCGAACGCCACCAGCCAGCTCATGATCGCCGCCGCGATCACGACCCAGGTATAGATGTCGATCACCGTGTAGATCAGCACCGCCAGCGACTGCATCGCCTCTCCGTTCCCCAGATGCCGGCAGGCCGCCGGCCGCGCACCCTACTCGGCGGAGATTGCCGATCCAAGCCCATTTGGAGCCCCCTTTTTCCTCCCCAAGCTCCGCTTGGGGAGGAAGTGAACTACGCCCGCGACAGCACCAGATCGACGCTGCCGATCCTGATGATGCGGGCGGCGCTGATGTCGCGTGGGCCATGCTCAGGGAGGAGGCGGGCGCCATCGATCAGCGTGCCGTTGGCGGTTCCGAGATCTTCGAGGCCGATGCGTCCGGCGGCGGTCAGGATGCGGGCATGCGGCTGGCCGACCGAGGGGTCAGGCAGCGACAGCTCGGTCGGGCCGGCCGCCGCTGCGCCCGTCAGGACGTAGACTGGCACGCCGTCGCTGACGACCAGCGCGATGTCGCCGCCGCCCATGACCTTGCCGCTCAGCCGCCAGGTCCGCCGGTCCGCCAGCGCGGCCGGCGGCGCGGCGAGCGCCGGCTGCGCCGCCGGGGCCGGCGCCGGCGAACCGCCCGGTTGGGGAGCGGGCGGCTGCCCGGCCGCGCCCGTAGCGCCATCGCGCGGCCAGTCCATGAAAGCGAAGATCCACAGCAGGACCAGCGGAACGATCGAGCCGATGCCGGTCAGGGTGAGCAGCATGGCGCCAAGTCCCAGCCAACCGGGCAGGCCGGTCTTCTCGACAATGCGCCAGGCCATCCAGCCGGCAAACGCGGCCGCGACTACGGCGAACAGGCTGGTCAACCCGAAGAAGCCCGTGAGGGCTGCAGTCTCGCCGCCCATGCTCAGCGTCCCGGAGGGCGGGCTTCGCCACTGGGCCAGGTGCTGAACGCCAGGATGGCCATGACGACGAAGGAGCCGACGACCGGCACGAGGTGGAACAGCGACAGGGCGCCTGAAAAGCCTGCCCGGACGCAGATCCGCCAGGTCGGGATGATGAGCACGAGGGCGATGAGGAAATGCCCGATCGCCAGGGCCAGGAGGACGAGGGCGCCAAGGCCCAGGATCCAGCTCATTGGGTCGTTCATGGGTCGGAGTTGGGCATGGCTCAGGCGAGGGCGACGATCTCGATCTCGACGAGAGCCTCGCGCGGCAGGCGCGCCACCTCGACGGTCGAGCGCGCCGGCGGATGGGCGCCGAAATATTCCGGCCGGCCATAGACCTCGTTCATGGCGGTGAAGCTGTCCATGCTCTTCAGGAACACCGTCGTCTTGACCGCGCGATCGAGGTCGCTGCCGGCCGCCTTCAGCACCGCCCGCAGGTTCCTGAGGACCTGGTGCGTCTGCTCGGCGATGCCGCCTTCGACCAGGTCGCCGGTCGCCGGATCGAGCGGGATCTGGCCGGCGCAGTACACCATGCCGTTGGCCACGATGGCCTGCGAATAGGGACCGAGCGCCCTGGGGGCGCCATCGGCCTGAACGGCCCGCTTGCTGCTGCTTGTCACCGACCTGTTTCTCCCCTCGTCTAGGACTTTCCCTCGCAAGAACGCTGGACGCTATCACACGCCGCCTTGCTTGACAGGTGACCCGCCAACCATTATCCGCGCCTCCTCGGGCCCTGAACCGGTTGTCAGGGGCTGTAGCTCAGCTGGGAGAGCGCCTCGTTCGCAATGAGGAGGTCAGGGGTTCGATCCCCCTCAGCTCCACCAACCGGCGGCCCGAATTGCATCCTCTGGCCGACAGGCTGCCGTCGCGGCACAATTGCAGATGATGCGTTACGTCGACAAGCCAACGCCAGCCGACCTCGGCCTCGATGCCCAGGAAGGCAGCCTCCTGCTCTCCCTGGCCACGCCGGAGCAGGTCCAGGAGTTCGTCACCGGGCTTCCCGCCAACCATGAAGAGGGCGGTGCGACGCTCTATTCGGTGCGGCGCGTGCTGCGCCACGGCAAGGGGCACTGCATCGAAGGCGCCTTCGTCGCCGCCTGCGCGCTGTGGCTGCAGGGGCGGCCGCCGCTGGTCGTCGACATGACCGCGCAGGGCGACGCCGACCATGTCATCACGGTGTTCCGCCAGGACGGCTGCTGGGGCGCCATCTCCAAGACCAACCATGCCTGGCTGCGCTGGCGCGACCCGGTTTATCGAACCTTGCGCGAACTGATCATGTCGTACTTCCACGAATATGCCTACAAGGCACACAAGTCCCTGCGCGCCTACTCGCGGGCGATCGACATGCGGCGCTTCCCGAGCGCCGACTGGATCACCAGCGAGGACGATTGCTGGGAGGTCGGCGCGGCGATCGACGATACGCGCCACTATCCGGTGATCACGCCGGCGCAGGCGCGGCGTCTGCGGCCTCGCGACGCATTCGAAGTGAAAATCGACGGGATCGTCGAATACCCGCCGGCCAACCGCAAAGAGGCAGCATGAAACTCGGGAGGTCGACCGTGAAAGTCCTCATCGCGCTGGTGCTGCTGGCCATCATGGGGGCCGGCAAGGCCTCCGCGCAGATCCCCGCCGAGTGGCAGGCCGCCGCGCAGGCCGTGATCGGCGAGTTCGAGCGCGACACGCCGCTGGCGGCGAAGCCGTGGGGCAACGAGACCGTACAGGGCTGGCACCTGGCGCGTGCCTGGCGCAAGCACAACAACGGCAACGTCGAGATCATTCTGGCCGAGTACCTGACCTTCGTCGCGGTCTGCCGCAGCGGCTGCGCCGGCAGCACGATCGCAGGCCAGGGCTACATCGCCATGGCCGAGCAGGCCAAGGCGCTGCGCGCGCAACAGGGCGGGCCCTATGCCCTGGTGGCCAACTCGAACGCATGGCTCGCCGGCATCGCCGATCCGACGGGTGCGGCGGCCAAGAACGCCGTGCTGTGGGGCAAGGACCTCGACCTGGCTGCCGCCGATTACGCCACCAGCAACATCTACGCGCTGTACTGGCTGCTGGCGCGTCTCAAGGGCACGCCCGTCGAGCAGGCCGACACTTTCTCCCGCTACGCGCTCTTCGTGCAGTTGCGCGGCTGGATCGGCACCCGCTGCCTCGACATCGCGAAGGTGGCGACAGTAATCGGCGCGCCGCCGAAGATCGAGACGTGCAGGTAGCTCGAGTTCTTCCGGACCGCGGGCGTCCCGCCCGCCCATGAAATCATGAGCGGGCGGGACGCCCGCGATCCGGAAGAAGCATGACTTCGCCCTTACTCCGCCGCGACGGCCTGCTGGACGAACTTCTTGGCGTCGAAATCCTCGGCGACCTTGAGGTCGTTGCCGATCAGCTTCTCGACGTCGATCTTGGCGTATTCCATCACGCCCATGTCGCCCAGCGCCTTCTGCACCTTGGGTCCGAACAGGCCGATCTCCTTCAGGATCGGCACGATGCGGGTGAACAGCCGCGTGCGGAAGTTCTGCATGGCGCCCGAGTTGTAGGCGTACTCCATCAGCTTATCGACCGGCAGGCCCGAGCGCATCCAGACCTCGGCCTGGTTGAAGCGGTCGCGCATGAAGTAGAGCGCCTCGACGGTGAACTCCTCGCGTTCGGCCCGCTCGTGGTCCGACAGGTTGGGATAGTATTCGCGCAGCGCCATGCGGCCGAACGTGACGTGGCGCGCCTCATCCTGCATGACATAGGCGTTGACCGCGCCGGCCAGGTTGTTCTTGGCGGTGTCGCGGATGCGCTGGAAGGCGGCCAGCGCCAGGCCTTCGATCAGCACCTGCATGCCGAGATAGGTCATGTCCCAGCGCCGGTCCGAGAGCGTCTGCTCGAGCAGGTTCTTCAAAGACTCGGTGATCGGATAGGCGGCTTTGAACTTCTCGTGGATCAGCCGCTTGTAGGTCTCGACGTGGCGCGCCTCGTCCATCACCTGGGTGGCGGCGTAGAACTTGGCGTTCATGTCGGGCACGGTATTGACGATCTTGGCGGTGGCGATCAGCGCACCCTGCTCGCCGTGCATGAACTGGCAGATCGAATGGCACTGCAGGTTGAAGCGCAGCCAGTCCTTCTCCTTGTCGGTCATCTTCTCCCAGAACGGCGAGCCGTAGATCGGGATCGAATCGTCCGACATGCCCATCGGATTGCCCTCGAACAGCTCCTGGCTCCAGTCGAGACGGGTGCTGGTGTCCCACTGCTGCTGCTTGCCCTTCTCGTAGAGATTCAGCAGGTCGGCCGAGCCGTCGTCGTATTCCCAGTTGAACTGGATCTCGGTGGCGCCATCGAACTTCCAGTTCGTGACCTCGACCGGGAGCTGATAGATCTTTTGCGTCGTCATGGCCCTTGCCTCCTGGCGCTGAACGCTGTCCCATTCCCTCGCCCGGGACGGCAAAGTTGACGCCCCGGTCATTTTTCTCAGCGAAACCTATCACAGTCTGCTAGAAGAGTCTCGCGCGGAGATTGCAGGACCCCTGAAGACGGATTCATCGATGGCATACAATCAGTTACGCATCGCCAAAGTCATCCAGGAGACGCCCGACGCGCGCTCCTTCGTGCTCGAGGTGCCGCCCGACCTGGCCGAGAAGTTCCGCTACAAGGCCGGCCAGTTCCTGACCTTCCGCGTGCCGCACGACGAGGGCGCCTTCAATCGTTGCTACTCGCTGTCCAGCGCACCGGAGATCGACGGCCTGCCCAAGGTAACGGTCAAGCGGGTCACCGGTGGCAAGGGCTCGAACTGGTTCCACGACGCGCTGAAGGAAGGCGGCATGCTCGAGGTGCTGCCGCCGGCCGGCCGTTTCGTGCTGAGCGACAGCGCGGCCCCCCTGCTGCTGTACGGCGGCGGCAGCGGCATCACGCCCATGATGTCGCTCATCAAGTCCGCGCTGAAGAACACCCAGCGCAGGATCCGGCTGTTCTATGCCAACCGCGACAAGCCCTCGATCATCTTCGATGCCGAGTTCGAGGCGCTGCAGGCGGCCTATCCCGGCCGCCTCGAGGTGATCCATCACCTCGACGCCACGCAGGGGCTCACGAAGGCCGGGGAGATCGCGGCGACGCTCGAGGGCTTCGAGACGGCGGAGGCCTATCTATGCGGGCCCGGTCCGTTCATGACCCTGGTCGAGAGCACGCTGCTCGGCGCCGGCATGCCGCGCGAGCGCGTGCGCATCGAGCGCTTCGAGGCTTCGGGCAACGACGCCGTGCCGATCGAGCCGACGGAAGAAGGCGACGTGATCCCGAGCGAGATCACCATCCATTTCGAGGGCAAGACGCACAAGGTTCCGTACCGCAAGGGGCTCAGCATTCTCGAGGCGGCACGCGGCGCCGGGCTCAACCCGCTGTCGTCCTGCGAGGAGGGCTTCTGCGCCTCGTGCGCGGCCAAGCGCATCAAGGGCAAGGTCGTGCTGGCCAAGAACGACATCTACACGGACGACGATCTCGCCAACGACTGGATCCTGACCTGCCAGGGCCATTGCTTCGGCGCGGAGGTCGAGATCACCTACGACGTGGTGTGACGATCGCGCGCCAACCGTCGCTCCAGGCCACGCTCCTGACCCTCGTCGCCGGTATTGCCGACGCCGTGGGCTACATCACCATGGGCGGCGTGTTCGCCGCCAACATGACGGGCAACACGGTGCTGGCCGGCATCGCCATCGCCGAGGCGCACTACGCCGATGCCGCCCGCCACCTGTCGCCGCTGGTGACGTTCTTCATCGGCGCCATGCTGGCCCGCCTCATCCTGCGGTTGTGGCGCAAGCCTGCGATGGCGATCGCGCTCGAGGCAGCCTTGCTGGCCGGACTGGACTTCCTGCCGCTCGGGATGGAATCGAAGGTTCTCGTCATCGCCTTCGCCATGGGCCTGCAGGCCTCGGCGATCACCCAGTTCGCCGGTGCGTCGATCAGCACGGTCGTGGTGACCAGCACGCTTGCCCGCACCGCCGACGCCGCCCTCGATGCCCTGCTGCCGAGTGCCGTCAAGGCCCAGCCTGCCACGACGACGCCACGCCTGCTTCTCCTGACCTGGCTCGGCTATCTGGCAGGCGCGATCGCCGGCGCCCTGCTGCTGCACGTCATGCCCTGGCCGCTGATCGTGCCGGCGGCGCTTCTGGTGGTGGTGATGGTGCTGTAACTTCCTCCCCAGCTTCGCTGGGGAGGTGTGTCCGCGTCCTCGCGGACGGAGCGGTCATGACTCATGCGGACCGCGGGCGTCTCGCCCGCTCAAGATTCATGCGTCTTTCCGACCGTGAGCTTCTCGCCTGCTCAAGCTCATGAGCGGGCGGGACGCCCGCGGTCCGGAAGAGCAAGACCCCTCCGCCTGCCTGCGCGAAGCCGAAGCGGCTTCGCCTCGGCGACGGCAGGTCGGCGTAAGACGCCGACACCTCCCCAACAGAGTTGGGGAGGAGAAAGATCACTCCGCCGCGATCGCCTTTTCGACGAACATCTTTTTGTCGAACTCCTCGGCGACTCGACCGTCATTGGCGAGCTGCTCGGTGACATCGATCCTGGCGTAGTCCATCACGCCCATGTCGGCGAAGGCCTTGCGCACGCGCTCGCCCCACAGGCCGATGTCCTTGACTGTCGGCACGACGCGACTGAACAGGCGGCCGCGGAACGAGTTCATCTGCTTGGAATTGTAGTGGATGGCGTCGAGCACGTCGGCCGGAAGACCGAGCCGCTCCCACACTTCCGACTGATTGAAGCGGTCGCGCATGAAATAGAGCGCCTCGACCACGAACTCCTCGCGCTCGTCGCGCTCGGCATCGGAAAGCCCGGGATAGTATTCGCGCAGCGCCAGGCGGCCGAACGAGACGTGGCGCGCTTCGTCCTGCATGACGTAGGCGTTGACCGCGCCGGCCAGCGTATTGCCCGCCTTGTCGCGGATCGACTGGAAGGCGGCGAGCGCCAGGCCCTCGATCAGCACCTGCATGCCGAGATAGGTCATGTCCCAGCGCCGGTCCGAGAGCGTCTGCTCGAGCAGCGTCTTCAGCGCCTTGTTGATCGGATAGGCGAGCTCGAACTTCTCGTGCAGCAGGCGCTTGTAGGCCTCGACATGCCGCGCCTCGTCCATCACCTGGGTGGCGGCATAGAACTTGGCGTTCATGTCGGGCACGGTGCCGACGATCTTGGCGGTGGCGATCAGCGCGCCCTGCTCGCCATGCATGAACTGGGAGATCGAGTTGGCCTGCAGATGGCGCCTGAGCCAACCCCTCTCCTCGCTGCTCATCTTGCGCCAGTAGTCGGTGTCGTAGATCGAGATCGCCTCGTCCTTGAGCTGCATCGGGTTGTCGGGATCGAGCTCGAGCGACCAGTCGAGCCGCGTGCTGGCATCCCACTGCTGCTTCTTGCCCTTGTCGTAGAGATCGAGCAGGGCGTCGGAGCCGTCGTCGTACTCCCAGTTGAACATGATCTCGGTGGCGCCATCGAACTTCCATTCGGTGATGTCGACCGGCAGCGCGTAGAGGCGATGGGTGCTCACGATGAGCCCTCCCGATTGGCTGTCGCAGGGTTGGACCCAAAAGATGACGCTGAAGTCACCCTCTGGCAAGTGGGCGCACTTCTTGGTAGCGGTACAGTTTGAAAAATCCGTCGCCATCCTTGACGCACGGCTAGAGAAGCAGAAAACTTGGAATTGCAACCAGAGGCGGCGGCAATGAGGTTGGGACTGTTTCTCGCGACTGTGATCGGGCTGGCGAGCGTTCCTCATGTCTCCAGCGCGGCAGACGCGTCGTGGCCTGCCGTTGGCGCACTGGAGAATGGCATGTCGACGTCGTGCGGCGGCGGCACGGTGAGTACCGGGCCGGAATGGACCGCCCCTGCCCGTGGGCAGGTCGACATCAAGGGGAGCACGCTCACTTTTAAAAGTACGAGCGCAATTCCGAACCATTCATTTACCGTCGATTTGAGGGCGTTGAATCCTGATGGTTCCGGAAAAGTTGTCGGCATCGACAAGAATAACAGAGAGTTCTATCTGACGTTCGATCCGGGCAGCGGAGCCCGCACATTCCACATGACCTATCGCCTTAAGGCTTGCCGGCGCGTCTATACCCCCACGACATAGGGCGGCCTCGGCCCCCTACTGAGCGGCCTCCCAATCCTCCAGCACCTTCACCATGTCGGCCATTTCCCAGAGCTTGGGCGTGACGCCAGCGGCCATGGCGGGCGTCATCTTCATGTGCCACTACCACTTCTTTCTCCTCCCCAGCTCCGCTGGGGTGTCCGCGTCTTCGCGGACGGAGGGGTCATGAGCAACGAGACCGTGGCCTTTGACCCCTCCGTCGCCGTAAGACGGCGACACCTCCCCAGCGAAGCTGGGGAGGAGCATGCTAAGGCTGCAGCCGGTAGCCGCCGCGGTCGGTGATCAGGATGGCGGCCGCCGTCGGGTCCTTCTCGACCTTCTGGCGCAGGCGGTAGATGTGGGTTTCCAGGGTGTGCGTCGTCACCCCGGCGTTGTAGCCCCAGACCTCGTTCAGGAGCACGTCGCGCGCCACCGGCCGGTCTCCAGCCCGGAACAGGTACTTCAGGATCGACGTCTCCTTGTCGGTCAGCCGCACCTTCTTCTTGCCGCCCTTCTCCACCAGCATCTTGGCCGCGGGGTGGAATTCGTAGGGGCCAATGGTCATGACCGCGTCCTCGCTGCGCTCGTGCTGGCGCAGATGGGCCCTGAGGCGGGCCAGCAGGACGTTGATGCGAAACGGCTTGGTGACGTAGTCATTGGCGCCCGATTCGAGGCCCAGGATGGTGTCGGCGTCGCTGTCGGCGGCGGTCAGCATGATCACCGGCGCACGCACGCCCTGGCGGCGCATCAGCTTGCAAAGCTCGCGGCCGTCCATGTCGGGCAGGCCGACATCGAGCAGGATAGCGTCGTAATGCGCCAGCTTGGCTTTCTCCAGGCCCTCGGCGGCCGTGCCGACCTGGATGGTCGTGAAGCCGTCATAGAGGTCGAGCTGCTCGGCGAGCACGGTGCGCAATGTCTGGTCGTCGTCGACGAGCAGGATCTTCTTGCCGCGATTATTTTGGGTCATGCTGCTTCCTGCGGGCCCCCCGAGACACTTTATCTGGTACGCAGCAGCGGCAAAAGCGGTTCTCTTCGACCGCGGGCTGCGGCATGCTAAACATGAGTAAGGTATGAGTCCGGCACAGGTCCATTCCCGCACGGCCACTGCACTGGCCGCCGTCGAGCGCGCCATGGCTGAGCTGCGTCGCGGCGGCATCGTCGTGCTGCGCGACGAGGATGGGGCCGGCGGCCTGGTGATTGCGGCCGAATCGTGCGGTCCGCGCGCCCTGCAGCGCCTGCAAGGCCTCGCCCAGGATGCGCCCACCCTGGTCACGACCCGCCGCCGTGTCGAGGCCATCGGCATGGAGATCCCGCCGCACATCGCCGGCGGCCTGGGCGAAACCAACAAGCCGATCACGCTCGACCTGCCGGAGGGTGTCCCCGTCGACATCATTCTGCGGCCGCACGAGTACGACCCGGCGAACGTCGCCGGCGCCCCGCTGCGTCATGCCGCGCTGCGCCATCTGTCGCGGCCGGTGGTGAACCGCGCCGAGCGCATCGCCCGGACCGCCATCGAGCTCGCCAAGCTCGCCCGCCTGCTGCCCGCTGTCGTGCTGGGGCCGCTCAGCCGCGACCCCGGCAACAAGCGGCGCGACTGGGCGCGCGAGCAGGACCTGATCTATGTCGATGCCGCCGACGTGCTCGCCTACGAGGAGACCGCCGCGCGCAATCTCCAGCAGGTGGCCCAGGCCCACGTGCCGCTGGAAGGCGCCGAGAATGCCCGCATCCTGGCGTGGCGGCCGAGTGACGGCGGCAAGGAGCATCTCGCCATCGTCGTGGGCGAGATCGATCCGACCGAACCGGTCCTGATCCGACTGCATTCCGAGTGCTTCACCGGCGACCTGCTGGGATCGCTGCGCTGCGATTGCGGCGTGCAGCTGCGCGGCGCCATCGCCGAGATCGCCAAGCGCGGCTCGGGCGTCCTGCTCTATCTCGCGCAGGAGGGCCGCGGCATCGGCCTGGTGAACAAGCTGCGCGCCTACGAGCTGCAGGACGACGGCTTCGACACGATCGACGCCAACGAGCAGCTGGGCTTCGATGCCGACGAGCGGATCTATGCCCCGGCCGCCACCATGCTCTCCCGCATGGGCATCAAGCGCGTGCGCCTGATGACCAACAATCCCGAGAAGATCGCCCAGCTCGAACGCCACGGAATCGA
>NZ_JBFWZI010000122.1:0-22357 GCF_050185545.1 Reyranella sp. | reverse complement strand
ATGATCTCCATGTAGCGGTCGAGCTCCCAGTCGGTGATGGCCTTGCGGAACTCCCGCTCCTCCCATTCCCGGGTCGCGGCGTAGTGGTCGACGAAGGCGTCGCCGAACAGGTCGCGTGCCGCCTTCGATGCCTTCAGGCGGCCAGCCGCTTCCATCAGGGTGCGCGGCAGTTGCGCCTTGGCCGGGTGCTTCCTCTCGTAGGAATTTCCCTTGATCGGCTCGCCAGGATCGATCTCGTGCTCGATGCCCCACAGGCCCGCACCCACGGCCGCCGCCAGCGCGAGATAGGGATTTGCGTCGGCCGCGGCGACCCGGTACTCGACGCGCGTCGACTTGGCCGATCCCGGAATGACGCGCAGCGAGGTCGTGCGATTCTCGACTCCCCAGCTCGCCGCAGTGGGCGCCCAGAAGCCCGGAATGAGCCGGCGATAGGAATTCACGTTCGACGCCACCATGCCCAGGAGCTCTGGCATCAGCGCCTGCTGGCCGCCGACGAAATGGCGCATGGTCTTGCTCATGCGGTGCGGACCGTCCGCCTCGAAGAAGGCCGAGGCGCCGTCGCGCCACAGCGACATGTGCATGTGGCCGCCGCAGCCCGGCCAGTCCTTCGACCACTTGGCCATGAAGGTGGCGAGCCAATCGCGCTTCTGCGCCAATACCTTGGTGTAGAGCTTGAACAGGGCAGCGCTGTCGGCCGCCGTGAGGCCGTCGCGCACGCGTAGCGCCGCCTCGAGCACGCCGGCACCAGTCTCGGTGTGCAGGCCCTCGATGCCCATGTCCATGGTTTCGCACATCGCCAGCAGGTCCTTGTACCAGTCGGACAGGATCGAGTTACGCAGCATCGAGTAGCCGAAGAAACCCGGCGAGATCGGCTTCAGGTTCTTGAACCCCTTCTCGCGGATCGAGAAGGCGGTCTCGGCGAAGACGAAGAACTCGTACTCGAAGCCGACCTTGACCTCGAAGCCCATCCTGGCGGCGCGATCCAGGACACGGCGCAGCACGCCGCGCGGGCACAGCGCCTCCGCGCCGTCAACGAACTCGCAGAGGAACAGGAGATTGCCGGGCTCGGTCGCGATCTCGCGACAGGTCTCCGGCAGGATGCGCACGGTGGCGTCGGGATAGGCGGTATGCCAGCCCGTATAGGTGACGTTGTCGTAGAGCTGGTCGTTGGCATCCCAGCCCAGCACGACGTCGCAGAAGCCCATGCCGCCGTCGAGCGCCGAGCGGAACTTGTCGATGTGCAGATACTTGCCGCGCAGGATGCCATCGACATCGTGCACGCCCACCTTGACGTGAGTGAGCCCGCGTTCCTCGACGATCCGAAGGGCATCGGCCGCGGTCTTGACTTGGCGCGCTTCCATTGGCTCCCCCTGCTGACGGAGACCAGACTAGCTGCTCAAGTATCGCGGAAGCCAGAGGGCAATGTCGGGCACCAGCGCGAGAACCAGGGTGAAAGCGACCATGATCACCAGGTACGGCAGCGTCACACGGGCGATGTAGCCCAGCCCGTCCTCGGTCAGGCCCTGGATGACGAACAGGTTGAAGCCGACCGGCGGCGTGATCTGCGCCATTTCGACCACCAGCACCAGGAAGATGCCGAACCAGATCGGATCGAAGCCCGCCGCCTTGACGATCGGCATGACGATCGGCAGCGTCATCACGAGCATGCTGAAGCCGTCGAGGAAGCAGCCGAGGATCAGGTAGAACACGATCAGGGCCGCGATCAGCATGAAGGGCGACAGCCCGAGGCTGGTGACGAACGCGGCCACGGCCGCCGGAATGCCGAGAAAGGCCGCCGCACTTCCAAGGATCGAGGCGCCGAGCACGATCAGGGCGATCATCGAGCAGGTCTGCACCGCGCCGATGGCGATCGCCTGCAGCGCCGGCCAAGTGAGGCCGCCTTGCACGCGGGCGACGATCAGGGCGCCGAGAACGCCGACGCCCGCCGCCTCGGACGGGGTGGCGAGCCCGCCATAGATCGAGCCCAGCACGCACAGGATGAGAAAGACCACGGGGCCCAGCTCCCCGGCCGAGGCGAAAAACTCCGCCATCGATGCGATCCGCACCTTGCGTTCGGCATCCGGCACCAGGGTCGGCCGCAGCACGGTGTGGATCATGATCCAGGCCATGAAGCTGCCGGCCAGGAGAAACCCCGGAACGAAGCCTGCGGTGAACAGCTTGGCGATCGAGACGTCGCCCAGCACGCCATAGATGATCAAAATGTTGGAGGGCGGGATCAGGAAGCCCAGCGTGCCGGCGCCCGCCAGCGAGCCGATGGCCACGTCCTTGGAATAGCCTCGCTTCAGCAGCTCGGCGAGCGAGATGCGGCCGACCACCTGGGTCGTCGCCGCCGAGGAACCGGAGATCGCGGCAAAGATCGAGCAGCCGATCACGTTGACGTGCAGCAACCGGCCGGGCAGCAGCGCCGCCCACGGCGACAGCCCGCGGAACAGCGATTGCGACAGCCGGGTGCGAAACAGGATCTCGCCCATCAGGATGAACATCGGCAGGGCGATCAGCTCCTGCGTGGTCAGGACGTTCCAGGCGTACTGCGCCAGCAGCTTGTCGAGCGGGATGTCGCGAAACAGGGCAAGCAGGATCGTGCCGGTGACGGCCAGGGTCCAGCCAATCCACAGGCCGCCCGCCAGGAAGGCGAACAGCACCACGAACATGGTGACGACGATGATCAGCATGCGGCCGCGACTTCCCGTCCCGGGTTATTCGGCGACGCCGCCGGCGCGCATGCTGAGATCCTCCAGCGGCAGACCGAGGGCAGCCTGCAGGAAGCGGGCGACGAACTGGATCATCAGCAGGATGATGCCGAAGGTCACGACGACCTGCGGGATCCAGAGCAGCGTTCCGCTCGATATCGACGTCTGGCCAGCGTCGAAGCTGCGCCAGGTGAAGTAGGCCATCGACCACGCGAGATAGCCGCAGAAGCAGACTCCGAGCGCGCCCAGAACGGCCTCCATCCAGCGACGGATCGCCGGTGAAACCCGACCGATCACCAGTGTGACCCGGATGTGCCCGCCGGCGCGCAAGGTCATGGCGGCACCGAAGGTGAAGGTCGCCGCCATCAGGTACGAGCCGTATTCCCACGCGACGGGAATGTCTGCGGGAAACGCCGGAATGACGTTGGACAGGGCTCGCACCGCTACTTCCGCGATCATGAGGCCGGTCAGAGTCACGAGACAGCCGGCACCGAGCCACCCGTCGAGGCGGCTCAGCCTGTCAATGCCATCGAGCAGCGGACGCAGCGGCGGCGGTGCTGCGGCGTTCGGGTTGGCAGAAGAGGGCTTCATGCCCTTGCGGACCGCGGGCGTCTCGCTCGCTCATAAATCATGAGCGAGCGAGACGATTCGGCAGGCTCTGCGCAGGCTGCCCGCGGTCCGGCAGAGGCGGCGCTCGCTGCGCCTTGCCCCATCATGCGCGTTTCATCTCGACGAGATAGGCCTTGATGGGCTTCTCCGATGCCGGGACGCGCTTCATGAAGTCGGCCAGCATGTTGGCGGTGCGCTTGCGCAGCCCGTCCATCATCGCGGCCGGCGGCACCACCAGCTGCATGCCGCCTTCGGTCAGACGCTTGGCGCTGTTCTTGTCGGCCTCCAGCGACGACGCCCAGAACTCCGGCTCGAGCTTGCGCGCGAGATCGACCATCGCCTTCTGGTTGGCCGGGCCGATCTTTTTCCAGGTGTCGTTGTTGATGGTCACGATCTGGCTCGACCATTGATGATTCGTCGCATGGAAGAACTTCAGAAACTCCCAGAACTTGCCGTCGACGCCCGACACTGCCGAGGTCGACACGCCGGCCACCGCGCCCGACGACAGGGCGGCGATGGTCTCGCCCCACGGGATGAGGGCGGGCGCCATGCCGATGGCGCTGCACATGTCCTGGGAATTCTTGTCGGGCACGCGGATCTTGACGTTCTTCAGCCCGTCGACCGTCTCGGCCTTGACCTTGAGATGCAGATACTGAGTCGGCCATGGCACGGTGTAGAGGATCGTCTGATTGTTCTTGAGCGCGATCTTCTCGAACTCCGGCCTGATGTGCTTGTGCAGCACCTTGAGCTCGTCGCTGTTGCCGACCAGGAAGGGAATGCCCTCGATGCCGAACATCGGCTCGTCGCCGACCTGCTGGATGTTGAGGATGTCGGCCATCGGCACCAGCCCGTCGCGTACCGCGCGCAGCTGCTCGGGCCCCTTGAAGCCCAGCTGACCGCCCGACTTCACCTCGATGTCGACGGCGCCCGAGGTCGCCTTCTTCACCTCCTCGGCAAACCGCTTGCAGTTGATCGTGTGAAAATTGCCGTCCGGCCACACCGTCGACAGCGGCAGCTTCAACGGCGCCTGCGCCTGCACGATCGCCGGCGCCGTGACCGCCAGCACACCCGCTCCCACGCCGACCTTCAAGGCCTCTCTACGTCCCAGTTTCATGATGGCCCCTCCTTCGTTTTTGACAGCTTCCCCGATTTCCAAGCTACTCCGCCGCCTGCCGCGACGCATACGCGTAGATCTCCTCGGCAGTCTCCCGTGAGATCAGGCCGTCGGCGAGATCGGCCGCCACCTGCGCGCGGTCTCGCTCGGCCGGCTGGCCGATGCCGGCGCCGCCCGGCGTCATGACCACCAGCCGGTCGCCCGGCGGGATCAGCTGGAATCCCTTGCCCTTGAGTGTCCGGCCGGACTTCAGTGCAACGAAACCCGCTTCACCGTCGTGGCCGCCGTCGCGGCCGCGCGGCGGATGGTCGATGCGATCGAACGCCGCCAGGAGGTCGAACGGCTCGTCGATGCCGCTCTCGATCTCCATGACCTGGCCGAGCCCGCCGCGAGTGCGGCCGGCGCCGCCCGAATCGGGGCGAAACTCCTTGCGCCAGAAGATGAGCGGCGTCTGCGTCTCGGCGATCTCGACTGGCGTGCCGCGAACGCCGCTGGGGTAGGCGGTCGCCGACAGTCCATCCTTGTCGGCGCGCGCGCCGGTGCCACCGTTCGAGGTGATGGCCATGCCGAAGCCGTAGTTGCCGCCCTCGCCGCCCTTCACGCGGCCTCGCACGTTGATGTTCCACAGGCACGACGTGCCTTCCGCCGGCACGCGTTCGGGCACGACCTGGCGCAGGCAACCGAAGATCACGTCGGGCAGCATCTGGCCGATGACATGGCGCGAGGCGACGGCGCTGGGCTTGGGCGCATTGAGGATCGTGTCGGCCGGCGCGGACACGGTGAGCGGATCGAGCGAGCCGGCATTGTTGGGGATGTGCGTGGAGACCACGCAGCCCAGGCCGAACACGGTGTACGCCGTCGTGTAGGCATGCGGCACGTTGATGCCGCGCCCGGAGACGGCCGAGGTGCCCGTGTAGTCGACATGGATGCCGCCGTCCCAGATCGTGAGCGACGCCTTGAGTGTCACCGGCTCGTCGTAGCCATCGACTGTCATGACGTTGTGCCACGTGCCCTTGGGCAGCCTCGCGATCTCGGCCATCACGGCTTCGCGCGAGCGGGCGATGATGTGCTCGCCCAGCGCGTCGAGCGTATCGATGCCGAACTCGTCCATCATCTCGACCAGGCGGCGCGCGCCGACGTCGTTGCAGGCGGCCAGCGAGTAGACGTCGCCCTCAGTGTCGACCGGCAGGCGCGTGTTGGCGCGGATCATCGACATCAGGGTCTCGTTGACCCGCCCCTGGTCGATCAGCTTCAGCATCGGGATGTAGAGCCCCTCCATGAACACGTCGGTCGCGTCGGGCCCGAAGCCGATACCGCCGATATCCATGAGATGGCTGGTGCAGGAGAACAGCGCCACCAGCCGGCCGTCGCGGAAGGCAGGCGTGGTGATGACGAAATCGTTGAGATGGCCGGTGCCCATCCAAGGGTCGTTGGTGATGTAGGCGTCGCCGGGCTTCATGCTCTCGACCGGGAAATGGCGCAGGAAGTGCTTCACCGACTCGGCCATCGAGTTGACGTGGCCGGGCGTGCCGGTGACCGCCTGCGCCAGCATGCGGCCCTTGAGATCGAATACGCCGGCCGAGAGATCGCCGCATTCGCGCACGATCGGGCTGAAGGCGGTGCGCATCAGCGTCTGCGCCTGCTCCTCGACCACGGCTATCAGCCGGTTCCACATGATCTGCAAGTCGATCAGGCTGGCGCTGTTGGACAGGCTCATCGGTTGCTCCTCAGGAGTCCTTGCGATCCATGACGATACAGCCGGACGCATCGATGTGCGCTGCAAAATTGGGCGAAACCCAGGTCGAGGTCTCGTCTTCGGCAACGATTGCCGGGCCCGGGAAGGCGCTGCCAGGCGGCAGCCTGTCGCGGCGATAGATCGGCACCTCGACGGTGCGGCCACTGCGCCCGTCGAACACGGGACGCCGGCCGACCGGTTGAGGCTGCGGCGCCTCGGGCCTGGCGGTCTGCACGTCAGGCAACCGGGTCTCCGTCGACACCTGCACCGACCAACTCAGGATCTCGATCGCGGCATTGGGAATATGGCGCTCGAACAGGACGGCGTAGTCGCGCTCGTAGGCCTCTCGCAGCGCCACGGCGTCCGCAGCCTCGAACCGGCGCTGCGGCAGCGGCACGGTGATCTCGTGGCCCTGCCCGACATAGCGCATGAAGGCCATGCGCCGCTCGAAGGTCGGCGTGCCACGCGCCCCGGGTGCCACCAGGCCCGTCGCCTCGGCGCTCATCTCGTCCAGGAGGTCGCTCGCCGCGGTCGGGTCGAACGCGTCGAGGCGCATGTAGCGGCTACGCACCAGCTCGTAGGATACCGGCGCGGCCAGGAACCCGACCGCAGAGCCCACTCCGGCATTGGGCGGCACGATCACGCGGCGCACGCCGATCTTCTCCGCCACCCGGGCGGCATGCAGCGGGGCGCCGCCGCCGAAGGCGATCAGATTGTACTGGCCGACGGCAGCGCCGCGCTCGACGGCATGCACGCGCGCCGCGCTCGCCATGTTCTCCGATACCATCTCGTAGACGGCATAGGCCGCCATCTCGGTCGACAGGTCGAGACCGGCCGCGACCTCGCGGTCCAGCGCGCCGCGCGCCGCGTCGAGATCGAGGGCAATGCTGCCGCCGGCAAAGTGTTCGGGATCGATGGTGCCCAGCACGACATTGGCGTCGGTCACCGCCGGACGGGCGCCGCCACGGCCATAGCAGGCCGGCCCCGGCTCGGCGCCGGCGCTCTCCGGCCCCACCGTCACCCGTTTCAGGGCGTCCAACCGGGCGATGGAGCCGCCGCCGGCGCCAATCTCGACCATTTCGATCACCGGGATGCGCACCGGCAGGCCCGATCCCTTCAGGAAGCGCGCCGCGCGATCGACCTCGAACAGGCGCGCGGAATGCGGCTTGTAGTCGTCGATCAGGCAGATCTTGGCCGTGGTGCCGCCCATGTCGTAGCTCAGCGCCCGCGTCTCGCCGGCGCGGGCGGCGATCTGGACGGCGAAGATCGCGCCGCCGGCCGGTCCCGATTCAACCAGGCGCACGGGATAGCGGCGAGCCGTGTCGATGGCGGTAAGACCACCGCCCGACGTCACCAGGTAGATGGTCCCGCCGAAGCCCTCGACCGTCAGGGCGGCCTGCATCCGCGCGAGATACGAGTCCAT
Source organism: Reyranella sp. (assembly GCF_050185545.1). Classification (GTDB taxonomy): domain Bacteria; phylum Pseudomonadota; class Alphaproteobacteria; order Reyranellales; family Reyranellaceae; genus Reyranella. The sequence goes on along the minus strand of NZ_JBFWZI010000122.1, from coordinate 14,765 downwards.
CAGCGGCTGGACGTAGGCGTTGGCGACGGCGGTCGAGGTGCGCTCGTACTCGCGCACCTCGGGGCAGACCTCGCTCGACAGGGTCACCCACAGGTCGGGCAGCTCGGCCTTCAGGATCTCGCGCACACGGCGCTCGTGCGAGGGATTGATGTAGGCGTGCATGAAGGCGACGGCGAGGCTCTCGATGCCCTCCGCCCTGAGCCGGCCCGCGATCGCCCGGACGCCGTCCTCGTCGAGCGCCAGGCGCACCCGGCCGTGCACGTCGACGCGCTCGGCCACCGTGAAGCGCAGCGCCCGCGGCACCAGCGGCCTGGGCTTCTCGATGGTAAGGTCGTACTGATCGTAGCGGCTCTCGTTGGCGATATCGAGAATGTCGCGAAAGCCTTCGGTCGCCAGCAGGGCGGTGCGCGCGCCGCGGCGCTCGATGATGGCGTTGGTGGCGAGGGTCGTGCCATGGACCAGCACGGCGACGTCGTCGAAGCCTCGCCCCTCATCGGCCAGGATCAGCCGCACCCCCTCCAGAACCGCCTGCTCGGGTCGCTGCGGCGTCGTCAACACCTTGCGGGTCAGGCGCCTTTCGCCTTGCTCCAGAACGACATCCGTGAACGTGCCGCCGATGTCGACGGCAATCCGCAAATCGCTTGCCACCTTTGCTCCACACCCTGACCCGAAATTGTCCTGGCTGGCAGCCCGCCGCTCCAGCGGCGCCTCTTCGCTTGTCCCAAACGAAGGATGCACCATGGGAGCGGCGCGCTCCCAGCCATGAGCGCGACCCTAATATCCCTGACGGCCCTGCGTTGCAATTCGCGGGCCAGCCCGCCTATGGTCGCCTTGTGACCGACGAGGCCCCAACCCTGCGCAAGCAGGTCTATACCGTGCTGCGCTACTCCGACCCCAGCCCGGCCGGCCGGCATTGGCGGGCCCTGCATCTTTTAGCGCTCGTCGTCGGCCTCATGGCCGTCGTCATGCTTTCGGTCGACCAGCTGGAGACGATCCCCCAGACGATCCTTCGCTGGACGATCTGGGCCGTCTCCGTCATCTTCTTCGCGGAGTATCTGGTTCGCATCTGGGCGGCCCCAGAGACACCGCGCTTCGATCACCATGCGCCCCTGTTGGCCCGCCTCAACTGGATGGGTTCCATCGAGGGCCTGATCGGCCTGCTGGCGGTCGTGCCGGCGATCATGCTGGCCGGCAGCTACGCCATCAGCGGCACCGACGCCGCTTCGGTGTTCTGCATCTTGTGGATCCTGAAGCTCGGCCTGCATGCCCCGGCGTTCAGCACGCTGGCGCGGGTCATCTCCAATGAACGGGCACCGATCGCCAGCATCCTGATCCTGTTCGTCATCCTGTTGATGCTGGCGGCGACTGCCGCCCACCTATTCGAGCGCGACAAGCAGCCGGAGCAGTTTGGCTCGCTGCCCAATGCAATGTGGTGGGCGGTCGTCACCCTCACGACCACCGGCTACGGCGACGTCGTTCCGCTGACCACGGGCGGCCGCATCATGGGCTCGCTGCTGATGATCTCGGGCATCACCGTGCTGGCGCTGATGACCGGCGTGCTCGCGACCGGCTTTGCCCAGGAAGAGCGCCGGCGCGAGTACCTTCGCGTCTGGGAGCAGGTGGCGCGCGTGCCGATCTTCGCCGCCCTGGGCGTCGTCACCCTGTCGGAGATCGTCGGCAAGCTGCGCACGCGCTACTACCCGGCGCGCGTGACCGTCGTGCGGCGCGGCGACCCCGGCGATTCCATGTTCTTCATCTCGAGCGGCGAGGTCGAGGTCCGTCTGCCGACCGGCGGCTCGGTCGCGCTGACCGATGGCGCGTTCTTCGGCGAGATGGCCCTGCTCGAGCGCCAGCCCCGTTCGGCCTCCGTGGCGACGACCAGGCCCACCACCCTGCTGGTGCTCTACGCCAGCGACTTCTACGAGATCGCCTCCCACATCCCCGCCCTCGCCGAGGCGGTCGAGGTCGAGGCACGACGGCGGCGCGAAGAAAACCTCGGACGGCAGGCAGCCGCGACCAGGCGATGACGGCGTTGCCCGGACCAGGGCAGCGCCATTGGCCGGCCACCGGCCTTCGGCTATATCGCCGGCCGTAGAGGCTTGAAATCCTGATCGAGAAAGCTGACGAATGCCCCTCATCACGCCCGTCATCCTGGTCGGAGGCTCCGGCAAGCGGCTGTGGCCGCTGTCACGCGAAAGCATGCCCAAGCAGTTCGTGCCGCTGCTCGGCAAGCAATCGACCTTTCACCAGACCCTGCTCCGCGTGGCCGACCGCAGCCTGTTCGCCAAGCCGGTGATCGCGACCAACGAGTCCTATCGCTTCATGGCCGAACAGCAGGCCAAGGAAATCGGCATGGAGATCGACGTCGTGGTCGAGCCGCAGCGGCGCGATTCAGGGCCGGCCATGGCGGCGGCGGCAGCCTATGCCCGCACGCTGGGTGCGGAAGCCGTGCTGGCCATGGCATCCGACCACATGGTGATCGGCGTCGAGGAATTCCGTGCCGCCTGCCGCGACAGCCTGCCCGCGGTGGCCCAGGGCGGCATCGTCACCTTCGGCATTCCGCCCACAGAGCCCAAGACCGACTACGGCTACATCCGGCCCGGCGGCGAGCATCTCGGCGCCGCCCAGAAGGTCACGGCCTTCGTCGAGAAGCCCAACGCCCAGACGGCGCTGCGCTACATCCAGGAGGGGCTGATGTGGAACGCCAGCTACTTCCTGTTCGCGCCCGACGTGCTGTTGTCGGAATTGGCCCGCTTCGAGCCGGCGATGGCTGCGGCCGCCGAGGAGGCCGTCGCCAAGGCGCGCAAGGTGGGCTCGACCGTGTTCCTCGACGCCGACGCCTTCAACAAGGCGCCAGCCAAGTCGATCGACTACGCCGTCATGGAACGCACCGACAAATGCTGGGTGGTGCCAGCCAGGTTCCGCTGGTCCGACCTCGGCACGTGGGACGCGCTGCTCGATGTCGGCGAGGCCGACAGCGCCGGCAACGTCGTCGAGGGTCCGGTCGAGATCGACCATGTGCGCAACTCCTATGTCCGGTCGGACGGGCCGCTGACTGCCGTGATCGGCGTCGAGGAGGTCGTGGTGGTGGCGATGAACGACGCCGTGCTGGTCGGCCATCGCGCCAACCTGCCGCGGTTGAAGGACGTCGTGCAGCGCATGTCGGACGGCAACCACAAGGCCGCTACCGAGCATGCGGTGATGCACCGCCCGTGGGGCAGCTACCAGGACATCGACCGCGGCGAGCGCTTCCGTGCCAAGCGCATGACGGTCAACACCAAGGGCAAGCTCAGCCTGCAGAGCCACAAGCATCGCGCCGAGCACTGGGTGGTGGTCAAGGGCGTGGCCGAGGTCGTGCTCGACGGCAAGATCATGACGCTGCACGAGAACGAGTCGGTCTACATCCCCAAGGGCAGCGTGCACCGCCTCAGCAATCCCGGCAGCGAGCCGCTAGAGGTCGTCGAGGTCCAGACCGGCGACTACCTCGAGGAGGACGACATCACCCGCTACGAGGACATTTACGCTCGCGTGTAGGTGGGCGATGTCATTCGGCGTCCACCACGAGTGGGGCAAGCTGCGTGAGGTCGTCATCGGCATCGCGCCGGTCGAGGACGTCGTCCTCTTCCATGAGCAGTCGGCGCGCTGGATGTCGCCGGACCTGGCCGAACTGGCGCGGCACAACGCCGGCCGCCGCCTGATCGATGTCGACGCCGACTGGGCGCGGCGCTGCGAGCGCCAGATGGATGCGCTGGCCGAACTGTTGGTGCGCGAGGGCGTGACCGTGCATCGGCCGCAGCGCCTGTCGGGTGTCGAGCGCACGTTTCTCGCGCCCAACGGCGAAGGCGACCAGCTCTTCCCTCGCGACCCCATGATCGTCGTCAGCGAGCACGTGATCGACGCCTCGCTCCGCCTGCTGTGCCGGCAGCGCGAACGCTACGGGCTGCGGCCCATAGTCCAGCGCGCCGTGCAGCAGATGGGCGCGCGCTGGTCGAGCGTGCCGCTGGGCTCGCCGGGCTGCGTCGACGGCCCGTTTCTCGAGGGCGGCGATGTGCTGCTCAATGGCCGGGAAGTCTATGTTGGCATGTCCGGCTGCGCCTCCGACCTGGCTGGTGCCGACTGGCTGAAGGCACTGCTCGGCAGGACCTACCGCGTGATCCCGGTGGCCATGAGGTCTAACGTCCTCCACCTCGATTGCTGCCTGGCGCTGGTCAGGCCCGGCCTGCTGATCCATTGCCCCGAGAAGCTCATAGACGGGTTGCCCAGGGCGTTGCGCGACTGGGACAAGATCGTCGTGTCGGTCGACGAGGCCGACCGCCTCGCCACCAACGGCCTGATGCTCGAGGAAGGCCGCATGATCGTCGACGACGGCAACGGCCGCGTGATCGACGAGTTGCGCCGGCGCAAGATCGAGGTCATCCCGCTGCCTTTCGACGGGCCGATCGGGCTGGGCGGCGGCCTGCGCTGCGCCCACCACCCGCTGCTGCGCGAGAGCGCACTCGAATAGGGCGACGTCTTCACACTCTCCTCCCCAGCGAGGCTGGGGAGGAGAAGAGATTCCTACGCGCCGCGCTTGGGCGTGCGGTCGAACACGATCGGCTTCGGCCGGTTCACTGCCTTGACCAAGTGGACGCCGAGCGAGCGGGTGAGCATCGCGATCTGGCCGCCGACGTAGCGCAGCAGCACCAGCGCGAAGTGGCCGGGCGACATCGCGCCGCCGCGGATGAAATTGTGGCCGGCGCGCAAGAAGGTCGTGGCGCAGAACAGCACCCAGGCGAACGTCACGAGGAACAGCGTCAGCAGCCACGGGATCAGCGATGGCGCGAGCAGCGCCGCCACCAGGCCCGACACGAGACCGACCAGCAGCGCCAGCTGGTTCAACGACATGCAGAGATGCAGCAGCGCCGCCGCCTTGGCCCACGGCGTGATGTCGCGGCTCCGCAGGATGGCCGGCACCATGCGCAGCGAGACGTGGCGGAACCCGTCCTGCCAGCGCTGCTGCTGGCGCAGCCAGGTCTTACGGTCGGCCGGCAGCTCGCCCGGCACTGGCACGCTGGTCAGGAAAAGGGCGCGCCAGCCCTTGACCCAGCCGCGGTAGGTGAGATCGAGGTCCTCGGTGACCGTGTCGCCCTTCCAGCCGCCGCCGGCCTCGATGGCGGCGCGCTGCCAGATGCCGCAGGTGCCGTTGAACGGCAGCGGATGGCCGGCCCAGCAGCGCGTCGCCTGTTCGATGCCGAGATGGGCGTCGAGCGTCACCATCTGCATCTCGGTCAGCGCATTCTCGTGCGGATTGAGGAAATCGAAGCGCGCCTGAACGAAGGCCGTCGCCGGCTCGGCGAAGAACGGCCGCATGCAGGTGCGCAGGAAGTCGCGCGACGGCACGTAGTCGACGTCGAAGATGGCGAAGTAGTCGTACGGCGTCTGCTGCATCGCCTCGTGCAGCGCGCCGCCCTTGTAGCCGCTGCGATCGGTACGCTGCAGGGCGACCGCGTCGACGCCCTTCTCTCTCAGCTCGGCGACAACCGTGCGGGCGAGCTCGGCGGTCTCGTCGGTGCTGTCGTCGAGCACCTGGATGTGCAGCTTGTCACGTGGCCAGTCGAGCCCGGCGGCCGCTTCGATGCCCCGGCGCAGCACCGCGCCTTCGTTGAACGACGGGATCTGCACCACGACATGCGGCAGCTCGGCGTCCGGCGGCAGCGGCGTCGCGAGCAGCGCGCGCTCGCGGGCGAGCCCGCGTGACTTCAGCCAATGATGCAGCACCACCATGTAGAGCAGGCTGCCGACGAAGGCGGCGAGCAGGACGCAGCAGACGGCGAAGACCGCGGCCAGGACTAGTGCGAGCGTGCCAAGCAGAGCCATCGGCGTCAGATCCCCGTCTTGGGCGTGCGCTTGAACTCGGTCTTGCGACCGAAGCCCGCCGCGACAATGGCGCCGGCGTTGGTCGCGGCGAGATACACGATCAGCCCCGGCACGCTCGCGGCGGTGACGAGGTACTGCACGAGACCGCCCCGCCGCAGTCGCCGGTAGGCGCCCCAGGTCATGCCAAACAGCACCGCCAGCAGGGTGACCAACCACAGCCAAAGCAGGAGTCGGAAGAAGCCCACAAGGTGCCCGTGGCCGATGATCGACAGGATGAGGGCGACGATGCCGACGACCAGGACGGGAAAGATGAGCTGCTGGGCAAGCGCAATCGTCGTGGTGAGCTTGGCTTCGCCGGACAGGCCGGAGCTCCAGATCGGGCCAAGCAGCTTCCTCGCCACCTGGACGAAGCCCTTCGACCAGCGACTCTGCTGGTGGGAATAGCTGTCGAGCCGCTCCGGCAACTCGCCGACGACGTGCGGCTCCATCAGGAACACGCCATGCCAGCCGGCAAGCGAGGTCCGCAGGACGAGGTCGAGATCCTCCGACAGGGTATCGTGCGACCAGCCACCCGCCTCCTCGACCGCGGCGCGCCGCCAGATACCGCCCGTGCCATTGAACTGGAATGGCACGCCGCGCCGCGCCCGCACGTCCTGCTCGACGGCGAAGTGGGCGTCCTGCATCAGCCGCTGGGCGCGGGTCAGCCAGGTGCGTGCGCCGTTACCCCATTCGATTCGCGTCTGGACGAAGGCCGCCCTGGGATCGGCGAGCAAGGCCGCCATGGCGCCGCGCAACCAGCCGGGCGGCGGCACGAAGTCGGCATCGAACACCGCCACGTAAGGTGCATCCGAACGGGCAAGGCCGGCCGCCAGGGCGCCCGCCTTGAAACCGCTGCGATCGGTCCGTCGGATATGCTCGATGGAGACGCCCTCGCTCTCCAGCCGGCGCACCGCATGGACGGCGATGTCGGAGGTGATGTCGGTGCTGTCGTCGAGCAGTTGGATCGACAGCTTCTCACGCGGCCAGTCGAGAGCGGCGGCGGCGACCAGCGCCCGCTCGACCACGCTGGCCTCGTTGAAGACCGGGATCTGCACCAGCACGTGCGGCAGATCGGCCGGCAGATCCCGAGCGTCCGGCTCGGCCGCCGGCTGCTCGAACAGCCAGTAGACCAGGTAGAGGAAGTAGCCCGCGATGGCGAACTGGGCCAGGAAGGCCAGCAGCACCACGAGATCCACAATCAGCAACACGGCTGCCCGCCGCTTAGTGGTAGTGGATCGGCACTTCGAAGCAGCGGCCGTCCTCGATGTGGAGGCGGCGCGAGGCCACGTCGAAGATACGCTCGTCGTGCGTCGACAGCACGACCGCGCACTTGGCGCGCATGGCGAGATCCTTCAGTTGATCGACGACCAGGCGTCCGGCGACGCGATCGAGGGCCGAGGTCGGCTCGTCGGCAATGATCAGGTCGGGCAAGCCGATCATGACGCGGGCGATGGCGACGCGCTGCTGCTGGCCGCCGGACAGCTCGTCCGGCCAGGAATCGATCTTGTCGCCGAGCCCGAGCAGGCCCAGGAGATGGCGCGCCCGAGGCTCGTCCCAGTCCGGATCGGACAAGGGAGTGGTCGAAACGCCGGCGATGACGTTCTGCAGCGCCGTCAGCGACGACAGGAGGTTGCGCTTCTGGAACAGGAAGCGGATGCGGTTGCGCAGCACGTCGAGGGCGCGGCCCTGCATGCCGACGATGTCGGTGCCGAGCAGGCGAAGCTTGCCTTCGGAGGGCCGGCGCATCGTGCCCAGGATGGTGAGCAGGGTCGTCTTGCCCGAGCCGGACGGCCCGGTGACGATCAGCAGCTCGCCTTCGCGGACCTGCATGTTGATGTCGAACAGCACGTCGGTCCGCTGCGGCCCTTCCCCGTAGTGGTGGTGGACGTCGACGGTCTCGACGACGGGAGGTCCGAAATTGTCGCTGCCGGCCGACATGGTCACTCGAACAACATGATGGGATCGACCTTCCACAGGCGGCGAATCGCGAACAGGCTCGACACCACGGTCATGATCACGCAGGCGGTCAGGGCAACCACCATCTCGCGCAGGCCCATCGTCATGCCGAGATGCATGGCGGCCTCGGTGGCGCCGTAGACCATGCGCCCGAGCGTGAACGACAGCACGAAGGCCGGCGTGATGATCGCCGCGCCGATCTGGCCGATCATGAGGAGGAAGAACCACCAGCCGTACCCCAGGCTCTTCAGGATGGCGTACTCGGGCAGGTAGAAGCGGATGATCTGATACTGGGCATAATAGATGAACACCATGCCGATCATGACGCCCATCAGGAAGCCGAGATCGGTGATGTAGCCCACCGGAGTCTCGCGCGACCAGTAATTGCGCTCCCGCTTCTCGAACTCCAGCAGGGTGATCGCCTCGCCGCGGCCGGCCAGCGACCGGTTGAGCTGGGCCTGGGTCGCGATCGGGTCGAAGCCCGGCGCCAGCTTGATGGCGATGAAGGCCGGCCGGTCCGACCACCAGGCGCCGAACACCTCGGCCATGGTCTGCTCGGACATCATGACGGCGCCGTCGTTCAGCACGTTCGGCCCGACGGCGAAATTGCCGACCACGAAGAGCTGGCGCAGCAGGCCGCGATTGTCGGGCGGGCCCAGCACCGGGACCTCCTTGCCGGAATCGGCCTGCTCGGCGAGGCTGCCGAAATAGGGCCGCGATTCGCGGTCGTAGAGGATGCGACGGGTCTCGCGCAGCTTGTAGCGATTGTCCCGCAGACCCGGCACGTCGACCGCAGGGCGCTCGGGATCGATGGCGTACCACGCGATGCGGCGGGAGGTCGGCATGCCGGCATGCTGAATCGACATCACGCCGAACCAGAACGGCGCGGTATTGACCACCGCCGGGTTGGTCTCGACGATGTCGGTGACGGCGACCGGAACCTCGGTGTGGAGCTGCAGCGACTTGAAGCCGTAGGGCACCACCACGAGATCGCCGTTGACCATGCGATGGAGCCGGATCGACGATTCGTAGACCGCCCGCTCGATACCGAGCTGGGCGAAGATCACCAGCAGGCTCGCGGTGACGCCGGCCAGCGACAGGAGCGTGCTGGTGCGCTGGCGTTTGAGCTGCTGGGCACCGAGCGGCATCGCCCGCGCCGTGCGCGCAGCCTCGCGCAGCCGGGCGATCGAGAATTGCGGTCGCCAACCGAGCAGGCGCGACAGCCGCCCCCGCAGCGCCGGTACGTCAGGCAGGACGAGGGCCATCAGAGAAAGGTGACGCGGGTCTCGCGTCCCAGCACCTGCGGCATGCTGGACGGGTCGTCGATCTCGATCTCGACCTGGACGACGCGCGCATCGGTCGAGGTGCCGCCGTCGGGCTCGACGCGTTGCATGCGCTTCACGGTGGGCGCGACGCGCGCGATCGTGCCCTTGTAAATCGTCGAGCTGCCGCGGAATGTGACGTCGACCTTGCCGCCCGGCGCGACCCGGCCGATCTGCAGCTCGTCGACGTCCGCGAGGACGCGCAACTGCCGCATGTCGACGACCTTGGCGATGCCGGCGCCGCCGATTCGCTCACCCTGGCGGGCGAAGATCTGGACGATGATGCCGTCCAGGGGGGAACGCACCAGGGACTCCTCGCGCTGTGTCTTCGCCGTGTCGAGGCTCGCCTGGGCATTGGCGATGTCGAGCTCGATCATCTTGAGATCGGCGGCGAGCGACTGCTTTTGCAGGAACAGCGTGGTCTTCTGCCGCTCGAGGTTCTGCTGCGCCAGGCTGAGCTCGAGCTCCTTCTGGTCGGGTGGCTTGCTGGAGCGCTGCAGCTCGAGCGCTTTCAGCCGGTTGTCGTCGATTGTCGTCTTGATCGCCGCCTCCTGCATGGCGATCTGGGTGATGCGCGCGCCGCTCGTCATGGTCTCGCGCATCTGCTTCATCTTCTCCAGGCCGGCTTCGGCCGTGCGAACGGCGACGTCGGCGCGCGGATAGTTCGACAGCACGGCGACGATCTCGTCCTTCTTGACGGTCTGCCCGTCCTTGATGCGCAGCTCGAGCAAGGTCGAGCCGCCCGCCGGATCACCGGCGATCACGGCCGTGCCGGCCGGTGCATCGGTGTAGCCGCGGGCGATCAGCGCCGGCTGGCTGGGCTGCTGCCGTGGCGCGTCCTGTGCGCTGCTGGTCTGGCGGCTGGGCGCCATCCACATGGCCACCCCGGCCAGGACGACCACGAACACCAGCACGGTCGCCCCCCACCTGAATTTTTTCGCTCGGGCCATCGTTGAAGCCTACCAGAATTCCCCGCGCGGCGCTCGCAGGCCGCCGCTCTAGAAGGTTGTGGTGATCGGCAGGGTGCCCCGGGCAATGCCGATGATCGAGAACGTACGATAAATGGCCGTCAGGGCCTTGTCGTACTCGTACAGGGGCGCGTTCGTCACATAGATCACGTCACGCGCCTGAACCCCAAACTGCTGCGCCACAAAGATAGACACGGGCTGAAAGAGGTCCAGTCGAAAAACGCGGGCCCGGGCTGTGGGATTCGTCAGCAAATCCCCCATTCTGAACACATAAACGCCCGTTTTGTTTGCTCGCTGGTCGGCCAGGCCGCCGACATTGCCGAGCGCCTCGAGCAGGCTGAGATCGTGCTTGCTCAGCTCGACATTGCCCGATTTCTGCACCGCGCCCAGCACCGTGTAGACGCGCTGGTTGACGCGCACGACGATCTCGTCGTTCTTCTGGACCGGGATGTCGCCACCGGCCAGCAGTTCGGAGAGCTGCGACGTCAGGATGACCTGGCCCTGGCGGCGAACCACGACCTGCAATGCATTAGCCGTAGACGTAGAGCCCTGGACGCCGTTCGGCCCGCCCGCCTGGTTGATGGCGTCGACAACGCTTCGCACTCCTTCCAGCAGCGAGATGCGGCCGGGTTTCTTGACGTCACCCGACACCACCACGGTCTGGCCGCGCACGGTGTCGAACTCGACGATGACCTCCGGATCCTGCGCCTTGTTGCCGAGCTGCTGGACGATCTTGCGCTCGATCTGCGGCAGATCGAGGCCCGCCACGTGCACGGTGCCGACGAACGGAACGCTGATCGTGCCGTCCTCGGCAACGCGCTGGGTGCCGAGATCGGAGCTGCTGGTCTGGATGGTCGGAAAAATATTTCCGGCATAGCGCTCGAAGATGCGAACCTTGAGCGAATCGCCGGGTGCCACGGAGACGCGCACGCCCGCCGACAGACTGCCGGTCGTCGAGGGCCGATCGACAGGCTGTGTCCGGTAGCCCACCACCGTGGTCGGGGTCAGATCGATGACATCGAAGGGCAGCGCCTCCGTGCTCGTGCCCTGGGCGCCCCCCATCCATGGCCCGTCGCCGGGCAGAGCCGTGCACGCACTGACGCCTAGAGCCAAGCCGATAACAATGGCAATCGTTCGCGCCGCAGCGCGCAGCCAGCTCGCAGTCGTCAAATTCCGATCTCCGTCCGGAACGGACACCATATATCGGCCGGCGCCCGCGCCCATCCCATGACCTTGTATCAGCCGGCTGGTAATTAACCCGCACCACCGCGCGCGTGCAAGCGTCGGACCGGCTGGTCGACCGGCCGCCCGCTCAACCTCTGCTCGGCCTCGGCCACCGATTCCGCGACATCGAAGAGCTGCGCGAAGCCGCTGACCAGGAGACAGTCGGCGGCCGCACCGCTGAAACTGCAGAACACGATGCGGGCCTCTACCTCGGCGGCATGATGCAGGGCGATCGCCAGGACCCGCACGCCGGCCGCGCTCATGTAGGTCACGGGACTGCCGTCCACGACGACGCGCGCGCCCGGGCGCAGGGCGGCGACGAGGGACGCCTCGACGGCGGCCGACGTCTCCGAATCCACACGCTCGGGAAGGCGGACTGTTGTGATGTCGGCCATGCTGTCGGTCCTCATACGTACCGCCCGGAGGCGTCATCCCCTTCCGGCCGCCAGCCGGCGGCGAGATCGGTGCCCCGCCAGTCGATCCTGCGTCGTCCTCGCCATGCCTTGGCCAGAAGTACCGGAACGAGGGCTTCGCGCACGAGGGAGGCGGCCCAGGCCCTGGGCCCGAACGGCAGGCCATAGGCCGCCAGGAACCAGGCCTCGGCGGCGAACCAGGCCACGCTGTGCGCGAGCAGGGCCAGCGCGACGGGGGCTGGCCCCCAACCGAGGGCAGCAAGCCCCGTGGCCCCCGCAACGCCCGAGATGAACCAGCCGATCGCCGGATCGAGCAGAGCCAGAACCCTGACCTCCCACGTCAGATTGAGGCGGGTGGACGCCCAGCGGACCTGGCGGCGCCAGACGTCGGACCACCTGCGATCACCGACCGGAAGATGCGGCATCGTGTTAGCGAGCCAAGTCGTGCGCCGGCCGCGGTCGCGCATCGTCCGCACGATCGAGTAGTCGTCGGCAATGTAGTTGAGGAAAGCCTGGTGGCCACCGATTTCTTCCAGCACGTCGCGAGCGAGGACCGTCATGCCGCCCGACGCGACCGGCATGCCGAGCCGGTCGGCCGCCAGCAGGAAGCGCGCCTGATGACCATTGATGTAGGCGCATTCGAGCTCCGCCGCAAAATTCGCCGGCAACCAGCCGGCCTTGAGCCCGAGGACCAGACCCACCTTGTCGGACAATTCCGTCGCCGCGCGACGGAGGTCGTCCAGTGTCACGGCAACGCCCGCGTCGCACAGCACGACGACGGGCCGGCTTGCCGCCTCCAATCCCTTACGCACGTTGTTCATCTTCGGATTGAAGGTGTCGTCGCTGCCGACCAGGATCGGTGCGGCAGGCCACAGTGCCCGCGCCTGCCCGATTGCCTCGTCGCCCTCCCCGGCGACGCAAATCAGCACCTCCGCTCCCTGGCGCGACAGCTCCTCCAGGGCGCCGATATAGGCCGGCGCGGCGTCATGGCGTCCGGCCAGCGGCGCCACGATGCTGAAGTCGGCCGCCGCATGATGCGCCGGCGCGGCCGGGCGGCGGCGCCGCGCCAGGGCGGCGCTCAGCCACTGGACCACCATGGTGAAGGCCCACCATCCCAGTCCGATCCAGGCCAGCACAACGGCAAGCATCGGTCATCACTCGGCGGCGGAGGAGAAGCGATGGATATCGTCCTTCTCCATCGCCATCGCCCGGTGATAGGCGCGGATCACCGTGCTGGGGTCACCCTCGGCACGAATGCGGCCCTCCTCGATCCAGATCGCCCGGTTGCACAGCCGTCGGACCTCCGACGTCGAATGGGAGACGAACAACAGCGTTCCGCTCTTGCGGAAGTCGTCGATCCAGTCGAGGCACTTGCGCTGAAAGGCGGCGTCGCCCACGGCCAGCGCCTCGTCGACCACGAGGATCTCGGCGTCTACGTGAGCGCAGATGGCGAAGGCCAGCCTGGTCTTCATGCCCATCGAGTAGTGCTTGACCGGCTGCTCCATGTAATCGCCGATGCCGGCGAACTCGCAGATCGAATCGAACTTGCGCAGGACCTCGGCCCGCTTGAGCCCAAGCACGGCGCCGCCGATCATGATGTTCTCGCGCCCCGACAGCTCGGTGTCGAAGGTGGCGCCCAGCGCCAGCACCGGCGCGATGCGGCCGGTCACCCTGAGCTCGCCGTTGGTCGGCAGGGTCATGCCGCAGATCACCTGCAGCAGGGTCGACTTGCCGCAGCCGTTGCGGCCCAGGATGCCGATGCTGTCGCCGCGGTAGACGTCGAGGTCGATGTCGCGCAGCACCCAGAACGGCTTGAAGTACGACTTCCACCATCCCAGCATCACCTGCTTCAGCCAGTCGCTGCGGCGCGCATAGAGCTGGTAGGCTTTTCCGAGGTGCCGGGCGCGTACGACGACTTCAGAGGACGTCGACGATGACATTCCGATACCTGTCGTAGAACCAGTAGCCGAAGTAGAAGGTGAAGGAAGCGGTGAACAGGGCCCAGGCACAGACCAGCGGATTGGGCATCCGGCCGAGCAGCGCGATGTCGCGCGTGATCTCGACGTAGGCGGTCAGCGCATTGGCATAGATGATGAGATCGAACGGCGCCGAAAGCATGTCATGCGGGTAGAAGACCGGGGTGGCGAACATGAACAGCGGCACGACGCTGATCATCAGGTAGCCGGCATCGCGCGTGAACGCGCCGACGGCGCACAGAAACCAGGCCATGCCGACCAGGAACGCCATCAACGGCAGGAAGACCAGCGGGATGAACACGACGGTCCACGGCAGGCCGCCGGTCACCAGGATCTGGAACAACAGCATGACGCCGACGGAGATGGCGGCGTAGGCCGTCGCCCTGAGCGTGGAGATCACCGCCAGCATGTCGCTGGGGAAGATCGTCTGTTTGATGAAATGAGCGTACTCGTGCAGCAGCATCGGCGCCCGAAACGCCATCTCCGAGAAGAAATTGAAAATGACGATGCCGCTGAAGATGAACAGGGCATAGGCGACCTGCGGCCCGCCGCTGATGTCGGTGACCGGGAGCTTCATGGTCGTGCGGAAGGCGAAGGTGTAGACCGCGATGGCCAGCAACGGCGCGATCACGGCCCAGATCCAGCCGGCGGCAGAACCCTTGAAGCGGTCGCGGACCTCGCGGCGCAGGATCGCCTGGATGAGATCGTGATGATACCACATCTGGAGGAACGGCCGGACCAGGAAGCGGGTGAAGCGCTCCCCCAGTGCGAGTTGCTCGACCACGATCTGCTTGCCGTTGACGACGTTCACCGACGGCATGAGCCGCGCGTCTCCTTCCTGCCTGCGTTGGTGAGCCCGGTAGGGATCGAACCTACGACCACCTGATTAAAAGTCAGATGCTCTACCGCTGAGCTACGGGCTCGCCCCGAGGTCGCGCCGCTGGCCGGAACCCCGCGCGACGCCCGTATATGATGCGCCGGGCCGACGGTCAACGCACTCCCAGCCGGGTT
>NZ_JBFWZI010000121.1:17959-23237 GCF_050185545.1 Reyranella sp. | reverse complement strand
CTTGACGGTCGCGAGCACGCCGGCACACTTCCGCGCGCCGGGCGACAATGCACCCTCACTCACCTTCACATCGTCCCCCAAAACGAGGCAATGTCCACTTGACCACGGGTAGGAAGTCCTCCCCAGCTTCGCTGGGGAGGAGAAGGTTCTATGTCATCTTGATCATCACGTTCTTTGCGTAGGCCGGGCGGCCGGCCAGGCGGTCGTACCAGGCGCGCACGTGCTTCAGTTCGGGGCGCTCGATGTCGAGGGCGTACCAGCGATAGACGAAGCAGCCGACGGGGATATCGCCCATGGTGAAGTGCTGGCCGGCGACGTAGCGGCGGCCGGCAAGCCAGCCATCGAGGCGACCGAACAGCCTGCCGGCATCGACGGCCGCCTTGCCGATCGCCGCCATGTCGCGCTTCTCCGGCGGCGTGCGGATCAGGCCCCAGAACACCACGCGCATCGCCTCGGAGATCGTGCTGAGCTGCCAGTCCATCCAGCGATCGGCCTCGCTGCGCTGACCGGGATCGATCGGCCACAAGGTGCCGGCGGCGTACTTGGCGGCGAGGTAGCGCACCGCCGAGTTGCTCTCCCAGACGATCTGCCCGCCGTCGTCGATGGTCGGCACGACGCCGTTGGGGTTCATGTCGAGATACCATTTCTGGTCGTTGCCGCCAAAGGCGCCGCCGACGTCGGTGCGTTCGTAGACGACGCCGCACTCATCGGCGGCCCACAGAACCTTCTGCACGTTGATCGAATTGGCACGACCCCAGATTTTCATGATTCAACCCCCTCATGCTCTTGTGGACCGCGAGTTTCTCGCTCGCTCAACTTCATGAGCGAGCGAGACGCTCGCGGTCCGGAAGAAAAAAGATTCAGTGCGCCGCCGCCCAGTTGTCGCCGACGCCGGTCTCGACGACCAGCGGCACCGAGAGCGAGGCGGCGCCCTCCATGACGCGGCGCGTCACGTCCCTGGTCTTGTCGATCTCGGCCACCGGCACCTCGAACAGGAGCTCGTCGTGGACCTGCAGCAGCATGCGGCCCGTGAGCCCGGCCGAGGCGAGCGCGCCGGGCAGGCGGATCATGGCCTTCTTGATGATGTCGGCGGCGCCGCCCTGCAGCGGGGCATTGATCGAGGCGCGCTCGGCGAAGGCGCGCATGCCCTGGCTCTTGTCGTTGATGAACTTCAGATGGACCTTGCGGCCGAACGGCGTCTTCACGTAGCCGTGCTTGCGCGCGTACGCCTTGGTCGTCTCCATGTAGTCGCGGATGCCGGGATAGCGCTGGAAGTAGCGGGTGATGTACTCGCGCGCCTCGGGCTGGCCGATGCCGAGCTGGTTGGCGAGGCCGAACGCCGAGATGCCGTAGATGATGCCGAAATTGATCGCCTTGGCGCGCCGCCGCACCAGCGGGTCCATGCCCTTGACCGGCACGCCGAACATCTCGCTGGCGGTGATGGCATGGATGTCGTCGCCGCGGGCAAAGGCCTCCTTGAGCGACTTGATGTCGGCGACATGGGCGAGCAGGCGCAGCTCGATCTGCGAATAGTCGGCGGACAGGAGCTTGTGGCCCTGCTCGGCGATGAAGGCCTCGCGGATCTTGCGCCCTTCCTCGGTGCGCACCGGGATGTTCTGCAGGTTGGGATCGGTCGAGGCGAGCCGGCCGGTGGCGGCGCCCGTCATCTGATAGGAGGTGTGCACCCGCCCGGTCTTCTGGTCGAGCTCGCGCACCAGGGCGTCGGTGTAGGTGCCCTTGAGCTTGGCGATCTGGCGATGCTCCATGATCTTGACCGGCAGCGCATGGCCCTGGGCCGCCAGGTCTTCCAGGATGGAGACGTCGGTCGCCCATGAGCCATTCTTGTTGCGCCGGCCGCCCGGCAGCTTCTGCTCGTCGAACAGGATCTCGCCCAGCTGCTTGGGCGAGCCGACATTGAACTCGCGGCCGGCGATCTTGTGGATTTCGCGCTCGAGCTCGCCCATCCGCTTCTCGAACTCGGCGGAGAGCTTCCTGAGCTGCGGCGCGTCGACCTTGATGCCGGCCTGCTCCATGCCGAGCAGCACGCCGATCAGCGGCCGCTCGATGGTCTCGTAGACGGTGACCATGTGGTCGGTGGCCAGCCGGGGCTTGAATTGCGCCCACAGCTGCATGGTGACGTCGGCGTCCTCGGCGGCGTAGTCGCGCGCCCTGTCGATCGGCACCCGATCGAAGCTCACCTGCTTGGCGCCGCTGCCGGCGACGTCGGAGAATTTTATGGTCTTCTGGCCGAGATAGCGCTCGGCCAGCTCGTCCATGCCGTGATTGTGCGAGCCGGCATCGAGCACGAAGGAGAGCAGCATGGTGTCGTCGACCGGGCCGATCTCGATGCCGTAGCGGCGCAGCACCGCCATGTCGTACTTGATATTCTGGCCGACCTTGAGAACCGACGGATCCTCCAGGAGCGGCTTCAGCCGGGCGATCGCCGCGTCGATCGGGATCTGGCCGGGCAGCACCTTGCCGTCGCCCTGGCCGGAACCGTTGCCGCCGAGATCGAGCGACCCCTGCGCCTCGCCGCCCGGCGCGCGATGGCGCAGCGGCAGGTAGGCGGCGCGACGCCGGCTCGAGTCGACGTTTCCCCACGGGCCCTCGAGCAGGGCGAGCGAGACGCCGACCAGGCCCGCGTTGTTCGAATCGAGCGCATCGGTCTCGCAATCGAAGGCGACGACCCCGGCCTTGGTCGATTCGGCCACCCACTCGTCGAGCGCCTTCTCGTCCTGGATCAGCTCGTAGTCGGCCTGCGTGAAGGGCCGGTTGCTCCTGGCCCGGGCCGGCGCCGGCCTGGGGGTGGTCGGCGCCGGCAGGGCCGGCTGGACCGGCGCGGCGGCCGGCGCCACCGGATCGCTCGCCTCGCCGAGCTCGCCGCGGTAGCGCTGCAGCAGGCTCTTGAACCCCTGCTGCTCGAGCCACGGCAGCAGCACGTTGGGATCGGGCTTGCGCTTGTCGAAGGTATCGGGATCGGCCGGCGCGGGCGCGTCGTCGCGCAGCAGCACCAGCTTGCGCGAGATGCGCGCCAGCTCGGCGTTCTGCTGCAGCGCCTCGCGGCGCTTGGGCTGCTTGATCTCGCCGGCGCGCGCCAGCAGGGTCTCGAGATCGCCGTACTCGGTGATCAGCTGCGCCGCGGTCTTGACGCCGATGCCGGGCACGCCGGGCACGTTGTCGGTCGAATCGCCGGCCAGCGCTTGCACGTCGACGACCTTGTCCGGAGCCACGCCGAACTTCTCCATCACCTCCTGGGGCCCGATTTTGGTCTTCTTGATCGGGTCCATCATCTCGACGCCGGGCCGGATGAGCTGCATCAGGTCCTTGTCCGAGGAGACGATGGTGCAGGTCGCCCCCGCCTCGACGGCCATGCGGGCATAGGTCGCGATCAGGTCGTCGGCCTCGAAGCCGTCGAGCTCGCAGACCGTGACATTGAAGGCCTTCGCCGCCTCGCGGATCAGCGGAAATTGCGGGATCAGGTCATCGGGCGGCGGCGGGCGGTTGGCTTTGTACTTGTCGTAGATCTCCTTGCGAAAGGTGACCTCGCTGGCATCCAGGATCATGGCGATATGGTCGACCTCGGGCTTGTCCAGGAGGTCGGCCACCAGCATGCGGCAGAAGCCATAGACGGCGTTGATCGGCGTGCCGTCCGGCCGTGTCATCGGCGGCAGCGCGTGGTAGGCGCGGAACAGGTAGCCCGAGCCGTCGACCAGGTAGAGATGGCGGATCGGCTTGTTGTCGCCAGCCGTCTCCGCCGCCGTGCCCGGGGAATTGCCGTTGGCCGCCGGGGCGGCAGCCGTTGCCTTCGTTTTCGCCATGCCAAAGCCCTACCATGCGCCGCCAGGCGCGGGGACTGAAACCTCGCTGAATTTAGGATACAGCTGACACTTCTGCGACAGGGGAAATCATGTTCTTCCGGACCGCGGGCGTCTCCCCCCCGCAAGAAAACAAGAGCGGGCGAGACGCCCGCGGTCCGGATGAGGTCATGCCGAGTTAGCCCTTGACCGACTCGAGCGTCGGCAGGCGATAGCGGTCGTCGGGGTTCTTCCAGCCCTTGAAGTTGGGCTTGCGCTTCTCGGCGAAGGCGGCGCGCGATTCCATCAGGTCGCTCTTGTCGCCGTGCTCGTGCAGGGCGGCGGCGAGGCGCTGCATGTCGGCGCCGGGCGCCGGCCGCATCTGGCGCATCATGTGCACGGTGTTGACGCGCGATGCTGGCGGCAGAGTGAGCAGGTGCTCGGCCATCTTGAGGGCCTCGGGCATCAGCTGGTCGGGCTCGACCAGGCGATTGAGGAAGCCGACCTCGTAGAAGCGCTGCGCCGTGAAGCGGAAGCCCAGCGCCATCTCCATGGCGATCGGGTAGGGCAGGTTGGCGATGTGGCCGTGGTTGTAGCCGCCGAGCAGCCAGCGCTTGGCTTCGGAGACCTCGAAGATCGCCTCGCGCACCGCAAGTCGAAGATCGGTGCGCTCGACCAGCATGAAGCCGCCGCCCATGGCGAAGCCATTGACGGCAGCGATCACCGGCTTCTCGAGCGCGCCGGTCATGAACGGGTCTTCCATCGCCGGCCGTACGCCACCCGGCGCCCCCTTCTGCAAGGACTCCTTCATGTCCTCGCCGGCGCAGAAGCCGCGCCCGGTGCCGGTGAAGATCGCGACCTCGAGCTCCTTCGAGTGGCGGAAATCGGTCCAGGCCTGCGCCAGCTCGGCGCGCATCTCGGTGTTGAGCGCGTTCAGCCGGTCCGGCCGGTTCATGCGCACCACCAGCACCTGTCCATGACGTTCGGTCTCGACAACGGCCATTTGTTTTCTCATCGTGTGGGTTGAGGTGACGAGTTTGCGGCCGGAGCGGCGCGAGGGGCAAGCACGATGACGACGATTCTGACCGGCGGCTGCGCCTGCGGCGCGCTGCGCTACCGGGCCGAAGGCACGGTCAGGAAAAGCCGAGGCGTCGACGGAGAGGTTGATGATCCTCGGCAGCGAGCAGCGCGATGAGCCGTGTGGCATCGGCCGGCAACAGCGCTTTGGTCGTGACGGCGCAGGTGTAGGTTGTTGCCAGATCGCAGCCGGCCGGCAGCGGGCCGACGAGCGCTATGCCGGGCGTGGACAGGATTTCCGTCGCCTGCGTGCAGCCAAGCGGGTGGGCGCTAATCGAGGCGGCGAGGGCGCGCATCGCGGTGGCGCCGTTGGGCGCCGGTCGCAGGCGCGGGCCAAGCGCTTCGCCGAGGCCGAGCTTGTTCAGCACGCCGGCGAAATGGATGCCGGCGGTCGCCTGCGCGGGATC
>NZ_JBFWZI010000121.1:16614-17859 GCF_050185545.1 Reyranella sp. | reverse complement strand
GCGCGGGATCGCCCGCGCGCACCGCGACGGCGGTCTCGACGACACCGATGTCGCGTACCGACCCTGCAGCGACGTGGCCGCCGCGAGCCAGCCCGTCGATCAGCGCGCGACTGAGGATCACGAGATCGGCCGGCTCGCCGGCGAGCAGGCGGTCGCGCATCGCGCCGACCGCCCCGAACGTGCCGTCGATCGTACAGCCGCTTGCCGTTTCGAACTCCGGCCGCAGCGCCTCGACCAGCCCCTGCGCGGCGCCGCCACTCAGCACCCGCAGGAATTTCATTGCACCTTGATGCCGGCCTGCTGGATCACCTTGGCCCACTTCTCGATGTCGCGTCGCAGATAGGCGTCGAACTCCGCCGGCGTCATGGTCATCGGGACGGCACCCTGCTTGGCCCAGGCTTCGCGGATTGCAGGCCTGGCGATGATCTTGCCGACCTCGGCATTGAGGCGGTCGATGACCTCGGCGGGCGTGCCCTTGGGCGCCATGATGCCGAGCCAGATCGTCGCCTGATAGCCCGGCACGCCGGCTTCGCTCACCGTCGGCACGTCGGGCAGGACGGCGGAGCGTCGGTCGCCGGTGGTCGCCAACGCCCGCACCTGGCCCGCCTCGACATTGCCCTTCATCGCGGTGACGGCGTCGAACATCATCTGGACATGGCCGCCCATGACGGCGTTGCGGGCCTCGCCGCTGCCCTTGTGCGGCACATGCAGGATGTCGGTGCCGCTCATGGCTTTGAACAGCTCGCCGGCCATGTGGTAGGGCGTGCCCGGTCCGGACGAGGCATAGGAGAGCTTGCCGGGCTCGGCCTTGGCGAGCGCGATGAACTCCGCCAGCGTCCTGGCCTTCACCGACGGATGCACAACCATCACGAGGTCCGAGGAGTTCACCGGCGTCACCGCCGTGAGGTCGCGCATCAGCGCATAGGGCTTGTTGGCGAGCAGTGTCTCGTTGGTGGTGTGCGTGTTCGACATCACCAGCAGCGTGTAGCCGTCGGGCGGCGCCTTTGCGACGATATCGCTGCCGATCACCGCGCCGGCGCCGGGCTTGTTGTCGATGACGAACTGCTGCTTCAGCGCGTCGGACAGTGCCTGCCCGAGGATTCGGCCATAGACGTCGGCCGGGCCGCCCGGGCCGAACGGCACCACGATCCTGACCGGCTTGCCGGGCCATGCCTGGGCTGCCGCCGGCATCGCCGCCGCCGCGGTGCCGGCGACCAACAGACTGCGTCTTGCGATCCTGCGCAT
>NZ_JBFWZI010000121.1:0-16514 GCF_050185545.1 Reyranella sp. | reverse complement strand
CCGGGCCGCCCGGGCCGAACGGCACCACGATCCTGACCGGCTTGCCGGGCCATGCCTGGGCTGCCGCCGGCATCGCCGCCGCCGCGGTGCCGGCGACCAACAGACTGCGTCTTGCGATCCTGCGCATTGATGTTCCTCCCTTGGCTCCACGTCGTCGAGCGCGCGGTTGAGCCGAGTCATGGCACGGCGATGCAGGCAGCGCCACCGCCATCGGACCTCGAGCACTTTCCGCAGCGCCCAATTCGGGCGAGCTGGTGGAACCGCGACCGGCTCCATCAAATCGGCAAGGGCTCCAGGCGGCTTCCGCCAACTCGAGTCGGACGCGCTTGCCGACGGCGTGCGGGGCTTTGACCAGATTGGCGAGCGACACCTGATCGTTGGCCGGATCGAGGATCCGATCGAGCTGCGCGCGGCTTGTCTTCAGTCGCTTTGCGAGCGCGACTTTGGAGACTTTCCGCTCCTTCATCGCTTGTGGAGCTGCCACGCCATGACCCGCTTGATTGCTTTTGCGGTCGCCTCCTCGAGTTAGCCCTCTTCCTCGAGAAACGATTCAAAGCTCGATTCATGATGTGGGTTGGCCTTGTTGGTCTTGGCTGTCTTGCGCTTCATCTTTCTGCCTCCAGGTAGCGAGCACGGTGAGCTTTGGCTACGGCAAGATCGGCTGCCGGCAATTTCTGCGTCGTCTTGATGAAGCCGTGCAGCAAGACGAGGAATCCTCGTGGGCTCACCGCAAGTGGTGCAGAAGGTCAATCGATCGTGTCGCTCCCGTTGCGTCGCTCTCACGCCGCCGGGTAGAGCCACGGCGTCGCGGCGCGGGCCTTGGTCTGGTGGGCGGCGATCTCGGCTTCGCGGGCGAGCGTCAGCTCGACCTCGTTCAGGCCCTTGAGCAGCGACTCGCGGCGGATGCCGTCGACCTGGAACGTGATGCGCCGGCCGCTCGGCGTCGTCACCGTGCGCGCCTCGAGATCGACGGCGAGGCGCGGCTCGCTGTTGCTGCCGGGTCGCGTCGCCGCCTCGAGCTCGCCTGCGATCGCCAGGACCTCGCTGCGCGGCAGCTGGATGGGCAGCACGCCGTTCTGGAAGCAGTTGTTGAAGAAGATCGGGCCGAACGACGGCGCGATCACGCAGCGCACGCCCATGCCCATCATCGCCCACACCGCGCCCTCGCGGCTCGAGCCGCAGGCGAAGTTGCTGTCGGCGACGACGATCTCGGCCCCGCGATAGGCCGGCTGGTGCAGGAAGAAGTCGGGGTTCTCGCTGCCGTCGGGCAGGTAGCGCCACGGCTCGAAGGCATAGGGGCCGAGCTCGGCCTGCGCCACGTCGCGCAGGCGATGGATCGGGATGATGATGTCGGTGTTGACGTCCTGGCGCATCAGCGGCGCGGCCTTGGCGTCGAGAACGGTGAAGGCTTTCATGGATCTCTCCCGCGCTCAGAGGCTGCGCACGTCGGCGATGTGGCCGGCGATCGCCGCCGCCGCAGCCATCGGCGGGCTGGAGAGATGGGTGCGCCCGCCCGGCCCCTGGCGGCCGACGAAGTTGCGGTTGGAGGTCGAGACGCTGCGCTGGCCGGGCCCGATCGTGTCGCCGTTGACGGCGAGACACATCGAGCAGCCGGGCTCGCGCCATTCGAAGCCGGCGTCGAGGAAGACGCGGTGCAGGCCCTCGGCCTCGGCTTGGCGTTTGATGTTCTCCGAGCCCGGCACGACCCAGGCGCGCACGTGGCCCGCCACCTTGCGGCCCCTGGCGACGGTCGCGGCGTCGCGCAGGTCGGACAGGCGGCTGTTGGTGCACGAGCCGATGAACACCCAATCGACCCTGGTGTCCTGAATAGGCACGCCGGGCCGGAGTCCCATGTAGTCGAGCGCGGCCTGCATCGCCTTCTGCTTGTCGGGGTCGGGTGCGGCGGCTGGATCGGGAATCCGCTCGGTGACCGGGATGACGTGCTCGGGGCTGGTGCCCCAGGTGATCTGCGGCACGATCTTGTTCACGTCGACCGTGACCTCGGCGTCGAACACCGCGTCGGCGTCGCTGGCGAGGCCGCGCCAGTCGGCGAGCGCCTGGTCCCATTGCGCGCCGGCGGGCGCATAGGGCCGGCCTTTCAGGAAGTCGAAGGTGACGTCGTCGGGCGCCACCATGCCGATCTTGGCGCCGAGCTCGATCGAGAGGTTGCACACGGTGAGGCGGCCTTCGACTCCCATGTCGCGGATGGCGCTGCCGGCATACTCGACGGCGTAGCCGGTGCCGCCGGCCGCGCCGATCTGGCCGATCAGGTGCAGGATCATGTCCTTGGGCGTGACGCCGGGCGCGCGCTTGCCGTCGAACGTCACGCGCATCCGCTTGGGCTTGGGCTGCACCAGCGATTGCGTCGCGAGCACATGGATCACCTCGGTGGCGCCGATGCCGAAGGCGATGGCGCCCATGCCGCCATGCGTGCAGGTGTGGCTGTCGCCGCATACCAGCAGCGTGCCGGGCAGGCTGACGCCCTGCTCGGGGCCCATGACATGGACGATCCCCTGGCCGGGCTCGCCGAGATCGAACAGCTTGATGCCCCAGCGCCTGGCTTCGTCGCGCATGTGATAGAGCCGCTGGGCGTATGGCTTCAGCGTCTCGTGCGTGCGCCCGGGCTCGGTCGAGACGACATGGTCGAAGGTGGCGAAAGTGAGATCCGGGTTGCGCACCCGGTAGCCCGCGTCCTTGATCGCCTGCAGGCCGCGGCCGCCGCCGTCGTGCATGAGATGGCGGCTGATGTGGAGGAGCGCATAGCCATCGCCGAGATCGGCGATGACGTGGCGGTCCCAGATCTTGTCGAACAGGGCTTGTCCGGGCATGGCGTCGTCTCCTCCTGCACGATCTTCCGCCGCGCGCGGGCAAGTCCATCATCTTTTTCGCGCGCCGACAACGGCTCACTCAGAGCAGCGAAAGGACGAGCCGCAAAGCTGAGGTTCGGGCGGAGGGGCATGGCTGGGAGCGCGCCACTCCGATGGCGCTCATGCGATGTGTGGCCAGCAAGAAGAGCGCTATCGGAGTGGCGCGCTCCCAGCAAAGAAGCGAGGTCGATGGGAAGAGTTAGCGCCTGTGAGCGCGCCATTGATGGCTGAGCAGCATCCGCCAGAGCGGTGCTCTTCTTGTTGGCCTCACATGAGCGCCATCGGAGTGGCGCGCTCCCAGCGAAGAGCTCAGGCCTTGGCTTCGTCCTGGCCCCAGCCCTTCTTCTCGGCGTCGAAGAAGGAGGCGAAGACCTTGCGGATGGTGCTCTCGGCGATGTCGCGGGTGATGAAGACGACGCGGCTCTTGCGGTCATCGCCCTCGGGCCAGGCGTCGAGCGTGGCGGGCGGATGGAAGACGTGCTGCACACCGTGGATGACCACCGGCTTGTCGGTGTCGCGCACGTTCAGAATGCCCTTCATGCGCAGCAGGTCGGGGCCGCGATAGGTCACCAGGGCGTCGAACGCCGCCGCCACCGTCGACCAGCTCATCGGCTCGTCGAAGGTCATGCAGAAGGCGCGGATGCGGTCGTCGTGGCGGTTGACGTTGTGCGGATCCTGCTCCCCGTGCCCATGATCGTGCCCATGCTCGTCGCCGTGGCCGTGGTCGTCGTGGCCATGGCTGTGATGATGGTGGTGATGGCCGCCACCATGTTCGTGGCCGTAGGCCTCCTCGTGCAGCCAGCGCTTGACGTCGGCGCTCTTGGTCTCGGGATTGTAGAGGCCGGCGTTGAGGATCTCGTTGGGATCGATCTCGCCGCCGGCGATGGCGTGGAACGGCGCGCCTGGATTGAGCTGGTGCAGGCGGCCCTTGAGCTCGCCCAGCCTGGGCGCGTCGGCGATGTCGGTCTTTGTGAGCAGCAGCCGGTCGGCGACCGCGGCCTGCTTCACCGCCTCCTCGTGGTTGTCGAGCGTGCTGGCGCCGTTGACGCCGTCGACCGTGGTGACCACGCCGTCGAGCCGGTAGCGCGAGGCGAGCAGCGGGTCGGTCATCAGGGTGTGCAGGATCGGCGCCGGGTCGGCGAGGCCGGTGGTCTCGACCACCATGCGCTTGAACGGCGTTACCTCGCCCTTGCTGCGCTTCAGGAACAGCTCGCTCATGGTGCGCACCAGGTCGCCGCGCACCGTGCAGCACAGGCAGCCCGAATTCAGCGTCACCATGCCCTCGTCGTTCGACTTCTCGACCAGCAGGTGATCGAGCCCGATCTCGCCGAACTCGTTGATGATCACCGCGGTGTCGGAGAGCTCCGGCCGCTGCAGCAGCTTGTTCAGCAGGGTGGTCTTGCCGCTGCCCAGGAAGCCCGTCAGCACGGTGACGGGGATGCGCTGCTCGGCGGCGTTCTGCGTATCGCTCATTCCTCGATCCTTCGTAGCCTGGCCACCCCCGGTGCTTCGAGGGTCGCCTCGCCGCCGCCGGACGGCGGTGGCGCGACCCGCAGGGCGGCTGGTGCCGGCGCCTGCCAGAAGCACTCGGCCTTGCCGAACGACTTCCACGTCTCGCCAAGCTTGCGGCGGCGACGCTTGTCGCCCCCGGAGGCCTGCCTGGCGAGGACCTTGAGCGCCGCCGCCACGTCCTCGTTGGGACGCGCCGCGGTGGCGAGGTCGGCCAGCATGTGTTCGGCCATGGTGCGATCGTTCAGGGCGCCGAGCGCGCCCTGCAGGCGCGTCGTCGCCTCGATATAGGCCTTCGCCCGGGCGCGTGCCAAGGGCGGCCCGGCGAAGGCGGGATGCAGAAACTCGGCGGCATAGCGCAGCTTCTTCACGGCGATGCGCAGCCGGTGCAGGCGCTCGGCGTCGAGCGCGTGCAGCTTGCGGCCGCGCCGCTCGACCTTGTGGTGACGGTCCTGCAGCACGCCGCGGGCGAAGCGGTCGAGCCGCTGATCGGTGTCGGCCGGCGGCAGGGCGATGAAGGCCTCGAGCTGGGCGTTGAAGCCATCGAAGCGGGCGCCGGCGAGGGCCGCCCGGGCGCGCTCAAAATGGGCCTGCGACAGCCGGTTGGCGATGCGCTTGACCGAGGGCGGCACGTCCTCGACCGACTCGGTCATGAACACGTGGAGGTCGCGCGCCGGACCGCATTCGCCGGCCAGCCATTTGGCCTCGGCCGAGAGGGCGCGCACGACCGGGCCATCGACCGCGCTCTTGAACAGGCCGAAGGCGGCGCGCAGCCGGCGCAGCGCCACCCGGGTCTGATGGATGCCGATGGGTCGGCGGCTGGCGAGCACGATGGCGCGGTACTTCAGCAGGTCGTCGTGGCAGCGGGCCACGATATGGCGCAACGCGACATCGGGAGCGGTATCCGGAGCGAGGCCGGTGTCGGGCGAAGCCATGCAGCGCCAGACGGTAGCGCCCCACGGCGGCCGGGCAACCGCAATCTGCGACGTTTCGGTAAAGCTTTTATGTCAACATGGCGACTGCGAATTGGTCCCTCTCGGGCGATTTCGCTGCCCGGCCCATCGCTTAGGCCCGGGCCTTCGGTCATCGTTTCCGGTGGCGGGGGGTGGCCGGCCTGCCTTAAAGTCGCACCCATGAGCATCGATCCGGTGGCCTTCAAGAAGGGCATGCGGCACCTTGCGGCGAGCGTCACCCTGATCACGACGCGTCACCGCGAGCTACGCGGCGGCCTCACCGCGACCGCGGTCTGCTCGGTATCGGCCGAGCCGCCGCAGATCCTGGTCTGCGTCAACAAGACCGCCAGCGCCCACGACCCGATCGGCGAGGCGGGCTTCTTCTGCGTCAACATCCTGGCGCCGTGTCATCGCAAGCTCGCCGAGCGCTTCGCCGGCATGGACGGCGTCGAGGGCGACGAGCGCTTTCACGACATGGGCGAATGGTCGACCCTCAGCACCGGCGCGCCGGTGCTGAAGGGCTGCCCGGTATCGTTCGATTGCAAGCTGGTGACCCGCGTCGCCGCCGGCACCCACACCATCTATATCGGCGAGATCGTCGATGTCTGCCTCGACCCGGCGGCGATGCCGCTGCTCTATGCCGACGGCACCTTCGTGCACGGCGAGCACCTGAAGAAGGCAGCGCAGGCCGCCTGACGGGAGCCGCAAAGAGGGGCGAAGCGGGGTTGCGCGTCCGCGCCAACCCACTATGTTCGCGCCCGCCCCGATCGGGGGCTCTGCTGGGGCGTAGCCAAGTGGTAAGGCAGTGGATTTTGATTCCACCATTCCCAGGTTCGAATCCTGGCGCCCCAGCCAAACTCAATGCTTGTCGGCGTCGTGCCGGCCTCGGGGCTTGGAATCTTACTCCGCAGGCGTCAAAGCGTGCTGGCTCCGTTTCGGGTGAGGCAGCTCGTCCCACGTCCGGCCCTCGAGGGTTCTTCCGGCGCGCTTCTTCTGCACGCCGCCCCGGCGAGGCGCATGGCGTAACAGTTGGTACAGCCAGGGGAGAGGACCGTGCAGCCGGCGACCGGGTTCCAGGTCGCCTCGGTCCATTCGATGGGTGAGTTGGTGGCCATCACATTGTCTTTGTCGAGCCGTCACCTGACGGCGACCGCAATGGCCAGAAACTGGTCGGATATCTCTCGTGCGGTGAGCTCGCGCAGGCGCTGGTTTTCCGGCCAGGGATCCAGGATGACGATCTTGTTGAGGCCGATCGGGCCGCTCTGGAAGAGCTCGTTCTGCTGATAGGTCGCACCGACGATGACGGTGGCATGGCCGGCGGCCAGATTGATGAGGGGGCAGCCGTTCTGCAGTTCGCGAATGAGCTCGCGCGCGCCGCCGGAGCTCGCCCACATCTTCTCGATGTAGCCAGCCGGAGGGTTGTTGTCGTTGCCCGACGATATCGCGATCGCCATGCCGGCCTTGGGCAGCATGCGTGCGGAGGCGCTGAAGGGCACGCCGCGCCAATCCCGCCATTCGCCGGTTATCGTTTGCACGATCTGATGTACGTTCGCGCCTTCGCATTTGTAGGAGTTGAACAGCCGCTTCACGGCGGCCTCCTGCGCCACGCCTTTGCCGAGCGTCGAGAAGACCATCTGGATGCACGCCGCCCAGCACCAGCTGTCGCAGTTTTGCGTCGCCGCCACCCCGGGCTTATACGGAAGCGATACCTCGCATGTGCGAATCCCGAAGTTGGGCGGCAGACACCTGGAACCTGCGAGCGCGCCTGTCGGGGAGATCGCTGCGAGAGCGGACATGCCGCCAAAGAGCCTTCGGCGTGAGATCATGGTCTTCACCCATGTGCGATTCATGTAACAAGTACCACTATTCCGGGCAGTCCGGCGCCGGTCAATGGAAGCTTGGGAGACGTATCGTCACCGCCTGCCCCGAGGCGGCAACCAGGCCTTACAGCCAACCCCTATCCCTGAAAGCGGAAAGGTCGACGCCCGGGGGCGCATACCAGCCGTCGCTGCCGTAGCGCGCGCCCAGTTTCTGGGCGACTTCCTTGTTGCCGTAGGGGATCTTCAGCGGCGTCTTCGCGCGGGCATTCTGTGCGGAGGCGCCAGAGGGCGCATCGCCCGGAACGCCAACGATCCTTCTCTTCCCGCGGGGCGCTGCTTGCCCGGGCGAACGCTTTGCGGCCTTTGTGCCCGCGCGGCGTCGTCGCTTCTTCGACGGAGGGCCAAGTGGATCCGGCGGCGCCGGCATCGCGCTCGTGATCTTTGTTGTGCTGGCGATGTTCGGTGCGGTTGCTGACTTGCCCGGCGCGTGCTGCTGCAGAAACGCCCGGCAGATCGCGCCCGATGTCGCGTAGCCCGCGGGCGGTATGATTCGCTGCTGCCGCGCGAGGCTCTCGGCATAGCGCTTCATCGCCGGTGTCGGCGGCCGCGTGTCGCCGTCATTTCCGCGGGCGGCACCGGGGAGAGCCAGGCCGCCCGCCGAAGCGCTCGTCGCCAGTTTGCCGATGATCCGTCGGGCGACGTCGCAGACGGCATCGATGGCCGCCATCATCTCCTGCTTGCCGACGACCACGTCGTCGAGCAGGCACTCGAGCTGCGCCGTCTGTCCCGGATCGACCAGGGTCTGGTCAGCTTCCTTCAGCACGCCGAACAGCTTCAGCCCGGTTTCGGTGGGCACGATGGTCTTGCCCTGGCTGATCAGAAATTCCTGCTTCTTCAAGCCGCCGATGATCTCGGCCCGCGTCGCCGGCGTGCCGATTCCCTTGGCCTCCTTCAGGCGATCGCGCAGGACCTCGTCATCGACGAAGCGCCACGCGTTCTGCATCGCCTCGATCAGGGTGCCTTCGTTGTAGCGGGGTGGCGGCTTGGTCTCCTTGGCCTCGACGATCGGGTCGTGCAGCCGGGCCGGCTCGCCGTCGCGCAGGGTCGGCAGCAGCGCCGCGCCGTCGCCTTTCTCATCGGCCGGTTGCCAGTCCGGGAAGGCCGCACGCCAGCCGAGCTCGATGGGTTGCCGGCCGGTTGCCTTGAACGCGTACCCCTGGACATCGAGCGTCGCGGTCGTCTGGCGATAGCGGAAGTCCGGCATGAGGGCAGCCAGGTAGGCGCGGGCGATGACGTCGAACAGCTTCTTCTCGTCGAGCGACAGACGCGGCCAGACCTCGCGCAGCGTGTCGACCGTGTTGACGTTGGGAATCACGGCGTGGTGGCTCGCCCCCTCGAGCCCCTTGTCGTGGAACGTTCCGCTCGCCCCGCGGCGAATCACGGGCGGCGTGGGGACAGGAATGTTCCTGAAGGATTGGCCGACCTGGAGGCCGGCCACGATCCGGGGCACGTCCGCGATCAGGCTTTCCGGCAGGTAGCGCACCTCGGCGCGCGGATAAGTGATGATCTTCTTGCCCTGGCCGTCATAGAGCTCCTGGGCAACCTCCAGGGTCCTGGCGGCGGACCAGCTGAACCGCGCCGAGCAGAGCTTCTGCAGGGACGGAAGATCGTGCAGCCGGGGCGGGCTCTGCCGCTTGTCCTCGACGCGCACGCCGAGCGGGCCTTCGAAGCCTTGCGCGGCAGCGGCGACTGCCTCGGCGACGTCACGGCGGAGAATTCGTTCCTGCGGCGCATGCCGCATCTTGAACTCGCCGCTCGCGATCTTTGCGGTCGCGACCACCTCGAAATAGGTGACGGGAACGAAGTTCCTGATCTCCAGCTCGCGCCTGCAGACGATGGCGAGCGTGGGCGTCTTCACGCGGCCGACGCCGATGACGCCGCGGCCGCCTCGGCCCAGGACCACGGTGGCGGTGCGGGTGAGGGAGAGATTGTAGATCTGGTCGGCCTGCCGGCGCGCGACGGCGGCGGCATAGAGGCGGGCATACTCGGCATTGGGCCTGGCCTCGCTGAACGCGGTTCGGATCGTCTGGGAATCCTGGGCGGTGAAGAGCACCCGCATGACCTTCCCGCGATAGTCGTAGTGCTCGAGGATCTCCTGGCCGATCAGCTGACCTTCACGATCGCAGTCGGTCGCCAGCCAGACGCACGTCGCGGTGCGCAGGGCTTCGTGAATGGCTTTCAGCTTGGCGGCCTTGTTGCCGCCCATCGCCGGGCGCGTCCCATAGAGCCCGTCCGGCTTCAGCAGGATCGGCGACCAGCGCTTCCATTCGGGGACCACTTCCTCCGGCTCGAGCAGGTCGATCAGATGTCCCTCGGCCGGAAGCACGATGCCATAGCGCGAGCCGATCGCCGCGCGGACGTCCTTCGCCTGGCTGGACTTCTCGGTGATGACGATCTGGTCGGCCATTGTAGGCTGGTTGGCGAGATTGAAATATCGGGGCAATGGGGAACATATAAGGAACATTGAAAAGCCGCAAGGTACGGACCAGCTCGACAACCTCAGTTCGCCGATGCGGGAGGGACTTGATGGCCTTCGGTCGATTTCGTTCGTGGAGGCGGGTGAAGATCTGGTGGGATTGAAATTCAATGCGCGACGCAACCTGCCATGGCTTCACCTGACCGGATGCCGCCCAACCGGTCGATTTTGCAACGGCAGCCACTTGCGTCATGCTTCGAGGTGCCGTGCCGATCTTGCTCGCGACCCCGCGCAGGCGAGAGACCGGGGGCGGGGACGTCGAATGGCAGATCAGCAGAATGCACGACCGGACCCTTCAGGGTCGCGACTGAAGGTCGTCCTCGTGGCGGCTGCCCTGGGAGGCCTGCTGCTGGCGGTTGCCGGGACGATGCCGGCTGCGACCGATGGGGAAGGCGTGGCGGGGAGGCTGGTCGTCGAGCTGCCGCCGTGGCTCAGCGTTCCGTTCCTCGTGCTGATGAGCCTGGTCGCGCTGTACATCTTCCTGGTCATGATTCCGGGGATGCGCAGGCGCCCCCGGAAGACCGTGGACCAGCAGGCGTCGCTGGCCCGCATGGCCCTGTTGCTGCTGCTGTTGGCGCCGCTGTGGGCCGGCGTGAGGGATCATCTTCCTGTCGATCTCGGCAGCCTGTTCGGTGGCTTTGGCGGCCTTCTGCCCTCGCTCGCGAACCCGGGAGCGGAGGCGCCGCCCGCCGTTCATTCCGCCGTCGTCGAAGGCATCCTGGAGACGCTGCTGCTGGCGCTCGGCCTGATCGGCTTCGGTGTCGTGGCGTGGCTCTACCTCGCCATCCTGCCGGAGCGCGGCCAGGGGGCGCTGCCGCCCGCCGCCGCGGCCGAGCTGCACGGCGCGGTCGAGGACAGCCTCGACGATCTGCGCGCCATGGCCGACGCCCGGCTGGCAATCATTCGCTGCTACGACCGTTTCGAGAAGGCCCTCGCCGGCGCCGATGTTCGTCGCCCGCCCTGGCAGACCGCCACCGAGTTCATGCGCACCGCGCTCGCGCAGCCGCGGCTGCCGGCCGATGGCGTGCGCGAGCTGACGGCCCTGTTCGAGGTCGCGCGGTTCAGCCGGCACGAGATCGGTGCCGCGCACCGCGAGCGTGCCTGGCGCGCGCTCATGGCGGTGAAGGCCGCGCTGGAAAGCGAGGACGCCCATGCCGCCGCGTCGTGAGCGCGTCTGGCCCGGACTGCTCGGCCGCTACCTCGTGCTGGTCGTCGTGCTGGGCCTGATCGCGACGTCGGCCTATGCGGCGTTCGATGCCGACGACAGGCCGGTCGTCGTGCGGCTCGCGGTGGCTGCCTTCGTCATGGTCGTCCTGATCCACATTCACAGCCACTGGCGAGCCGCGCTCGACTGGGCGCCGCCCTCGAGCTTCGAGCAGGCGCGGCGGCCGGAGCCGGTCGAGCCCAAGGTGGCGTCCGTCCTGGTTCGCCTGCAGCGGCAGGTCGAGCACGGCGTCGGGAGCCGTCGCTTCTTCTCCGAGGTCTTGTGGCCCCGGCTCGTTCAGCTGGGCGAGGAGCGCGGGACGCGCAGCCGCTTGCCCGACGAGCCGCCGCTCGGCCGCTGGCGCAAGCGGGGCCCGTCGCTGGCGGTCATCGCCGAGCTCGTGCGGCGCGTCGCGGGCGAGCGATGAAGGTCGGCGAGATCCAGGCGCGCTGCCAGGGCGTTCTCGATGCCCTGTCGCGCATCGTCGTCGGCAAGGACGAGGTGCTGCGCCAGATCATGGCGGGCATCCTGGCCAACGGTCATATCCTGATCGAGGACTATCCCGGCCTCGCCAAGACGCTGATCGCCCGGCTGTTCAGCCAGGCGCTCGAGCTCCGCTTCAGCCGCATCCAGTTCACGCCCGACCTGCTGCCGGGCGACATCACGGGCAGCTCGATCTACGCGCAGCGCGAAGGCCGCTTCGAGTTCAGGCGGGGGCCGATCTTCACTCATCTGGTGCTCGCCGACGAGATCAACCGGGCGACGCCCAAGACGCAATCTGCCCTGCTCGAGGCGATGCAGGAGCGCCAGGTCACGGTCGACGGGCAATCCTATCCGCTCGAGCCGCCGTTCCTGGTGATCGCGACCCAGAACCCGATCGAGCTCGAAGGCACTTATCCGCTGCCCGAGGCCCAACTCGACCGCTTCCTGATGCGCATCGCCGTCGGCTATCCGGCGCGCGACGAGGAACGCGAGATGCTGCGCCGCCGGCGCGAGCGGCGGCAGGAGCGCGTCGACGTGCCGACGGTCGTGCCGCACGACGTCCTGCTCGCCATGCAGGCTGCCCTCGAGGATGTCTACGTCGAAGCGACCATCGACGAGTACATCGTCGACCTGGTGCGGGCGACCCGCGACGACCATCGCGTCGCGCTCGGCGTCTCGCCGCGCGGCGC
This sequence comes from Reyranella sp., assembly GCF_050185545.1. Lineage (GTDB taxonomy): Bacteria > Pseudomonadota > Alphaproteobacteria > Reyranellales > Reyranellaceae > Reyranella. The sequence continues at coordinate 4,453 of NZ_JBFWZI010000121.1, read as the reverse complement.
GCTGGCCTTGCAGAGCATCGTGCGGGCGGAGGCCGCCTTGCGCGGCCGCGACTACGTCACGCCGGACGACGTCAAGGCGATGGCCGTGCCGGTGCTGGCCCATCGCATCGTGCTGCGCCCCGAGCTGTGGGTCGCCCGGCTCTCGCCGGTCGAGATCGTCGCCGACGTGATGAAGCGGGTGCCGTCGCCCAAGGTCGAAGCGGGCTGAGGCATGCGCCCCTCGCCGCTGCTCGCGCCGCTCGGCATGCTCACGATCCTGGCCCTTGGTCTGGGACTGGCCGTCGGCCGATCGGAGCTCGTCCTCGCGGCCGTCCCGCTCGTCGTGGCATTGCTGTCGGTGCGGCGCCTGGGGGCGGCGTCGGATGTCGAGGTGACGGCGGTCCCTTCGACGACGACCCTGGTCGAGGACGACTGCGTCGAACTCCATATGACCGTCGCCAGCCCGGCGACCGCAGCGCCGTCGATCGAGGTCTTCCTCTCGCTGCCGGACAGCTTCGTCTTCGTCGACGGCACGCGCCATCTCGCGACCAGCCTGAATGCGGGCGACACGTTCGAGCGCACGCTCGTCATCCGCTCGACGGCGCGCGGCCGATGTGTCGTGGGGCCTTTCGCCCTGCGCCTGACGGATCATTCGGGCCTGTATGTCGACGAGGCCCTCGTTGCCTCGCCGGTCGTGATCGAGACCTACCCGCGCGTTCCCGAGATCCGGCATCTGCCACGACCGGCGCGCACGCGCTCCTCGTTCGGCAACGTCGTGTCGGCCCGCCTGGGGACGGGCCTCGAGCCGGGCGACATAAGGGCCTTCGTGCCGGGCGATCGCGTGCGTCACATCAACTGGCCGGTCTCGCTGCGGCTGGGCATGCTGCACGTCACCCAATTCCATCGCGAGCAGAATGCCGACATCGTCCTGCTGCTCGACACGCTGGCGGAAACCGGCGCGCATCCCCATTCCAGCGTCGATGCCTGCGTGCGCGCCGTCACCGCGCTGGCCTCCGGCTATCTCGCCCAGAAGGACAGGGTCGGGCTGGTCGAGTTCGGCGGCTATCTGCGATGGCTGAAGCCGGCGACCGGCCAGCGCCAGTTGACCAGGCTGCTTCAGGCCGCGGTCTCGGCCGACCAGGTGTTCACCCATGCGGTGCGCGATCTCGACTACGTGCCGGCCACGGCGCTGCCCCGGCAGGCGCTCGTCATCGCCATCAGCCCGGTGATCGACGAGCGCTTCACCAAGGCCCTTCTCGAGCTGGCCGGCCGCGGCTACGACGTGGTGCTGCTTGCCGTTTCCGCCGTCGAGCTGACGCGCCGCGTGCTGCCCGACACACCGCTCCACGATGTCGCGTGCACGTTGTGGCAGCTCGAGCTCGGCAACCGCTTGCAGCACCTGAGGCAGAGCGGCATCGCGGTCGCCGAATGGCACCCCGAGGAGCCGCTCGACGTCGCCCTGGCGTCGCTCAGCCGGCGTGTGCCCGCGCGGAGGCCGGCGCAGCGATGAGACGGCTGGTGCCCGGTCTTGCCATCCCCGTTCTCGTGGGCGTTCCTCTCTGGTTGGGAACGTCGTGGACCGTCGATCTGGCCGCGGCAGCGAGCGGCGTTCTCTGCCTCGTCGCGGTGATGCGGGCCAGCCTGTCCTGGGCCACGGCCGGGGCGGCGCTCGCCCTGCTGTCCCTGGCGTTGGCGCGGCCCGACGCGTCCTCGTCGACCGGCGTGCTCGTACTGGTCGCCTTCGGCTCGGCCCTGCTGCTGCTGCTCGATGGAACGCATCTTTGCGACCGCTTCGACGGCGCTGACGTGGCGCGCACCTTGTGGCGTCGTCACATTGCCTTCTGGGTCGCGCGCTGGGCGATCTCCCTCGGAATTGCTCTGGTCATCGCTGTCGCCGCGCCGTTGATCGCGCTCTCGCTGCCGACTCTGTGGGCGCCATTCGTTGCAGGCATTGGCATCCTGGCGGCGTTCGCCGCAGCGGTAGCATGGGCTCGGCGCAGCCTGGGGGGCTGAGCCGAGGGACGCAACGCGCGCATCTCCAATTGCTGCTGGCGCCGAGGGCGTGATGGCATCGCGCGGCCAGCCCATCAGGGGTTCGCCACCGGTCAGGCCCCGGGCTTGATGCGGCCACATTTCTGCTGTTGCATGCTTAACTTGCTGGGGAGCTGGGCGACCGGCTATTGGGGTGTGGGGCTATGCCAGCGTTCAACCAGTTGGTTGTCGCGCTTGTTCGCGTTCACCCTTCATGGATTGTGAATAGGGTGGCGCCGAGCTGCGGCGTTCGCACGGTCGGCGCGCTTGCGCGTTCACGTTGCCGAAGGAAATTCCTCGCCGGATATGAAGGTGTTGGAATGTCGTGTTCCCATTTTCGTTCAACGTGGCTCACGGCGCTCTTCATCGTCCTTGCGGCGGCGGGTCGAGCGAGCATTTGCTCGGCCCAGGCTGCGCCGGAACGCCCGTATCCGCCTCTCTCGACGATGAAATCGCCACTATCCGACAAGTATGCCGCCTACGATGCCGCCTTTCAGCAGACCTTGCTGAGCCCGGCGGATCCCAGGGTATTGACGGCGTTTGCGGCGATCGCCGTGGAGATTGGCAACATCGAAGGCGCGATTTCGGCGCTCGAACGCTTGCTTCTGATCAACGGCGACCTGCCCGACGTCAGGCTGGAGCTGGGGGTTCTCTACTTCCGTCTGGGATCCTACGAAACGGCCGACCTGTATCTGCGAAGTGCAATCGCGTCGCCCAATGCCACGCCGCAGGTCAAGGACCGGGCGGGCCGATTCCTCAAGACGAAGCGCAAGTCATGAGGATCGCCACACCTGTCGGCGCAAGGCGCCCACGCGCGCCGGACACCCCGGTAGCAACGGCTGTTGGCGTGGCACGCGCCGGTCTGTGGCTCGTTGCGATCGTTGCGACTCTTGCGATCACCACGCCTCGGGCGTCAGCCGACGTGGGCAAAGCCTCGGTTGTCCACGGCGAACCGAAAGGCAAGCCTCCCGACCGGGGCGAGCGCATCCTGAAGATCGGCAACGACCTGCAGGCGAACGAACGCGTCACGACCACTGCCAACGACAGGGCGCATGTCGTGTTCCTCGACGGGACCTCGCTGACCGTGGGGCCGAACAGCGTGGTCGTGCTCGACAAATTCGTGTTCGATCCGAACCGCGGCGTGGGTGAGATGAGCTTGTCCACCCTGAAGGGCAGCATGCGCTTCGTCGGTGGACTCGTCAGCAAGACGTCCACGGTCACGGTGACGGCGCCGACGTCGACAATGGGCATCCGAGGCGGCATCGCCATCGTCATCGTCGGCCCCTCGGACGTGACGACGGCGGCTCTGCTTTTTGGCGTGTCGCTCACAGTGACGAGCGAAGGCGTCACTCAGACTGCGACGCCGAACTTCCAGATCACTGTCGAGCCTGGAAAGCCGCCCTCACCCCCGGTTCCCATCCCGCCGGGTGGCCCGATCGTCCTGGCGGCCCTCGATCTGGCCGCTCCATCGTCGCCCGCCGCGCCAGGCGATGCCCAAGGCGCGGCGCAGAGGGTCGCCATCGCTGTGGCGCTGGCCGACTCTGGATTGCCCCAGGTGAATTCGGGCATCAGTCCCGAGGTCGCGATCGCCAACCTCATCGCGCAGCAACAGGCCCAATGGTCGTTCGGCATTGGTGTGCGACTGGGTGCCGGCGCCGGTCCGGCACGAGGTACAACTCCCTTGGCCTCTTCGGGGCCCCTGCAGGGTGGCGATCCGCTGACAGATGGCGGTCCCTTGCATACCATGGGCCCTCTGCAGGCCTCCGGACCCTTGCAGGGCATGGGGCCTTTGATTTCGGCCTTGCCTCTGCAGGACATGGGACCGGTGCCGATACCAGAGCTTCCCGGGACAGTTCCGGGTCAGCTTGGGCCGCTCGTCAGCCTTGCGCCCTCCGACTACCAGCCGCCTTCCCTCACGCCGGAGCAGATCTCCACGCTCGCCAGCGGCAATGTCGCGGCTATCAATCAGCTGGTGGCGCAGCTTCTGACGAATGGGCAGGCGACCCCGGAGACCATTCAGCAAGTCATCAATATCGTTTCGTCGTCCGCCGCCACCCCATTTCCCTCCGCCATCAGCCAACCGACCGGGATCACGGGCTCCCAATCGACAACACCTGGGTCCGATCCGTCTGTCGCCCCCTCTGCGCCATCGTCCGGCGTGTTGCCGCCTGCCGTTTTCCAGCCGACCACTTTCGTTAGCGGCTCGTAACCGGCTCGGCGCCCGGCGACGAAGCGAGCGTGCAGGAGCCGGCGCTACTGCATGGAATAGTCGAAGGGCGAGGGCAGCTCGCGTGTCTTGGGCTCGAGCCGCGCCTTGACGGCGATCTCGACGACGGCGGCCCGGTTGTCGACGAGATAGCGGGCGGCGTTGTCCAAGCCGCCCGCCTTGAACTCGGCGATCAGGCGATCGATTTCCTTCTGCACATCGGCCCGCAGATCGATG
>NZ_JBFWZI010000120.1:0-23556 GCF_050185545.1 Reyranella sp. | reverse complement strand
CTTCTCGTCCTCGGTGTAGCCCGCGAGACGGATGATCTCCATGCGGTCCATCAGCGGCTGCGCCATGCGCAGCGAGTTGGCCGTGGTGATGAACATCACGTTCGACAGGTCGTAGTCGACCTCGAGGTAGTGATCGTTGAAGGTCGAGTTCTGCTCGGGATCGAGGACCTCGAGCAGCGCCGACGACGGATCACCTCGGAAGTCGGCGCCGAGCTTGTCGATCTCGTCGAGCAGGAAGAGTGGGTTCGACGACTTCACCTTCTTCATGCTCTGGATGACCTTGCCCGGCAGCGAGCCGATGTAGGTCCGGCGATGGCCGCGGATCTCGGCCTCGTCCCGCACGCCGCCCAGCGACATGCGCACGAAATTGCGGCCCGTGGCCTTGGCGATCGACTTGCCCAGCGAGGTCTTGCCGACGCCCGGAGGACCGACCAGGCACAGGATCGGGCCCTTCATCTTGTCGACGCGCTGCTGCACGGCGAGGTACTCAAGGATGCGCTCCTTGACCTTCTCGAGGCCGTGGTGATCGGCGTTAAGAATGTCCTCGGCGTACTTCAGATCCTTGATGATCTTGGTCGGCTTGCGCCACGGGATCGACAGCAACCAGTCGAGGTAGTTGCGCACCACGGTCGCCTCGGCCGACATCGGGCTCATGGTCCGGAGCTTCTTCAGCTCGGCATTGGCCTTCTCGCGCGCCTCCTTGCTGAGCCGCGTCTTCTTGATGCGCTTCTCCATCTCGGAGATCTCGTCGCGACCGTCCTCGGTCTCGCCAAGCTCCTTCTGGATCGCCTTCATCTGCTCGTTGAGATAGTACTCGCGCTGCGTCTTCTCCATCTGACGCTTGACGCGGTTACGGATCTTCTTCTCGACCTGCAGGACGCCGATCTCACCTTCCATCAGGCCGAGGATGCGCTCGAGCCGCTTGGACACCGCGTCGAGCTCGAGTAGCTGCTGCTTCTCGGCGACCTTCAGCGCTAGGTGGGCCGAGATGGTGTCGGCGAGCTTGGCCGGTTCCTCGATCTTGTTGATTGAGACGACGACCTCGGGCGGCACCTTCTTGTTCAGCTTGACGTAGTTCTCGAACTCCGAGACGACCGTCCGTGCGGCGGCTTGCAATTCGGCAGGATCACCGGCAGCCTCCTCCATGTCGACGGCATTGGCTTCGAAGAACTCGGCCTTGCCGGTGTAGCCGACGATCTTGACGCGCCGGCCACCCTCGACGAGCACCTTCACGGTGTCATCGGGCAGCTTGAGGAGCTGCAGCACGGTGCCGAGCGTGCCGATCTGGTAAATGTCGTCGGGGCCGGGATCGTCCTGGCTGGCGTTCTTCTGCGCGATCAGAAGGATCTGCTTGTCGTCCTTCATGACCTCCTCGAGGGCCTTCACGCTCTTCTCGCGACCGACGAAGAGCGGAACGATCATGCCGGGGAAGACGACAATGTCACGCAGCGGCAGGACGGGATAGGTAGTGCCAAGAGTGGGGGCGTTCATGATGCCTCGCAACTTACGCTGTTAGAGCTACCCGAACCCCGGACCGCGATTCCCAAACGGGCAATTCACGGCCCGCAGGCGCGCGCACTCTTCCCAGAAATTGGCCCGAACAGGGGGTAGTTCAAGACCTCTTCATCAAACCACCGGCGGCGGCTGCCGCCGGCATTCAAGACTCGTGTCGGCAAGACTCATGCCGGAGCGGCCGCAATTCCTTCCTTGCGCTCACCGTGCACATAGAGCGGCTGCGCTCGCCCTTCGATCACCTCGCGATTGATCACCACCTCCTCGACTCCGTCGAGCGACGGCAGGTCGTACATCGTGTCGAGCAGGACGGTTTCCATGATCGACCGCAGGCCACGTGCGCCCGTCTTGCGCAGGATGGCCTTCTGGGCGACTGCCCGCAGCGCGTCATCGGAGAACTTGAGCTTCACGCTCTCCATATCGAACAGGCGCTGGTACTGCTTCAGCAGTGCATTCTTCGGCCGCGTCAGGATCTCGATCAGGGCGCCTTCGTCGAGGTCCTCCAGCGTGGCGACCACGGGAAGACGGCCGACGAACTCGGGGATCAGGCCGTATTTCAGCAGATCCTCGGGCTCGAGATCGCGCAGCACCTCGCCAGTGCGGCGATCCTCCGGTCCCCTCACCTCGGCGCCAAAGCCGATCGACGTGCCCTGGCGGCGCATGGCGATGATCTTGTCGAGGCCGGAGAACGCGCCGCCGCAGATGAACAGGATGTTGGTCGTGTCGACCTGCAGGAACTCCTGCTGCGGATGCTTGCGCCCGCCCTGCGGCGGCACGGAGGCAATCGTGCCTTCCATGATCTTGAGCAGCGCCTGCTGGACGCCTTCGCCGGAGACGTCGCGCGTGATCGACGGGTTGTCCGACTTGCGGCTGATCTTGTCGACTTCGTCGATATAGACGATGCCGCGCTGCGCCCGCTCGACATTGTAGTCGGCCGACTGCAGCAGCTTCAGGATGATGTTTTCGACGTCCTCTCCGACATAGCCGGCCTCGGTGAGGGTCGTGGCGTCGGCCATGGTGAACGGTACATCGAGCATGCGGGCCAAAGTCTGCGCCAGCAACGTCTTGCCGCAGCCGGTCGGGCCGATCAGCAGGATGTTCGACTTGGCGATCTCGACGTCGCTCGCCTTTCCACCGTGGCTGAGACGCTTGTAATGATTGTGCACCGCAACGGCCAGGATGCGCTTGGCCTGATCCTGGCCAATCACATAGTCGTCGAGGATCTGGCGGATCTCCTTCGGCGACGGGACGCCGTCCTTGGACTTCACCAGGGTGGTCTTGTTCTCCTCCCGGATGATGTCCATGCAGAGTTCGACGCATTCATCACAGATGAACACGGTCGGTCCGGCGATGAGCTTGCGGACTTCGTGCTGGCTCTTGCCGCAGAAGCTGCAATAAAGGGTGTTGCGGGAATCGCCCCCGGACTTGGCGGCTGGCATGACGGTAACGCACCTCCGCTTGCACGGCCCGCTCCGGCGAGCCCGCACGCTGTTCTATGTTAAACTCGCCCCCCGGATCGCTACAACATCAAAATATGGTGTGTAGGCCGGTGATAACGAAACAATTGGTCGTGAACCCCCTCAGGATGCCGCCGCCTGGATGGTCGGAGTCGGCCGCTTTTCGAGGACATCGTCGATCAACCCGAACTCCTTGGCTTCGGCCGGCGAGAAGAACTTGTCGCGCTCCATTGCCCGCTCGATCTCCTCGATCGAGCGACCCGTGTGGCTGACATACATCTGGTTCAGGCGCGCCCGCGTCAGCAGGATCTCGCGGGCGTGGATCTCGATGTCGGTTGCCTGACCCTGGGCACCGCCCGACGGCTGATGGATCATGATCCGCGCGTTGGGCAGGGAGAAACGCTTGCCCTTGGCGCCCGCCATCAGCAGCAGCGACCCGGCCGAGGCCGCCTGGCCGAACACCAGCGTCGAGATCAGCGGGCGGATATACTGCATGGTGTCGTACACGGCGAGGCCCGAGGTCACGACGCCACCGGGTGAGTTGATATAGAAAGCGATATCCTTGGTCGGATTCTCGGCCTCGAGATAGAGAAGCTGGGCGCAGACCAGGCCGGCGACGTTGTCCTCGATCGGACCGTTCAGGAAGATGATCCGCTCCTTGAGCAGGCGCGACCAGATGTCATAGCCGCGCTCGCCGCGTGCCGACTGCTCGACGACCATCGGCACATAGTAGTTGTTGTAGACTTCCAGCGGATCGCGTTCGCGACTCATCGCGGGCCCCCTTGGTGACTGTACAATGAAAGTGGCAGCGCCGACGGTCCGGTTCAAGACCGCCGGCGGCGCATCAATTCGCCGCTGCCCCTTCCGCGGCCTTGTCTTCCGCCGGATGGTCCTCTTCGGCCTCGCGGGCGGCCTTCACCAGTTCCTCGGGTGTAACCGACTTTTCGTCGACCTTGGCCAGCTCGAGGATGAAATCGACGGTCTTGTCCTCGAAGATCGGGGCGCGGAGCTGCTCCTTGAGCTCGGTATTCTTCGCGTAGAACTCCATCACCTGGCGCTCCTGCCCAGGATAGCGCATCGCCTCGCGCATGACGGCCTGGTTCAGCTCCTCCGGGGTGACGTCGATGCCGTTCGACCGCCCGACATCGGCCAGCAGCAGGCCCAGGCGAACTCGGCGCTCGGCGATGTCGCGGTACTCTTTGCGCAACTTCTCCTCGTCGTCCTCGATCTTCTGGCCACTTTTCTTGGCCTCCTCGACGCGCTTCCAGATGGCGTCGAACTCGCCTTCGACCAGCCCCTCGGGAACCGCGAACTTGTGGGTCTCGGCGAGCTTGTCGAGCAGCTGGCGCTTGATCATCGTGCGCGAGATGCGGGCATAGTCCTGGCCGAGGCGCTCGGCGACGGCCTTGCGCATGGCGTCGAGGCTCTCGAAGTTGCTGGCCTTGGCGAGCTCGTCGTCGACCGGCCGGTCCACAAACTCGCGGACTTCCTTGATCGTGCACTTGAACACGGCGTCCTTGCCGGCCAGCTCGGCATTGCCGTAGTCGGCCGGGAACGTGACCTTCACCTCGACGACCCTGCCGACCTCGGCGCCGACCAGTTGATCCTCGAAGCCCGGGATGAAGGACCCGGAGCCGATTTCGAGGGTGTAATCCTGGGCAGTGCCGCCCGGGAACTCCACGCCATCGACCGAGCCCACGAAATCGATCTTGAGGGCGTCGCCCTTCTGGGCCGGTCGCGGCGGATCGACCGGCTTCTGCTCGCGATTGGCCTTGGCGATCCGGCCGACCGTTTCCTCGACGTGGCTGTCCGGCACTACAGCCTTCAGCCGCTCGAGCGTGACCTCGGAAAAGTCGAGCTTGCCGATCTCGGGAAGAACCTCGATGGCGACCTCGAACTCGACGTCCTTGCCCTCCTCGAGCTGCTTCAGTTCGATGCGCGGCTGCAGCGCCGGCTTCAACCCGCGATCCTCGATCGCCTTGGCTGTGGTCGTGCTGACTGCCTGCTCGAGGGCCTCACCGAACAGCGCCTGGCCATACTGCTTCTTCAACAGTCCGACCGGCACCTTGCCCTGGCGGAAACCCGGCATCTGGGCGGTCTTCGCCATGTCGGCCAGGCGCGAATCGACCTGGGCCGCCAGGTCGCCGGCAGGAACCACGATCTTGAATTGTCGCTTCAGGCCCTCGGCCGGGAGTTCCGTCACTTGCATCGTCACACTTCCATTTCCGTAATGGTGCGGGCGGAGGGACTTGAACCCCCACGCCTTGCGGCACGAGAACCTAAATCTCGCGTGTCTACCAATTTCACCACGCCCGCCCGTCGAGAGGCCCCGTTGTCGGCCCATCTCCGGGCCAGCGCCGGCGGGCCGCGCCGCGAGGGCCGAATCGCGCGCCTCTTAGCTTGTGCCCGCCGAGCGGTCAATTGATCGCAAGCGCCGCGTGCAAAGCGTCGGGCAGATGCGCGATCAAGTCCTCGGCGATCAGGCCGCGACGGCCAAACCGGAAGGCGCTCTCACCATGCAACCAGGCCGCCGCCGCCGCCGCGGCGAGCGGCGACAGGTTCTGCGCCATCAGGGCACCGGCGATGCCGGCCAGCACGTCGCCAGAACCCGCGGTCGCCAAGCTGGCGGGGGCGTGGACATTGATCACCGCGCGCCCGTCGGGAGCGGCAATCACCGTGCTCGGTCCTTTCAGCAGCATCGTCGCGCCGCTGCGTGCCGCCGCCTGTCGGGCCCGCTCGACCTTGTCCGGCTCCTCGGCCAGGTCGGGAAACAGCCGGCGGAACTCGCCTTCGTGCGGCGTCATCAGGGTTGGCCCGGCGATGGCTTCGAACAGTTGACCGGGCACATCGGCGAACGCCGTCATGGCATCGGCGTCGAGCACCACCGCGCGCCGCGCGGCGAGAGCCGACAGGCAGGCGGCCCGCGTCCGTTCATTGACCCCGGATCCGGGTCCCGCGAGCACGGCATTGCGGCGCGGATCGGCGAGCAGCTTGCCGAAGGCCGGCGCTTCCTCGCTCTCGACGATCAGGTTGCCAGGCTCCGCAGCCTGGTAGACCGGCATCGCCGAATGGGGCGTCGCAATGGTCACGAGCCCTGCCCCGGCCCGCCGGGCTGCCAGTGCGCCGAGGCGCGCCGCGCCGGTCGCCGTTGCACCACCCAGGATGGTGAGATGGCCGCGGGCGTATTTGTGGTCGGCCAGCCCGTCGCGCTCGAGCAGGTGTCGCCACAGGGCTGGCCCGTTCACCCAGAGGCGGGGTGCGATGACGTCGAGTACCGCGGCCGGGATGCCGATATCGACCACGTGCAGGACGCCGCAGCGCCGCAGCCCCTCGACGGCGTAGTGGCCGGGCTTCGCCCGGAAGAAGGTCACCGTCCGCTCCGCGGACAGGGCGCGACCCATCACCTGGCCGGTGTCGCCGTGCAGGCCGCTTGGCACGTCGACGGCGATGACGGGGAGGCCCTCATGATTGGCCCGGTCGATGACCGTGCCGGCGGCGCCCTCGATGGTCCGGGACAGACCCGCCCCGAACAGGGCGTCGACGACCAAGGGGCGCCCCTCGAGCAAGGCAGGCGACAACGCTTCCACGGGCCCATTCCAGCCGTCAGACGCCCAGGCCGGGTCGCCCTTCAGCGCCTCGCGGGCCCCGAGCAACCCAAGCCGGACGGGCCAGCCTGCTTCCTGCAGATGACGTGCGGCGACGAGGCCGTCGCCGCCGTTGTTGCCGGGGCCGCACAGTACGACGACCGGACGCCGAGGATTATGCGCCACGACCGTCGCCGCGACCGCCCGTCCGGCGGCTTCCATGAGCCGGCTGCCGGGAATGCCACCGGCGATGGCAGCGGCGTCTGCCTTAGCCATTTCGGCACACCGCAGCAGGACGAGGTCACCGCTGGCCTGGAGGTCGCGCACTGCCGGTTTCAGGAACTACGACGCGGGAGCGAATGGGGCGGCCGACCGGACTTGAACCGGCGACATCCAGAATCACAATCTGGCGCTCTAACCACCTGAGCTACGGCCGCCATCACTGGTCGCTCCCGACGACGGGCGCCTTCCTACGCTTGGCCAGCCGGAGCGTCAAGAAACCGGCGTCGGCGGCAGCAACCGGTCGATCGCCTTGATCCAGACCTCGCAAGCCTCGGCGAACGACAGGCCGTTGTCCTCGCGCATGCGCGCCCAGCTCTCGAAGTCGATCAGGGACTCGATGACGATCAGGAGATGCCGCTGCCGCTCCTCGGGGAGCGTCGACAGCTCGGGCCGATACATCATCTCGATACGCTTGATGATCGCCTGGCGCGCGAGCAGCACCCGATTGTTCAGCTCCAGCGACTCGCCCTTGTTGACCATCATGGCGCGCCACAGGGGCAGCCACGCCTCGCAGATCGCCCCTCGCCTTTCCACGTGGTTCTTCAACCGGGTCGCCCGGTCGCCCTCGATATCGCCCCCCGTGGCCAGCGTCGCGGCCTGCAGGAAGGTATGATCGGTTGCCGCGACCCTGAGCTCATGCAGGTCCCTGAAGCGCTCGAACACCGAGCGCACGGAGACGCCCGCCCGCTCGGCGATTTGCGCCGCCGTTGGGATGCGGGGATCCTTGCGCAGCAGGTCGATATACGCCTCGACGATCAGCTGCTTGGTGCGCGCACTACGCAGGCGGCGGCCGTCGATCCGGGCGGACTTGGGGCTATGATCAGAGGTCAATGAACTGTACGATCGACTGTCGCCGGCGGCCGCTTCGACATCACCATCCGAGCGATGGACCTGAGCCAAATCGAGCCCGTGATGCCAGAGCAGGATTTCCGCCAGCGCGGAAACACAAGTTTACTGGCAACCAGGCGGGGACGCCACAGTTTCCGATGCCCGCTCAGGTGGCCGTGCATTCGGCGTCGGTGGCAACAGGCGGTCGATGGCTGCAATCCAGACCGAGCAGGCTTCCTCGAACGACAATCCATGCTGCTCGCGCATGCGCGCCCAGCTCTCGTGGTCCGTGATCGCCTCCAGTGCGATTAACAAGTGCTCGCGCTCCCGGTCCGGCAGGGTTGCGAGCTCCGGCCGGTACATGACCCTGATTCGATCGACGGTGCGTTCCCGGGCGAGGCGCACACGCTGGCGCAGCTCGGCGTCTTCCGGTGCGCTGAAGACCAGCACGCGCCACAAGGCCATGCCGCGCTCGCAGGTCCCAGCCCGCGTCTCGACCTGAGAGCGGATCCGGACCTGGCGATCACCATCGACATTGCGCGCAGGCGCGAGCGCCGCAGCCTGGGCGAGACCATAATCGGCCGCGGCCACCCGCAATCTGCCGAGGTCGGGGAAGCGCTCGAAGATCGACCGAACGGAGTAGCCCGCGCGCTCCGCGATTTGCGCTGCGGTCGGCATCTGCACCACCGGATTTTCGCGCACGAGAGCTAGATAGGCCTCGATGATGAGCTGCTTGGTGCGTTCGCTGCGCAGGCGACGACCATCGATCCTGGTCGCCCGGGCCGGCGCCGCAGGCTGCCCCGAGATCTCGCTGGAGTTAAGGTCTGCCGTGCCCTTTGCCACCGATGCCACCGCCTTGGCGTGACCGGATCACCGAATTTGGCAATCGCAGTGCAGCAAGTATAGGCGCTCGCCGGCGCAAGCCAAGTCATCCCGCACTGGCCGATTCGCATTCCTACCGGGAAAAATGCCGGCGCAGCCGTTCGATCGCGTCGTCCAGCGTCGCCTCGTGCTTGCAGAAGCAGAAGCGGGCGAAATGACGTGGCGCCTTGGCCGGCTGGTCGTAGAACGCGCTCACGGGTACCGCCGTGACCCCAGCCTCGATGGTGATGTGGCGGCAAAAATCCTCGTCAGTGCCGTTGAACCCCACCGGGCGGAAGTCGGTGGTGACGAAGTAGGTGCCATGGGCGGGCAGCACGTCGAAGCCGATCTGCTGCAGGGCGCCGCCCAGGCGATCGCGCTTCGCCCGCATGTCGCCGGCCAGGGTGGCAAAGTAGTCGTCGCCCAGGCGCAACCCGACAGCGGCGCCCCATTGCAGGTTCGGCGGCGTGGTGAAGGTCATGAACTGGTGCGTCTTGGCGACCGCCCGCATGAGGTCGGGGGCCGCCGTGACGTAGCCGACCTTCCAGCCGGTCAGGCTGAAGCTCTTGCCGGCCGAGCCGATCCGGACGGTCCGCTCGCGCATCCCGGGCAAGCCCATGATCGACACGTGCCGGCGGTCGTCGAAGACGATGTGCTCGTAGACCTCGTCGCATACCGCGTAGGCATCGTGCTCCAGGCAGAGCCCGGCAATGACGCCGAGCTCCTCGCGGTCGAACACCTTGGAGCAGGGATTCATCGGCGTGTTGAACAGGATCAGCTTGGTACGCGGGCTGAAGGCCGCCGCCAGCTCCTCGCGCGGCAGCCGCCAGGTCGGCGGCTCGAGCCTCACCAGCTTCGGAATGCCGCCCGCCCGCCGCACGATCGGGAGGTAGGAGTCGTAAAGGGGCTCGACCAGGACGACCTCGTCACCGGGCTCGATCAGGCCGAACAGGCAATCGCCCAGGGCCTCGGTGGCGCCCGACGTCACCATCACCTCCGATTGCCAGTCGACATCGAGACCCTGGAAGCGCTTCGCATGGTCGGCGACCGCCTGGCGCAGCTCGGGAATGCCCATCATCGGAGGGTACTGGTTGTGCCCTTCCATCAGGTACTCGGCAGCAGCCGACCGGACGGCCAGCGGTCCCTTGTCGTCGGGAAAGCCCTGCCCCAGGTTGACCGAGCGATGCTCCCGTGCGAGCGCCGACATGACCTCGAACACGGTCGTCCCGAGGGCGGTCATCGTTGAATTGGCCGATTTCATGGGTCAATCCCAATTGGGCAATTTCTAGGCAAACTTCTGCACATCATTAGGTCAATCGGTTCATTTTTCAGTCACTCGACCCATCGTTCCACTTCTACAGTTGTGGGTAACTCTGGCATGAAAGCTGCTTCTTGCGGATTCGTGCGAACTGCCTTCACGGCAGCGCTTGAGTTTGCGTGCGAAAGTGCCGGAAGGAAATGAAGAAGATCGAAGCCATCATCAAGCCCTTCAAGCTCGACGAGGTGAAGGATGCCCTCAACCAGATCGGGCTGAAGGGCATCACCGTCCTCGAGGCCAAGGGATTCGGTCGGCAGAAGGGCCACACCGAGCTTTATCGCGGCGCCGAGTACGTCGTGGACTTCCTGCCCAAGGTGAAGATCGAGCTCGTCATCGAGGACGACATGGTCGAGAAGGCAGTCGAGGCCATCCGCGGTTCCGCCCACACTGGCCGCATCGGCGACGGCAAGATCTTCGTGTCGCACATCGACGACGCAATTCGAATTCGTACTGGCGAGCGCGGAGACGCAGCCGTATGAGACCTCGGCCTTTTTGGGGGCTTGAGGACGGTAACCACAAGAAAGGGAAGTACGACAGATGGATGCCAAGCAAGTTCTCGCGCTGATCAAGGAGAAGGACGTCAAGTTCGTCGACTTCCGCTTCACCGATCCGCGCGGCAAGTGGCAGCACACCGCCCGTATGGCTTCGGCCACCGACGAGGGCACCTTCGAGGACGGCGTGATGTTCGACGGCTCCTCGATCGCCGGCTGGAAGGCGATCAACGAGTCGGACATGATCCTGATGCCCGATCCTGCGACGGCGGTCCTCGACCCGTTCGCCGCGCAGACCACCCTGATCGTGAGCTGCGATGTGGTCGAGCCCTCGACCGGCCAGCTCTATGCCCGCTGCCCGCGCTCGACGGCCAAGCGCGCCGAAGCCTTCATGAAGTCGTCGGGCATCGGCGATACCGCCGTGTTCGGCCCCGAGCTCGAGTTCTTCGTGTTCGACGACGTCCGCTTTGACGTCCAGATGCAGGGCAGCTTCTACAAGCTCACCTCGAGCGAATCGCCGTGGAACAGCGGCACCGAGTTCGACGGCGGCAACATGGCCCATCGGCCGGGCGTCAAGGGCGGTTACTTCCCCGTGCCGCCGGTCGATTCGATGAACGACCTGCGCGCCGAGATGATGTCGGTCTGCACCGACATGGGCCTGGTCATGGAAATCCATCATCACGAGGTGGCGCCCAGCCAGAACGAGCTCGGCTTCCGCTTCGACACGCTGGTGAAGACCGCCGACAACGTGCAGAAGTACAAGTACACCCTGCACAACGTCGCCCACAGCTACGGCAAGACGCTGACCTTCATGCCGAAGCCGCTCTACGGTGACAACGGCTCGGGCATGCACACCCACCAGTCGATCTGGAAGGACAATAAGCCGCTGTTCGCGGGCTCCGGCTACGCCGACCTGTCGGAGACGGCGCTGTACTACATCGGCGGCATCATCAAGCACGCCAAGGCCCTCAACGCCTTCTGCAACGCCAGCACCAACTCCTACAAGCGCGTCATCCCGGGCTTCGAGGCGCCGGTGCTGCTCGCCTACTCCTCGCGCAACCGCTCGGCATCGTGCCGCATCCCCTATTCGGCCTCGCCCAAGGGCAAGCGGGTCGAGGTCCGCTTCCCCGACCCGTCGGCCAACCCATACCTCGCCTTCGCGGCGATGCTGATGGCCGGCATCGACGGCATCCAGAACAAGATCCATCCGGGCGATCCGATGGACAAGAACCTCTACGATCTGCCGCCGGAGGAGCTGTCCAAGGTCCCGACCGTCGCGGGCTCGCTGCGCGAAGCGCTGAATTGCCTCGACGCCGACCGCACCTTCCTGACCAAGGGCGGCGTGTTCACCGACGACCAGATCGACGCCTACATGGAACTCAAGTGGGAAGAGGTCTACAACTGGGAACACCAGCCGGCGCCGGTCGAGTACAAGATGTACTACAGCATCTGAGCGACCCGGAAGATCATCTCCAAGGGGGCCTTCGGGCCCCTTTTCTTTTGGCCAGCGCGAGGATCAGCTTCCTCCCCAGCTTCACTGGGGAGGTGCCTCCGTCATACGGGGGCAGAGGGGTCACGATTCGTGGGCCGCGGGCGTCTCACCCGCTCATGATCACGCTCATGCTCATGATTATGAGCGGGCGAGACGCCCGCGGTCCGAAAGAGTCATGCCCCCTCCGTCGCCGAAGACGGCGACACCTCCCCAGCGGAGCACGAGCGGAGCTGGAGAGGAGTTTGACTGCGAAAGCGAGCCCTTCTGCTTTTGGCCCATGCGTGCAAGTCTCCGCCGATTTCGTAAACGGGAGGACGGACGCGATGTCGGGCTGGATGGACGAGGCGATGAAGGAACTCAAGCCCTGGATCGGGCGCGTGCGCATCGTCGAGGATGATATCGGCCTGATGGCCGTGCGGCGCGCCGCCAGCACTTTCAATCTCGATCCGGCGAGCTTCGAGCGCGGCACCGAGTTGCCTCCGCACTGGTTCACGCTCTTCTTCGCCGAGACCATCGTGCAGCGCGAGCTGGGCCCCGACGGTCATCCCAACAAGGGCATCGTGCTGCCGCCGATCCCGATGCCGCGCCGCATGGGTGCGGGCCGCCGGGTCAAGGTGATGGGCCGGCTGCGGGCCGGCGAGCCGGCGGTCAAGAAGGCCGAGGTGGCCGACATCGTCCCCAAGTCCGGCCGCTCGGGCGACATCTTCGTGCTCACCATGCGACATACGATCGAGCAGCACGGCAAGGTGATCGCGATCGACGAGAACGACGCGATCTATCGCCCGGCCGTGCCGCCCGGCCACAAGACCACGGCCACCGTACCGACGCCAGCGCGCACCGACCATGCCTGGAGCGACAGGACGAACGTCACCAACACGCTCAACTTCCGCTTTTCGTCGCTCACCTGGAACGCCCATCGCATCCACTACGACGGCGACTACACGCGCAGCGAGGAGGGTTACCCGGCGCTGGTCTCCAACGGCGGCCTGTCGATGCATCTGATGACCGACGCCGCCCTACGCCACGGCCGGGGAACTCTCACCAGCTACACCACCCGCCTGGTCCATCCGATCTGGATCGGCGACCTGATCGACGTGCGCGGCCGCGAACAGGAGAACGACCGTCTCTCGATCTGGGCGGCCGACAAGAACGGCGTGCTGTGCGGCGAGATGGACCTGGAGTTCGCCTCGTGAGCGACGGCCCTCTCGCCGGCGTGCGCGTCATCGACCTGACGACGGTCGTGGTCGGGCCGATCTGCACGCGCACCCTGGCCGACTACGGCGCCGACGTCGTCAAGATCGAGGCGCCGGGCGGCGACCTGCTGCGAACCATGGCGCAGGGCAGCCGCAATCCCGGCATGTCGGGCAAGTTCATCAACTTCAACCGCAACAAGCGGTCGATCGTGCTCGACTTCAAGAAGCCGGCGGCGCTCGAGGCCGTGCACCGCCTGATTGCCGGCGCCGACGTGTTCGTGAGCAATGTCCGGCCGGAAGGGCTGGCACGCGCCGGGCTCGACTATGCCAGCCTGGCGCCGAAGAATCCGCGGCTGATCCATTGCTCGATCCTCGCCTTCGGCCGCGGCGGCCGTTACTACAACCGGCCCGCCTATGACCCGATCGTGCAAAGCCTGTCCGGCGTCGCCGGCACGCTGGCGAGGGCGACGGGCGAGCCGCGTTTCGTGCCCATGGTGATGAGCGATCACACGTCCGGCCTGATCGCCGCCCAGTGCATCGGCTTCGCCCTCTATCGTCGCGAGAAGACCGGCCGCGGCGAGGCGATCGACGTGCCGATGCTGGAGAACATGGCGTCGTTCGTGTCGAGCGAGCACATGGGCGCCATGACCTTCGACCCGCCGGTCGGCCCGAGCGGCGACGGCCGCCTGCTCAGTCCCGACTACCGGCCGCTGCCGACCCGGGACGGCTACATCACCGTCGGCCCCAACACCAATCCGCAGGCCTTCGCCTTCTTCGACGCGATCGGCCGGCCCGAGCTCAAGACCGACCCGCGCTTCGACACGCCGGGCCATCGCACCGCCAACGCCGCCGCCTACTTCGAGGTGCGCAAGCAGGGCCTCGCCCAGAAGACCACAGCGGAGTGGCTCGAGATCTTCGACAGGCTCGACGTCCCGGCGGCCCGCTACAACTCGATCGACGATCTGCTGACCGACCCGCACCTCGCCGATGTCGGCTTCTTCCGCCCCGAGGATCATCCGAGCGAAGGCCGCATCCGCCGCACCCGCCGCGCCAACATCTTCTCTGGCGGCGAGCGCCAGCACGAGCGCCACGCCCCGCGGCTGGGCGAAAACACCCGCGAGATCCTGAAGGAAGCCGGCTACGGCGAGGAGGATATCGACGGCATGCTGGCGTCCGGAGCGGCGCGGTAATAGCCTCCTCCCCAGCTCGCTGGTGCTCGCTGAGGAAGCGTCGCCGTCTTACGGCGACGGATGGGTCATGAACCTCAGACTGGGGCCTATGATCCCTCTGGCTGCGGAGACGCGGACACCTCCCCAAGCAAAGCTTGGGGAGGAGCATGAGCTAGAATGGCCGATTCCCCTCGATCAGCACGCGCTGCATGATGCGGTTCTCGCCGACCGGGTAGTCGATCACGACGCGATGCATCGTGGCGCGGTTGTCCCACACCACAACGTCGCCCTTCGTCCAGGTGTGGCCGTGGTGATGCTGCGGCTGGCGTGCGGCGTCGGCCAGCTCGTCGAGCAGGGCGTCGCTCTCTGCCCGCTCCAAGCCGACGATACGGTCGAGCCGGTTGGGATTGAGATAAAGCGCCTTGCGTCCCGTCTCCGGATGCGTGCGCACCAGCGGGTGCTCGACGTCCGGCGTCTCGGCGATCTCCTCCGGCGTGCGCACCGACGGCCGGTTGCGCGCCCGCTTCGTGTCGTAGCCATGGATCGCGCGCATACCGTCGATCCGCTTGCGCATCGCCTCGGGCAGCGACTCATAGACGCTGTGCATGTTGCAGAACCACGTGGCGCCGCCGTGGCTCGGGATCTCGATGGCGTGCAGCAACGTGGCCTTGGCCGGCGTGGCGAAGTACGAATCGTCGGTATGCCAGTCCTCGGCCCGGATGGCGGTCTTGTCGGTCGAGCCGTCGGCCATGAGCGTGCTCACCATGACCGACACGTCGGGCACCTCGCCGCTGCGCTTGTAGCGCAGCAGCTGCCTCTGCGGCGTGCCGAACACCTCGGCAAGGCGACGCGTCTCGGCCGGCGCCATCGGCTCGCCCGGAAGGACGACCAGCAGATACCTGGCAAGCGCCTGATTGATCCGGCCGGCGATCTCGGGCTCGTTGGCTCGCGCCCGGTCCAGGCCTTCGATGCGTGCGCCCAAGGCGCCGTTCAGCGGAACTACAGTGAGCATGGCGGAGCCTAGCGCGACCACACGGCGGAGACCAAGCCCCGCAGCCAGAAGCGCAGCCGGTGGATGATCGCCACCGCCTTCTGCCAGGCCTGCAGGGCCCGCACGAAGGCGTAGACGCGGTCGCGCCAGCCGAACAGCCAAGCCTCCGCGTGGACGAACCAGCTCAATTTTTCCAAGGCTGGATGGAGAATACTGTAGAGGCGGGCAACCAGCGCGGTCGCCAGCATCTTGCCCACGATGACGCTGGCGAGGGAAAGGCCGTAGCGGTGATGAAAGGCGAACCAGACGGCGGAAAGCTTGACGGGCAGCACGAGCAGCGATGGCGCGGCGAACGCCAGCACGGCCGCCCACGGCGGCAGGCGCCGCAACCAGCCCTCGACCCGGGCCACCGGTGGCCACTTGGCCAGCGCCGCCATGGCGAGGCCGAGGTAGCGCAGCAGGACCTCTTCGACGAAGACGATCGCTGCGGCGACGGGAATGAACGCCAGTTCGAGGGCGTGTTTGAGATGGCGTTTCACAATGGTGCCAACTAGACCTGCGATCCTGGCATTTCGGTGGCCCAATGTTAAATCGTCGAACCATCCTCAATCGGCGCAGGGTAGCCCAGCTCATGGCTGCGGCCGCTCTCGCCCCGTCCGCCGTCGGCGCGCAAGGCCGCCCGCCCCTGACGCGCATCGCCTTCGGCTCCTGCGCCCACCAGGCCAAGCCGCAACCGATCTGGGATGCCGTGCTGGCCTACAAGCCAAACCTGTTCATCTTCATGGGTGACAACGTCTACGGCGATTTCGACTCGCCCGACGCGACCAATCTGCGGCGCGCCTATGACCTCGCCTCCGGGATCGCGGGCTACACCCGGTTGCGCAACGAGGTCCCTCACCTCGCCATATGGGACGACCACGACTATGGCCTCAACGATGGGGGCGGGAATTTCGCCCACAAGGACGTCGCCAAGGATCTGTTCCTGCAGTTCTGGAACGTGCCTGCGGACGATGTCCGGCGAACCCGCGGCGGCATCTACGCCGCCTCGATCATCGGCCCGCCCGGCATGCGCGTGCAGGTGATCCTGCTCGACGTCCGCTGGTTCCGCTCGCCGCTCAAGCCGACCGACCAGCGCGGCGCGCCGGGCAAGGAGCGCTACGTGCCCGATCCCGATCCTGCCAAGACGATGCTGGGCGCCGAGCAGTGGGAATGGCTTGGCGCGGAGCTGCGCAAGCCCGCCGAGCTGCGCCTCCTCGTCTCGAGCACGCAGGTGCTGGCCGAAGGCCACGGCTGGGAGCGCTGGGGCAACCTGCCGCTGGAACGCCAGAGGCTCCTGGACTTGATCCGCGACAGCGGCGCCAAGGGCGTCGTGCTCCTGTCGGGCGACCGCCATATCGGCGCGCTCTATCGCGAGACCCCGCCCGGCTCCTACCCGCTCTACGAGGTCACTTCGAGCGGCCTCAACATGGTCTACTGGGCAGCCAGGGAAGCTGGCCCCAATCGCCTCGGCGCGCTCTATGCGGCGGCAAATTTCGGCGTAGCCGATGTCGACTGGTGGGAGCGCAAGCTGACGCTGGCGCTGCGCGACGAAGGCGGCAACATGCGCCGCGCCGTGGTCGTCGCCTTCGACGAGCTTGGAGTCAGCGCGTAGCTACTCCGGCTTCACGCCGGCGGCGCGCACCGCGGGCACCCACTTGTCGATCGACGCCTTCAGGGTATTGCGCAGGGCGTCCGGCGATCCTTCCGCCGCGCTCGGCAGATCGACGGCGAGTTCTGTCAGTCGCACCCGGATCTTCTCGTCCGCCAGGGTCGCGAGCAGCGCCTGGTTGAGCTTGGCGATCACGTCCTTGGACGTGCCCTTGGGCGCGAAGAAGCCGTTCCAGATCGTGACCTCGTAGCCCTTGAGGCCCGACTCGTCGATGGTCGGCACATCGGGCAGCTGCGGCAGGCGCTTCAGGGTGCTGACGCCGAGCGGCTTGATGTTGCCGGCCTTGATCTGTGGCAGCACGTTCACGGCTTGGTCTACCATGTAGTCGAACTGGCCGGAGACGAGGTCATTCAGCGCCGGACCGGTCCCCTTGTAGGGGATCTCCAGCACGTCGACCTTCATCATGCTGTTCAGCATCAGGCCGCCCAGGTGGGAGGCCGCACCGATGCCGGCCATGCCGTACTGCGCCTTCTTCTGGTTGGCCTTCACCCAGGCCATGAACTCGGCGAAGTCCTTGGCCGGCAGCCCCTTCTTGGCCACCAGCACCATGGGATTGGTGCCCCCCAGCCCCACCGGCTCGAGGTCCTTCTGGCTGTCGTAGGGCAGCGATTTGTACAGCGCGATGTTGACCGCCAGGGTGCCCATGTGGGCGAACAGCAGCGTGTAGCCGTCGGGCGCGGCGCGCGCCGCCTTGGCGACTCCGATCGTGCCGCCGGCGCCAGCGACGTTATCGATGATGATCTGCTGGCCGAGGATCTCGCCCATGCGCTGACCCAGGATGCGGGCCAGGGCATCGGTCGGACCGCCGGCGGAGAACGGCACGATCACGGAGATGGGCTTGGTGGGATAAGCCTGCGCCCGCGCGCCCTGCGTCAGGGCGGCGACGCCCGCGGCAGCCGTGGCGGCAATGATCAGATTGCGTCTCTTCATATGCGGCTCCTGCCCGCTCCAAATGGGCCCAGTCCGAATGCCGGGCGGCAGGCTGCTACACCGTCTTCACAAGCTCCGCAATGGCGGCCCCCACGGTCTTAGTGTCGCCGTTGCCGCCCAGGTCGCGGGTGCGCGGGCCGCCTTCGACCAGGGAAGCCGCGATCGCCCGCTCGATCGCCTCGGCGGCCTCGGGATAGCCGAGATGGCGCACCATCATGGCGCCCGACCAAATCTGGCCGATCGGATTGGCAATCCACTTGCCGGCGATGTCGGGAGCCGAGCCATGCACCGGCTCGAACATCGAGGGGAATTTACGCTCGGGATTGATGTTGCCGGACGGCGCCACGCCGATCGACCCGGTCAGCGCTGGCCCGAGATCGGACAGGATGTCGCCGAACAGGTTTGAACCGACCACGACGTCGAACCAGTCGGGGTTGCGCACGAAGTGAGCCGTCAGGATGTCGATGTGATACTGGTCGGCCTTGATGTCGGGGTAGTTCTTCTTCATCTCGGCGAAGCGCTCGTCCCAGAACGGCATGGTGTGGATGATGCCGTTCGACTTGGTGGCCGACGTGACGTGCTTCTTCTTGGTCTTGCTGGCGAACTCGAAAGCGAACTTCAGCACGCGGTCGACGCCCTTGCGGGTGAAGATCGACTCCTGGATGGCGAACTCGGCGTCGGTGCCCTGGAACATGCGGCCGCCGATCGAGCTGTACTCGCCTTCCGTGTTTTCGCGCACGACCCAGAAATCGATGTCGCCCGGCTTGCGGTTGGCGAGCGGCGACGGCACGCCCTCGAACAGGCGCACGGGACGCAGGTTGACGTACTCGTCGAAGTCGCGACGGATCGGGATCAGCAGACCCCACAGCGAGACGTGGTCGGGCACGCCCGGCCAGCCGACCGCGCCCAGGAAGATGCTTTCGAACGCCTTGAGCTGCTCCATGCCGTCTTCCGGCATCATCTTGCCGGTCTTCAGCAGGCGATCGCAGGACCAGTCGAAATCGGTGAAGTCGAGCTGGAACCCGAAGCGACGGCCGGCGGCTTCGAGCACGCGCACGCCTTCGGGCAGAACCTCCTTGCCGATTCCGTCTCCCGGAATGAGCGCGATCTTATGCCTGGCCATCAATTTCCTCCGTGTGACGCGCGGAAACTAGAGCGATTCGTCGTGCGATGGAACTGCAGCTCCATCGCTCTTTCGGACCGCGGCGTCCCGCCCGCTCAGAATTCATGAGCGGGCGGAACGCCCGCGGTCCGGAACACAAAGCATGCGCGGCATTGCCCCGGCACAGGTCGCTTGCCAATATGAATCATCGTTCAGCGGAGCAGCCATGAGTTACGACATCAAGGTCACGGGCGGCACGATCGTCGATGGCAGCGGCAAGCCGGGCTTCGTCGGTGATCTCGGCATCGAGGGCGGCAAGGTCGTGGCTCTCGGTAAGGTGGACGGCCCGGCCGACACGACCATCGATGCCGCGGGCAAGATCGTCTCGCCGGGCTTCGTGGACGTCCACACGCACTACGATGCGCAGATCCTGTGGGATCGCATGCTCACCATCTCGCCGTGGCATGGCGTGACGACGACGGTCATCGGCAATTGCGGCTTCGGCGTTGCGCCGACCAAGGCGATCCACCGCAAACTCATCATGCAGACCCTCGAGAAGGTCGAAGGCATGAGCCTCGAAGCGCTCGAGGCCGGGCTGGGCGTCGACTGGCCGTTCGAAACGTTTCCACAGTATCTCGACGCGCTCGAGAAGCGCGGCTCGGCCATCAACGTCGCGACGCTGTTCGGGCACACCCCGCTTCGGATGTACGTCATGGGCGAGGAGTCGACCGAGCGCGTCGCCACGGCGGACGAGATCGCCGCCATGAAGCGGCTGGTGCGCGAGGCCATGGAGGCTGGCGCCATCGGCTTCGGCACCTCCGTGGCGGTGAGCCACAACGGCTATGCCGGCAAGCCCGTGCCCAGCCGTCAGGCCACCGTGGGGGAGATGGATGCCCTGGCCTCTGTCATGGGCGAGCTGAAGCGCGGCCTGATGCAGGTCACGATCGGCCGCGACTTCTCGACGAAGCACATGGCCGAGGTCAGCCGCAAGTACGGCATCCCGGTCACCTGGACGGCGCTGCTGTCCTACATGTACGGGCCGGGCGGCCATCGCAAGCAACTCGCCCTCGCCGACGAGCAGCGCAAGTCGGGCGCACTGGTCATCCCGCAAGTGAGCTGCCGGCCGCTGAACTTCGAGTTCACCTTCGCCGAGCCGTTTATTTTCGACGTCATGAAGTTCATGAACGAGCTCGCGGTGGAGGAGGCCAAGGCGCCCGGCACGCGCCGCCGCGCCTACGCCGATCCGGCATGGCGCGAGAAGTTGCGCAGCGAGGTGACGCCCCTCTTCCGCAATTGGTGGGACCGCGTCATCATCGCCTGGGCGCCGTCGGCGCGCGAGCTCGAGGAGCAGCCGCTCACCGAAGCCGCGCGCAAGCTCGACAAGGACCCGGTCGACCTGGCGCTCGATCTCGCCCTCGCCAACGACCTGCAGGCACGCTTCCGCATGGCCGTGATGAACTTCGACGAGCAGGAGGTGGCAGAGCTGATTACCGATCCGCACACCATCATCGCCCTGTCCGACGCCGGCGCCCATGCCAGCCAGCTTTGTGACGCCTGCTACGCGACCTACCTGCTCGGCCATTGGGTACGCGAACGCAGGACCTTCACCATCGAGCAGGCCGTGCATAACCTGACTCAGCGGCCGGCCGAGATGTTCGGCATCACCGATCGCGGCCTGCTGGCCGAAGGTCGCCCGGCCGACGTCGTGGTGTTCGATCCGAGAACGGTAGGCCCCGGGCCGCTCAAGCGAGTCTACGACCTGCCGGCCGGCGCCGATCGCCTGGTGTCGGAAGCGCTCGGCATTGACGCCGTCATCGTCAATGGCAGGGTGATCCGCCGCAATGGCAAGGACACCGTCGCCGGCAACGATCCCTTGCCGGGTCGCCTGCTGCGCCACGGCCGTGCCGCTTGACCAAGATTGTCATCCCGGGCGAAGCGAGGGATTTGCTGTTCTGCGAGGATCTCCTCGCTTCGACTTCGCTCAGGGCGGGCGCTTCGCTCGGGATGGCAGAATTCAGGAGGAGAAAATCATGATCCACGTCGTCGCCATCGTCACCGCCAAGCCCGGCAAGCGGGCCGAGATTCTCGCGAACTTCAAGGCCAACGCCCCGGCCGTGCACGCCGAGAAAGGCTGCATCGAATACGGCGCCACGATCGACACCGATGGCGGCCCCTTCGCCAAGTTCGGACCCGACACTCTCGTCGTCATCGAGAAATGGGCATCCATGGACGATCTCAAGGCCCATGGCGCCTCGCCGCACATGAAGGCCTATGGCGAGAAGAACAAGGACCTCGTGGCCAACCGAGCCGTCCACGTCCTGCAGAACGCGTGATCATTTCCTCCCCCATAGTCGGGGGAGGTGCCCCGTTCATACGGGGCAGAGGGGGAAGCCTTAGTCGAGATCTTTCTGATTCCGACGTCAGCCTCGGATGGACGTCAACTGGGGCTTTCCCCCTCCGGCCCTTCCGGGCCACCTCCCCCGATTGCGGGGGAGGAATACGAGTACGGGCGAGGAATACGAGTTCACGCCCCTCGCACGATCCCCTTCGCGACGATGTCCAGCATGCCCTCGATCAGGAGGTCGCGGTTGGACCAGGGGAAATCGGGCTTCATGATCATGGCGGCCACGACGCCGTGGATGCCCATCCAGCACAGCTCGGCACAGGTGTCGGGTGGGTAGTTGAGCGCGACACCTGAGGCCTCGACCTGCTTCAGGATGGCGACCAGGCGGCTGAACACCAGGGCTCCGCCCACTCCAGGCCGGGTCGGATCGTCGGTCGGCATGCGATGGCCGATCTTGCGCAGCGACTCGGGGATGTGCGCGCCCATGAAGATCAGCCGGTACTCGTCCGGGTGCGTCAGGCCGAAGCTGGCATAGGTCTCGCCAAATCGACGCACGCGCTCCAGGGGCTCCGAGACGGTCTTCTCGATCTCGTCGATAGCCTCGATCAGATGCCCGAAGGTTTGATCGCACAGCGCCAGCATCAGCGCTTCCTTGTCCTTGAAGTAGAGGTAGAGCGCCGGCGCTGAAATGCCGACCCTGTCAGCAATTTTGCGGATCGTCGTCATATCATAGCCCTGCTCGAGGAAGAGCTCCTTGGCGGCATGAAGGATTTCGTCGCGGCGCGTATGGCCCTCGCCCCGCCGCTTACGTCCTGTCGCCGTCACAGCCGAAAACACGGTCAAAATCGTCTCCTTCCCCTTGACATATAGCTTAACGGCGATAAGTTATCAATGTTCAGTTAACAATGTTCACAATCGCTAAACATTGTAAACCTTGGAAGGACCGTTCGCCATGCGACTCGCGTTCAATCGGCTTCCTCGCAAGCTCCCCGTCAAGGCAGTGGTGGCCATAGCCGGAATCGGCGCCGTGGCGATCGCAGGACTTGCCTCCCTTTCCTGGACCGCGGCAAACGCCTCGCGGCCCTCGACCAGCGGCCCGATCGTGCGCCCCGTGCGCGTGTCCGAGATCGTCTACCAGCAGCGTAGCCGCTCGCTCGTCCTCGCCGGCACCGTCGTCCCCCGCATCGAGACCACCCTTGGGTTCCGCGTCGCCGGAAAGATCGTCGCCCGTGTCGTCGACGTCGGCACCACGGTGAAGGCCGGCGACCTGATCGCCGAGCTCGATCCTGCCGACTACCGGCTCGCCGTCGACAACGCCCGCGCCGCCTTGGCCTCGGCCGAGGCCGACTACACACGCGCCAAGGCCGATCACGAGCGCTACCTCAACCTGCGCGGCAGCACCGCCTTCATGCCGCAGACGCTCGACCAGCGGCAGGCGATCGCCGCCACCGCGCTCGCCCGCGTCGAGCAGGCCAGGAGCCAGCTCGCATCGGCCGAGAACAATCTCGCCTACACCGAGCTGCGGGCCGACGCGCCGGGCGTCATCACCGCCGTCCAGGCCGAGGTCGGCCAGGTCCTGGCCCAGGGCCAGGGCGTGGTGCGACTGGCCCGCACGAACGAGCTCGAGATATCGGTCGGCGTTCCCGAGCACAAGCTGAAGATGGTCCGTCAGGCGCAGAGCGCGAGCTTCGAATTGTGGTCCGATCCCGGCAACCGCCATGTCGCCAAGCTGCGCGAGCTGTCGCCCAGCGCCGACCCCTTGACCCGGACCTATCCGGCCCGCTTCACCGTCCTCGACACGCCGGAGTTCATCGGCCTCGGCATGACGGCCACGCTCGCTTTCGAACGCCCCGACGCCAAGCCGGTGGCGGAGGTGCCGCTGTCTGCGATCTTCCAGCAGGGCACGCAGCCCGCCGTGTGGGTGGTCGATCGCACGAGCGGCACGGTCGAGCTGCGCCCGGTCACGATCGCGCGCTGGCGCGACGACACCGCCGCCATCGCCTCGGGCGTCAACACCGGCGAGGTGATCGCGACCGCTGGCGTGCACAAGCTCGAGCCCGGCCAGAAGGTCAAGCCCGTGCAGCCGCAGCAGGCGGCGCGCTAGCGAGCGCCGTTTCTCGGCAGGGCATTCGCAGATGGACGTGCTCGTCAGTCGCCTCCCTAGCTCCGCTGCTACGGAGTGGACACAACTCTTGGGTGTGTCATTTTGACTCACCTCAACATTTTGTATTCCCGTGCAGGCCGACAATGGGTTTCTATTGGCGGCACCTTTGCCGAAGCGGGGTGCCTGGATG
>NZ_JBFWZI010000119.1:21173-23624 GCF_050185545.1 Reyranella sp. | reverse complement strand
GCGCCGACCGGCCAGGTCTTCCCGCGCACGGCGTGGATCGCCCGGCGCGATGCCGCCGCCTACGGCGTCGTGCTCGATGCCGAGGGCAAGATCATCTGGGGCCGCTCGGACATCGGCGGCGATCCGATCGTCGTCGTGCTGACCGAACAGGTTGCGGACGCCCATCTCGAGGCGCTGCGGGCCGAGGGCGTGTCATACGTCTTCGCCGGCAAGCAGGCGCTCGATCTGCGGCTGGTGCTCGAGGTCCTGAACCGCGAGCTGGGCGTCGAACGCCTGCTGCTCGAGGGCGGCGGACGGGCCAACGGCGCCTTCTTGCGGGCCGGCCTGATCGACGAGATCAGTGTGGCGATCAATCCGGCCGTCGATGGCGCCCGGGGTGCGCCGCATGTCTTCGATTCCGACGACGTGAAGACCGGCCCGTCGGCGCCGCTCGCGTCGATGACCTTGAAAAGCTGCGAGGTGCTCGACGGCGACGCCGTCTGGCTGCGCTACGACGTGCGCAACGAGGATTCGTCGGGTTAGCGGCATGTACGCTGGGAGTGCGCCAATAGGGTGGCGCTCATGCTCTTCCGGGCCGCGGGCGTCCCGCCCGCTCATGATTCCTTCATCCCGCAGCCGACCACGCAGGTATCAACAGAGCTACAGCACTCGTAACGACAGTAGGAACGCATGAGCGGGCGGGACGCCCGCGGTCCTGAAGAGCATGAGCGCCACTTCAGGCGGAGTTTACCCCAAAACGCGGCATGACGTCGGCGGCGAGCAGCTCGAGGGTCTCGCTGTCGTTCTTGAAGGCGCTGCTGATGAGGAGCTGGACGCCGGCATCCTGGTACTTGCCGACCAGGTCGGTGATCTCCGCGACCGTGCCGGCGACCCCGTAGTAGTTGTCCGGTACCGCCAGCCTCTTGCGCTTGGCCGCCAGCTGCGCCTCGTCGCGCGCCACGACGAAGCTGATGACGTTGGTGCGCTCGATGTCGTCATAGTTGCGCCCCACCGCATCGCAATGCCGGCGCAGCACGTCGTACTTGTGTCGCACGATGTCGGGCGTGCCGCCGACGTTGCAGGCGTCGGCCAGTCGGGCGACGGCCCGCAGGGTGAGCTGCTCGCCGCCGCCGCCGATCATCACGGGCGGATGCGGCTTCTGGATCGGCTTGGGTTCCAGGATCGCGTCTTGCGCCTGGAAGTACTTGCCCTGGAAGGTGGTGCGCTTTTCCGACCACATCGCGAGGATGAGCCTGACGGCTTCCTCCATTTGCCGGATGCGCACCGCCGGCCGCGGCGGAAACTCCCAGCCGTACTGGCGATACTCGGTCTCGAACCAGCCGGCGCCGATGCCGAAGGTCAGGCGGCCGCGGCTGATCAGGTCGACCCCGGCGGCGATCTTCGCGAGATGGGCAGGATTGCGATAGTGGACCGAGGAGACCAGTGTCGCGAGGCGGATGCGCCGCGTCACGGCGGCGAGCGCCGAGAGGACCGTCCATCCTTCCAGGAAGGGCTCATCCGGCGCGCCGACATTGGCGATCTGGATGAGATGGTCCATCACAGAGAACCAGGCGAAGCCATGGTCCTCCGCCCACCGTGCCTTCGCTGCAACCGCGTCGAATATCTCCGCCGGCTCAGAACCGAACAGCCAGGACGGATTGTGTATGCCGAACTTCATGGTTCTTCATCTCCCTCGAATTGATCGCCCCCCTGTTGATGCGCGGAGGACGTGCGCAAGGCGACCACGCAACGGTTCCGCACCTGGGGGGCATCGTCCGTGCCCTGCCGCATTCATGAACTCGACGCACAAGTGCATGCCGATCATAGTGGCTACTCGCGTGGCGCCCAGCCGGCAAATTGTGTGGCGGCCGACTGGTCGGCGCCGACCGGCCCTACCGACTGGCCGGCGTGCTACCGGCGGGGCGGGCAACAAATCGTCGAAACAGCAGGAAGCTGGAGGAAGCATGGTCCCATTCGACGCCGATACGCTGCGTCTCCTGGGCGAGACCCGTGAAGTCGGCATCCGCACCGACAAGCACCCCGGCATCGCGGTGGTGATCTGGGTGGTGGTGGCCGGCGGCGCGGTGTTCGTGCGCTCGTTCCGCGGTGCCAGGGGACGCTGGTACCGCGATCTTGCGGCCGGCGGGCCGGCAGCCCTGGAGGCCGCGGGCCGGCGCCTGGCCGTGCAGGCCGTGCCGGTGGCCGATCCGGAGACGATCGAACAGGTGAGCCACGCGTTTCTTGCGAAGTACGCGCCGAGCCCTTACGCCCAGGCGATGGTGCAGGCCCACCTCCTGTCGACGACGTTGCGCCTGGACCCACGCTGACAGGAAAGGCTGATCGAAATGGAAATCAAACGCAGCGGCTCGCAGGATTCCGTAAAGGGCCCAGAGAGCTGGTTCACCGGCACCGTGCGCATCGACCCGCTGATGCGGGCAACCGATCCGGCGCGCGTCAGCACCGCCTATGTCA
>NZ_JBFWZI010000119.1:11322-21073 GCF_050185545.1 Reyranella sp. | reverse complement strand
GCCTGCCGTGCCGCTCTCTCGCCCGACATCGGCGTGAAGCCGTGTCCTTCGACCAGCCGCTGCATGAAGGCGGCGCGCGCCGTGATGGCGATGGCGTCCTGCAGGGCCTGCTCGTTCCAGCCGGCGGCGAACACCGCGTCGGCATCGGCCTGGGTCATCGCGCTTGGTGTCAGCATCAGCTTGCGGACGAAGGCGAGCAGCAGCTTCAGGCGTGCCTCGACCGGCGCCGTGCCGGGATCCTCCAGCAGCCGCTCCACCGTGCCGGGCGCCACGCCCCAGGCATAGGCGACCGCCGAATGCGCCACGCACACGAACCGGCATCCGGCGACGCCAGCGGCGTAGGCCAGCATCAGCTCGCGTTCGCCCTGGCTGAGGGGAGACGGCCCGTTCATCAGCGCCTGGCTCATCTTCGCCCACGCACCGTAGATGTCGGGATATCTGGAGAAGACGTTCGCCGGGCCGGCGTCGGCGGGCAGGGATTTGAGGAAGGGCATGAGGGCTTGGTCTCGTTGAACGGCAATGTCGCGGATCGCCTCTGCGCGCGGCCGTGTCGACAGCCTCCTTGCAGAGACGAAGGTCGCCTTACCTCTTCTGGATCCGGAATTGGTACATGCCGACAAGTGTATCAGGGTTTTGCCAGAGTCCTCAGCGCTTCGGCGGGCGCCTGTGGCGAGCGTCGTCAAGGCCGGCGGATCGGTGCGAGGCGTTGCCCAGGGCGAGCAGCTTGAGCTCGGCTACGATCTGGTCGAGGCGCTCGGCCGGAGTCCGGGTTCGACTCAGGGCGGCGCCGAGATACGTCCAGTAGAGGAGCTGCGCCCGCGCGCCCGCCACGGACGGAGCGACGCCCGCCTCCACCAGCAGCCGTTCGAGGTAGTCCCGCCGCCTGCGGTCGACCTCGGCCACCGCGCGCGCGGCGACGGGATTGGCGTCGGCCCAGGCGCGCATGCGGATCTCGTGTGCTGCGCCGTGCCCGAGGGCCCGGCGCAGCAGCGCATCGAGGCGCTGCTCGCGCGGTCCGTGCCGCTCGATGTCGGTGATGATCGCCTCGGTCGTGGTCTGCCGCCAGTGCTCTATCACCCGCCCATGGAAGTCGCCGAGATCGGTGAAGTGCCAATAGAAGCTGCCGCGCGACACGCCGAGCTTGCGCGCCAGGACATCCGCCTTGAGGGCGTCGAAGCCCTCGCGGGCCAGCGTCGTCGCGGCGAAGTCGATCCAGTCCTGCGCGGTCAGTCGCTCGGTCACGAGGTCGCACCATACAGTGCTGTATTGACGGTGGCAATCGCCCACCTATCATCCCTACAGAGCTGTATGGAGGAACTCATGCAGGATCTGGCGCTTCAGGCGGCCGGCGGGCTGGCCATCGTGGTCGCGGTGGCGCATGGCGTCATTGCCGAGCGGCGCGTCTTTCCCGACGCGCGCATCGAGCCGGCCTGGGCGTTCCGCCTGCTGCGCATGGTGTGGCAGGCGAGCACGGTGGACTGGATCGCCGTAGGCGTCCTGCTGATCGCGGCGCCCGGGCTCGGCTCGCCGGCGGCGCGCCACTGGATCGTCGGCGCGGCGGTCGTGGTCTACGGCTATGCCGCCGCGGGCAATGCGCTGGCAACGCGGGGTCGCCACATCGGCTGGATCCTGATGACGGCCGTCGTCGCGCTGGCCCTCTTCGGGTTGTAGCGTCGCTGCCGCCTCAGTACGGGGCTATCGCATATGACAAGGAATGCCGTCATCCCGAGCGGAGCCGCCCGCAAGGCGGCGCAGTCGAGGGACTTTTCTTGCTGGATGACTTCCTGCTTCATCATATGCGATAGCTCGCCGGCTCAGTAGGTGGCGAAGATGCGCGCGATCTCGGCCGGGTCGGAGGTCCGGGTGAGCGCCAGCGCCAGCAGCAGGCGGGCCTTCTGCGGATTGAGATTGTCGGCGGCGAGCACGCCTGCATTGGCGAGCCTCTTGCCGCGATGGATGCGGCCCGAGCCGGCGCGCGAGGATTGCACGACCACGATGCCCTGGCGGACCGCCTCGGTCATGGCCGCGAGGTCGGCGGCGGGCGGCATGCCGGGGGCGAAGCCGGCCGACACCAGTCCCTTGGCGCCGGCCGCGATGAAGGCCCGCATCGCGCTGCCGTCGGAGCCGGCATAGGCATAGGCGATGTCGACGCGCGGCAGCGCCTCGAGGCCCTCGATATCGAACTCGGTGTCGGGCATGTGCCGGCGCTCGGGCCGGCGGTAGTAGACGATGCGATCGGCGTCGGCATGGCCGAGGATGCCGAAATCGGGCGTGCGGAAAGTCTGCAGGCGCCAGTTCGAGGTCTTGGTGACCTCGCGTGCCGCCTGGATCTCGTCGTTCAGCAGCACCAGCACGCCGCGCCCGCGGCTCGCCGGACTGGCCGCCGTGCGCACGCCGTTCACCAGGTTGATCGCGGCGTCGGTCGACAGGCCCGAGGCCGGTCGCTGGGCGCCGATCACGACGACCGGCACCGAGACCTTCAGCACCAGGTTCAGGACCCAGGCCGTCTCCTCCAGGGTCGCCGTGCCATGACCGATGACGATGCCGGCCAGGTCCGGATGCTCCGCCACCACGCGATGGCACAATGCCGCCAGGGCGCGCCATTCGGCGAAGTAGATCTCGGGGCTCGGGACATTGCGGAAGTCGACCGGGATGATCTCGGCGATCTCCTCGACCACGGGAAAGCGGGCGACGATCTCGCTGGCGTGCAGGCGCTTGTCGTGGACGACGTAGTCCTGCAGCTCGAGCGGATGGATGCCGAGGGACGAGATGGTGCCGCCGGTTCCGATGAAGGCGACCTTGGGCCGGGCTATGCTGCTCACGCGAGACTCCTCTGCCGGGACCGACCCCGACGATCGACATGGGAACGCAAGATCGATGCCGCCGCATGGGCAATCATGCAACTCTTGAAACGGTGCCGGCAGGCGCCCATGCTCGGGCTTGCGGAGGGCTACGATGAGCGCGAATTGCTGCGACCATTGCGATCCCGACGACGGCGGACCTGCCTACCGCCGGGCGCTGTGGCTGGTGCTGTCGATCAATGCCGCGATGTTCGCCGTCGAGATCGGCGCCGGCTTGATCGCGGGCTCGGCGTCGTTGCAGGCGGACGCGCTCGACTTCCTGGGCGACTCTGCGAACTACGCGATCTCGCTGTTCGTGGTTGGCATGGGGCTGCGCTATCGCGCGTCCGCCGCCCTGGCCAAGGGCGTGACCATGGGGCTGTTCGGGTTTTGGGTGCTGGGCCTCGTCGTCTGGCATGCCTGGCATGCAACCCTGCCGCAGGCCGGCACGATGGGCGTGGTCGGCGTGACGGCGCTGCTCGCCAACGTCGCATCCTTCGCCCTGCTGTGGGCCTATCGCGGCGGCGACGCCAATATGCGCTCCGCCTGGATCTGCACGCGCAACGACGTCCTGGGCAGTCTTGCGGTGCTGCTGGCGGCGGCGGGCGTGTTCGGAACCGGCAACGGCTGGCCCGATCTCGTGGTCGCGGCGATCATGGCGGGGCTGGCGCTGCAGGGCGCGTGGATCGTCAATCGCCGGGCGCTGCTCGAACTGCGCTCGACCGGCCTGTTCGCGAGCGCCGTCACCCGGATGTGACGTTGGGCCGCTTGGCAGACGAGGGGACCAGGCACATAGTTGATCAGTGCGGCGCCTGACTATCCTTTCGGCAATTCTGGCCTGCTTGGCGGTTCTCGCGGGCGCGGCCACGGTCGTGTCCGCCGCCCTCTTGCCCGCGAGCCCGATTGCGGCCGGCCCAATCGAATGGGGTCAGGGCACGGCGGCGCCCTGCGGCCATTGCGACGATTGCGACCAGGCGCCGTGCCCGCTGCCCATGACGGAATGCCTGCATGTCGCGGCAGCCCCGGCCCCGCTGCTGCCGGCCGCGCCGGTCGAGCTTATCCGGCCCCTTGATCACGCCGGCTACTGGCCTTCCGGCGACGCCTGGTTGAAGGGCCTCTCTCCTCCGCCCGACCCGTTCCCTCCGCGCGCCTGACGATCCGTCGATCGGGTTGACCCGCCGCGCCGATGCGCGCGGCATTGCGGAGATGGTTCATGATTGGTGTGTCTTTCGTGCGGCCCGGCCTTGCCGGCGCCGTTCTTCTGGCCGTGCTCGCCGGCGCGTTCGGACCGTCGGCGACCAGCGCGGCCGATGCCTGTCCGGGCAGCAAGGTGAAGTTCTACCGGGATCCGATGGGCGGACCGGATACGTCGCCGGTACCGAAGAAGGACTCGATGAACATGGACTATATCGCGGTCTGCGAGAGCGAGGCCGGCGACAGTCCAGGCACGGTCAGGATCAACCCCGACAAGGTGCAGCGTCTCGGCGTCCGCAGCGCCGTGGTCGGCGAGCGCGATCTGTCGCGCACGATCCGCGCGTTCGCCAGTCTGCAGTTCGACGAGCGCCGGCAGTACGTCGTGGCGCCGAAGTTCAGCGGCTGGATCGAGAAGCTGCACGTCAACGCGACGGGTGACGCGGTCGAGCGCGGGCAGATCCTGTTCGAGGTGTTCAGCCCCGAGCTGAACGTCCTGCAGCAGGAGTGGGGCCTCGCCGGCCGCAGCGTCTATGCCTCGGACAAGCTGCGCTATCTCGACTATCCCGAGGCCGCGATCGACAGGCTGCGCCGTGGCGAGCGCCCGCGGACGGTCGCGATCCCGACGCCGGTTTCCGGCACGGTCGTCGACAAGACCGCCGTGGAGGGCGCGCGATTCCGGGCCGGCGAGACGCTGTTCCGGATCGTCGACGTGTCGACCATGTGGGTGATGGCGGAGGTCTACGAGCAGGACCTGGGCTTCGTGAAGGCGGGCGACAGCGCCCGCATCTCGGTCAATGCCTGGCCCGATCGTCCGCTGGAGGGCAAGGTCACCCTGATCTATCCCAGCGTCGGCCGGGACAGCCGGACCGCCCGCCTGCGCATCGAAGTGCCCAATCCCGACGGGCGTCTGCGGGCCGACATGGCCGCCATCGTCGAGATCACGACGCCGGTCGAGGGCAGCCGCGTCGCGGTGCCCGATTCGGCGCTGATCGACACGGGACGCCGCAAAGTGGTGCTGGTCGAGCGCGGCGAAGGCCGCTACGAGCCGCGCAAGGTCACTGTCGGCGCCCGTATGCCGGGCTGGGTGCAGATAAATGCCGGCCTGCAGCCCGGTGAGAAGGTGGTCACGCAAGCCACCTTCCTTATCGATGCCGAGAGCAACATCCGGGCGGCGCTGGCCGCATTCGGCGCGGGAGACGGCACGTGATCGGCGCCGTCATCCGCTGGTCGGCTCGCAACCTGCTGCTCGTCCTGATCGCCAGCGTGGCGGCGGTCGGCGGCGGGCTGTTCGCGGTCGGCCGACTGTCGCTCGATGCCATTCCCGATCTCTCCGACACCCAGGTCATCGTCTACACCGAGATGCCGGGCCAGGCGCCGCAGGTCGTCGAGGACCAGGTGACCTACCCGCTGACGACCGCGCTGCTCGCGGTGCCGCGCAGTCGCGCGGTGCGCGGCTTCTCGTTCTTCGGCGTGTCGTTCGTCTACGTGATCTTCGAGGACGGCACCGACATCTACTGGGCGCGCAGCCGGGTGCTCGAGTATCTCAATTCCGGCACCGCCAGGCTGCCGGCCGGCGTGCAGCCGGCGCTCGGGCCGGATGCAACCGGCGTCGGCTGGGTCTATCAATACGTCGTGCTCGGCGCCAATCGCACGCTGGCCGAGCTGCGCTCGGTGCAGGACTGGTACGTGCGTTTCGGTCTCGCCAAGGCGCCGGGCGTGGCCGAGGTGGCGAGCGTCGGCGGCTTCGTGCGCCAGTACAACGTCGTCGTCGACCCGGTGAAGCTGCGCA
Source organism: Reyranella sp. (assembly GCF_050185545.1). Classification (GTDB taxonomy): domain Bacteria; phylum Pseudomonadota; class Alphaproteobacteria; order Reyranellales; family Reyranellaceae; genus Reyranella. The sequence goes on along the minus strand of NZ_JBFWZI010000119.1, from coordinate 15,250 downwards.
GCTACGGCGTGCCGCTGTCCCGCGTTCTCGAGGCGATCCGCGCCTCCAACCGCGAGACCGGCGGCCGCGTGATCGAAATGGCCGAAGCCGAGTTCATGGTGCGCGGACGGGGCTATCTCACCGGCACCGCCGATCTCGGCCAGATTGTGCTCAAGGCCGACGGTCCGACTCCGGTCCTGCTGCGCGACGTCGCGCAGATCGAGCTCGGCCCGGACGAACGCCGTGGCGTGACCGAGCTCGACGGCGAGGGCGAGGCGGTGGGTGGCATCGCCCTGCAGCGCTTCGGCGGGAGCGCGCTCGACGTCATCGACAACGTCAAGGCCAGGGTTGCGAGCATCGGCCCCGGCCTGCCCGAGGGCGTCAGCATCGAGACCGTCTACGACCGCTCCGGCCTGATTCACCGCGCCATCGCCACCCTCAAAACCACCCTGATCGAGGAAAGCCTGGTGGTCGCCGCCGTCTGCATCGTGTTCCTGCTGCACGTGCGCTCGGCGCTGGTGGCCATCGTCACGCTGCCGGTCGGCGTGCTGATGGCCTTCATCGCCATGCACGCTCTGGGCATCGGCTCCAACATCATGAGTCTCGGCGGAATCGCCATCGCCGTCGGCGCCATGGTCGACGCAGCCATCGTCATGATCGAGAACGCCCACAAGCACCTCGAAAGGCTGACGCCGGGCCGGTCGCGCGTCGAGGCAATCGTCGACGCCGCGGTGGAGGTCGGCCCGGCGCTGTTCTTCTCGCTGCTGATCATCACCGTGTCGTTCCTGCCGATCTTCGCCCTGGAGGATCAGGAAGGCCGCCTGTTCAAGCCGCTGGCCTGGACCAAGAGCCTGGCGATGGCGTCGGCGGCGCTCTTGTCGGTGACGCTGGTGCCGGCTCTCATGGTGCTGCTGGTCCGCGGCCGCATCCAGCCGGAGCATCGCAACCCGGTGAACCGCCTGCTGATCGCGTTCTATCGGCCGGCGATCCGGCTGGTCCTGCGCGCGCGCCTGCTGGTGGTCGCGCTGGCGGTGGCGCTGCTCACGGCGTCGGCGTGGCCGGCGATGCGGCTCGGCGCCGAATTCATGCCGAGCCTCGACGAGGGCACGCTGCTCTATATGCCGGTGACCCTGCCGGGCCTCTCGGTCACGAAGTCCGCCGAGCTGCTGCAGACGCAGAACAAGATCATCAAGTCGTTCCCCGAGGTCGCCTCGGTGTTCGGCAAGGCCGGGCGCGCGGCGACCGCGACCGATCCGGCGCCGCTCGAGATGTTCGAGACGGTGATCAACCTCAAGCCCAAATCCGAATGGCGGGCCGGCCTCACGGTCGAGTCGCTGATTGCCGAGATGGATCGCGCGCTGCAGCTGCCCGGTGTCAGCAATGCCTGGACCATGCCGATCAAGGCGCGCATCGACATGCTGGCGACCGGCATCCGCACGCCGGTCGGCGTCAAGCTGCTCGGCCGCGACTACGACGAGCTCGAGGCCGTGGCGCGCCAGGTCGAAGCGGCCATCCGCGGCGTGCCGGGCACCACCTCGGCGTACGCCGAGCGGGTGACCGGCGGCTACTTCCTCGAGGTCGTGCCCGATCGCGCGAGGCTCGCGCAGTACGGCGTCATGGTCGAGGACGTGCAGCGCGCCGTGGCGAGCGCGCTCGGCGGCGAGACGGTGACGACGACGGTGGAGGGACGCGAGCGCTATTCGGTCAATGTCCGCTATCCGCGCGACTTCCGCTCCGACCCGCGCGCCATTGCCTCGGATGTCCTGGTGCCGACCATGCGCGGTGGCGGCATGGTGCCGCTCGGCCAGCTCGCCGCGGTACGCTTGACGCAGGGACCGACCAGCATCCGCACCGAGAACGCTCAGCTCGCGGTCTATGTCTTCGTCGACTTCCGCGATCGCGATCTTGCCGGATACGTCGCTGATGCGCGCCGGGCGGTGCAGGAAAAGGTGACGCTGCCGGCCGGCACTTACGTCGTCTGGAGCGGCCAGTTCGAATATCTCGAGCGGGCCGCGGCGCGCCTGAAGATCGTCATCCCGGCGACGCTGCTGCTGGTCTTCGTGCTGCTCTACTGTGCCTTCGGACGGCTTGCCGAGACGCTGATCGTCATGCTGTCGCTGCCCTTCGCCCTGGTCGGCGGGCTCTGGCTGGTATGGTGGATGGGCTTCAATCTCAGCGTCGCCGTGGTGGTGGGCTTTATCGCGCTGGCCGGGGTCGCGGCCGAGACCGGCGTCGTGATGCTGATCTACCTCGACCAGGCGATGGCGGCGCGGCGGGCTGAGTGTGCCGAGCAGGGCCGGGCCTTCACGCGCGACGATCTGCGCGCCGCCATCATGGCGGGCGCGGTCGAACGGGTGCGGCCCAAGATGATGACCGTGACGGCGATCGTCGCCGGCCTCCTGCCCATCCTGTGGAACGACGGCACCGGCTCGGAGGTGATGCAGCGCATCGCGGTGCCGATGATCGGTGGCATGGCAAGCTCGACCGTGCTGACGCTGCTGGTGATCCCGGCCGTCTATGGCCTGGTCAAGTCGTGGTCGCTGCGGGAAGGGGCTCAGGCTCGCCGCAGCCGTGCCGGGTCGAGCGGGCTCAACCTTTCCGGAGCGAATGGAGTCAAGTCGATGTGACGGGCCGTGCCGTCGAGGATCAGCTCGCTGATCGCCTCGCCGGTCGCCGGCGCGTTGAGCATTCCCCACACGCTGTGGCCGGTCGCGACGTAGGCGCCGGCGAGTCCCGGCACCGCGCCGATCAGCGGCAGGCCGTCCTCGGTGACCGGCCGGAAGCAGGCCTGCCGGGCCACGATCGGCGCCGTCGAGAGAGCGGGCGAGAGGGTCCGGCACATCGCCTCGAGGCGGGCGTGCGCGCCGTCGTCCGGCGCGACTGCTGCGGGATCGATCGGCAACGGCCCGGTGCTCGAGATCGCGCACACCCAGGTCGTGCCGTCGGCGCGCGCGAACAGCTCGGGAGTCAGGACCTCGCCGCTCGCTTCCTGGTACTCGAGGAACAGCGCCTCGGCGGGGATGGCGGAGCCGGTATCGAAGACGAGGCTGTGGCCCTTGTAGCCGTACACTGCGGGCAGCGGCAGCCAGCGCGCGGCCAGGATCGACCACGGCCCCATCGCGATGACGACGGCATCGCCTTCGACGATCTCGCCGCCGTCGAGCGCGACGCCGGCAAGGGCGCCCGTCGGGTCGCGCACCAGTGACGTCACCGCGCCGGGACGCAGTTCGGCGCCATGCTCCTCGGCGGCGCGCATCATCCCGGTGGTGTAGGCGCGCGGCTCGACCAGCGCCGTGGTCTGCGGCGAGCCGAGCCGGCCGGTGAGCGTCACACCGGCCGACAGCCATGGCCGCCCGCCCGTTCCGCGTGCGTCGTCGCCCTCGCGGGCGTAGCCGCCATAGGTCGTAAGACGGCGGTAGCCCCAGGGGTTGCCGAGCTCCTCGGCGAGCGTGGCGTGCAGCGCGAAGCTGCGCCGCGCCAGCCCGTCGAGAACGGTGCCGCGGCACCAGTCGAGCGCCAGGAAGCCGCCCGACTTGCCGGACGCCGACCCGGCGACCTCGTGACGCTCGATGACGATCGGCAGCGCGCCGCGCCGGCCCAGGAAGTAGGCGATCGCGGTGCCGATCGCGCCGCCGCCGCAGATGATGATCCGTCGTGCCGGGCTCATGTCATCACTGTGTCAGGCCTGGCGCGGCCGTGCCAGCCAGGCCGGCATCAGCGGCGCTGTTGCGCCGGCACAGGCGCGAAGCCTAGCATGAGGCAAGGGAGACGCGATGTTCAGCTGGCTTGTTCGCCTGATCCTGATCGTGGCCAGTGCCATTGCCCAATGGTTCGTCGCGACCGATTCACCGCATTTCGGCATCGTGCAGGGCGTCGTCGGCATCCTGCTGATCGCGCTGGTCGTGTTCGTGCTGGCGTTCTGGCCGGCGCGCTGGTCGCACCGACTCGA
>NZ_JBFWZI010000119.1:0-11222 GCF_050185545.1 Reyranella sp. | reverse complement strand
CCCAATGGTTCGTCGCGACCGATTCACCGCATTTCGGCATCGTGCAGGGCGTCGTCGGCATCCTGCTGATCGCGCTGGTCGTGTTCGTGCTGGCGTTCTGGCCGGCGCGCTGGTCGCACCGACTCGACAGAGTCGGCCGCAAGCCGCCGGGCTGACGCCGCCGCGCCAAGAATGCGTCATTCCCGGCATTGAGCGGAGGCCGGCCATCCCGCATGCTCCCTGCCGGGAATGCTCGGAAGGAGACTGTCATGCGGCGGCGTTCGTTTGCGCTTGGACTTTCTGGTCTGGCCCTGGTGTCGACGCCGGGCCTGCTGCAGGCGCAGGCGGTCGAATGGGAAGACATCGTCAGCGCGGACGACCAGTTCCGCCTGCAGATGCCCAAGGGATACAAGCTCGTCTCGGGCATGCAGACTTTCGGCATGACGAAGCAATATCGCATCGCCTTCCCCAGCGGATTTGGCCTCGAGTTCGCCGTGACCGACCTCAAGAACGAAAGTCCGCTCGATCCGACGCTCCAGGAAGACCATCTGCGCCGCGCCATCGATGCCGCGCAGCAACGCTGGCCGGGATCGACCTATCTCGAGCGGGAGGATGTGTGGCTGGGGTCGGCGCGCGGCCTGGCGGTCGTGCTGTCGGTGCAGAAGAACACCGGGGTCCTGATGATTCGAGCCTACGCCACGGTGCCGCGGCTCTATGTGCAGCTCGTGCTGGCCCGCAATGACGAACGGGAGAACCCGGTGATCGATCGCTTCCTGAACTCACTGCGCATCGGGAGCTAAGGGGCCGGCCGCCCGTTCGAACCCCTGGGGGAATGCCATGCAGAGCTTGAAGAATTGCCATGTCGTCATCACCGGCGGGACCGGCGCGCTGGGCGTTGCCGTGGTGAAGGCCCTGGTCGAGGCCGGTGCCCAATGCCACGTGCCGGCGATCGAGCAGTCCGTGCCGGCCGATCGATTCCCGCCGGGCAAGGTCTCGGTCACCACCGGCATCGACCTGTCGAACGAGGAAGCCGTATCGGCATTCTACGCCGGGCTGCCGCCGCTCAAGGCCGTGGTGAACATCGCCGGTGGCTTCGCCTGGGCGCCGATCGCCGACAGCCCGGCCAAGGTCGTGCAGCAGCAGATCGCGATGAACCTGATCTCCTGCGCCTCGAGCTGCCGCGCCGCCGTGGCGAACTTCCGCAAGGCCGGGAACGGTGGGCACCTGATCAACATCTCGGCGCGGCCGGCGCTCAATCCGCGTCTGGGCGCCAACATGACGGCCTACACCGCGTCCAAGGCCGCAGTCGCCGCCTTCACAGTGGCGCTCGCGGAGGAGCTCAAGGGCGAGAACATCTCGGTCATCGCGCTCGCGCCGTCGACCATCGACACACCGACCAATCGCAAGGACATGCCCAAGGCCGATCACAGCCTGTGGGTGAAGCCCACCGCCATCGCCGAGCTGATCGTGGCGCAGATCGCGCTCGGCGATCCGATCAACTCTGGCGCGCTGATCCCGATATAGGGCCGGGCTTTGGGTGTTGAAACCCACCTCGGGGGGGTTTTTTCTTGGTATCTTGGACCGGGGGCGTCTCGCCCGCTCATGAGAAGAGCGGGCGAGACGCCCGCGGTCCGCACGATTCATGACCCCTCCGCCTGCCTGCGTGAAGCCGAAGCGGCTTCGCTCAGCGCCGGCGGCGACACCTCCCAAATGCGTTGGGCAGGCGAAAAATCTTCCGCCATCCCTGTCAAATTGGGCGGGGTGCTCCGTCAGGAGGGCATGCGGCTGCCGCGTGGTGCGGCGGCTGCGCCTCTTACGGAGAAATCCATGGTCAAGCGGTATCGTAAGGCGGTTTCCGCCCTCCTGGCGTTCGGTCTGGCCGGCGCGCTGGTCGGCCCCTGGGTCGGCCCGGCGGCGGCGTCCGACCGGGTCTGCTATTTCGGCGAGTGCCGCGGCGAGAACGCGGCCCAGTCCAAGCCGCGCGTGGTGTCCAAGCGCGGCAGCTGGAGCGCCGTGGTCCTCGGCAAGGCGGCGATGATCGTCGACGAGTTCGCCAATGGCGCCCGGTTCGCCATCCTGGCCCATGCCGACGGCAAGCTCGCTCTGCTGCTCAGCCATCCCGACTGGCGCCTGAAGGCCGGTCAGCGGGCCGAGATGTCGGTCCGCATCGATGGCGAGACCTACAAAGGAACGGCGGTGGCCAACGAAACGGGTGTGCTGGAGGTCGAGGACGCCAGCAAGGATCTGTTGAAGGCGCTCTATCGCGGCCGCAAGGGCCGGATCGAGGTCGGCGACTACAGCTTCGACATGACCAACCTGGCTGATGCCGCGGCGGTCATCGACGACGCGGTGGTGCACCTGAAGGCCTCGCGGTAGGCCGGAACGCCCGGAACGGAGCGCGCCGAAAGGCGCGCTCCGCCTTTTCCTGACCCGCTTCTGTCAATCCGGCGGCCCTGCCGCGTCATCCCGGTATCAGTTGCCAAGCTCAGTTGATGGAGAGACCACCATGAAGATGTTGAATCGCCGGTCGCTGCTCGGGACCGGCCTCGTTGCCGCCGCCTTGCCGGTCGCCCTGGCCGCCACCGCCTCGGCCCATGCGGCCGGTCCGTCCGGCGGTTGCGCGCTCTGTGAGCTGAACGGATCGTTTTTCGGCCGCAATCGCGGAAGCGCCAAAGGCCGCAACGTCAGGATTGCCACCAGCTCGGGAGACGCCGAAACCGACCGCTTTCTCGGCAGCGCGCTGCAGCGCCTGTCGGCTACCTTCCAGGTCAGCCCCGGTTTCGCCTTCTTCGACGACGGCGAAGTCGAGAACGCCTACGCTGCCCGCGAGACGCTGCTCGGCAACGGTCCCGGCACGGTGCTGATGGGCATGACACTGTTCCGCCGGCTGATGACCGAGGTCAAGGACGGCGGCGTCACCGTCATCGCCGTATGCGCCCATGAGTTCGGCCATATCTACCAGTATGGCGGCTACTACCGCCTGCTCGATCAGGTCGACAGCCAGACCAACCGGCCGCACGAACTGCATGCCGACTTTCTGGCCGGCTATTATCTGGGACTGCGCAAGGCGGAGCATCGTCAGCTCGACCTGCGCAAGGTTGGTTACGAGCTGTACCGGATGGGCGACACGAACTTCACCTCGCGCCAGCACCATGGCACGCCGGACGAACGGTTCGCCGCCCTTTCCGCCGGCTTCAAGCTCGGCTTGCAGGGCAAGGCCGACATCACGGCCGCCGCCAAGGCCGGCTTCGAGCTGATCAGGCGCAATTCGTAACAGCCTCCACATCTGCCCAGATTGGGCAGACGTGAGCACTTTTCCGCACTTCCACAAGCGACAGAGCCGCCGCCTGATGCGCCCGACCTTCATGCGCCCGAACCGACGCCTGCTCCATCTGGCGATGCAGATGCAGGCGCCGCTCGACCGGCAGACGCCGATCGAGATGGCGATCGGCTCCAAGCCCAACACCGCACAGCAGCAGCTCGACCTCCACCAGGTCGAGCGCCCAATTCGGGAGCGACGACGCTACCCGAAAGCAGTGAGGGCCCAGCGGTGCTTGCCGCTGAGCCCTCGAAATTCCCCTCGCCGAATCTTCCTACGGAAACAGCAAGATGAACGCCGAATATGTATCCCTCGCGCGATCAGAGCGACTACTACGACACTACCACCGAGTCGCCAGGTCCGGACTGGCAGCCGCTACACGCCAGCCGTCCGCCAAATTGGGATTGAGCGCAAGAGCACGGTCGATCATCGCAGCTCCCACTTCGAAGTCGCCATACATGAACGTCAGCGCATAACCCCCGTTACAGAGCGCCACCGCATCGTCACTGCCGCGCTCGGCGACGACGGCCACCAGCCGCCGCACTTCGGCCTGCCTTGTTGTGGAAGGCGATCTCGGCCACCGCCGCCGGCACGGTGAACACGACGTGGAAGTACGGCACCGGCAGCAAGTCGGCTTGCCGCTCGGCCAGCCATTCGGCGCGTGCCAAGTTCTGGCACTTCGGACAATGCACGAGTTGTACCATCGTGAAGACGCCCATCCCCATCGATGTGGCTGTTCAGGCGGCGGTCGCGCTTCCGGCGTTCGAATCGGCGGACTAAAAATCGCAGCGCCCTGGCATCGAGCCGGGCTTGGCGAGAAAGCGGCGCCCGCCAAGTGAGGATGGCAGGCGCCGCAGGAATGCCGCCGTCTCAGGCGGCGGGCATGGCTGTCGGGTGGCTCCTACTTCCAGATCATGACGCACTCGGTCGTCACCGTCGCCGGCCTTTTTGTGCCTCGACCGGCCTTGGTTCTGTCGCAGCGGCGGGACTACAATCGTCGCGGGAGCGCAGAATTCCTTTCCCCCGGTGCAAGGAGGCAAATCATCATGCAACAGGCGGTCCGTGAATTGCAGGCTCTAATCGAGAGAAGCGACTGGAGGGAAAAGTTTGAAAAAGCAATCAAGAACGCTCAAAAGTATCAGGTCCAAGGTATCAGGCACATCCACAGTTTGCAGGACTATTTGAGATGGATAAACGATCTGTTGGAATGGGTGCCAATCGAGAATCCCGAGAGGCACATTTTGGATAGGATCCACGAATTTTATTTTATTCTCGATCAGCCGCCAGTCAGAGAATTGCAGAACAGGATCGTTTCGCCGGACCAAACTCAGCCGCTCACTGAACTGTCGCAATGGATGGTGAATTTCATCAAGTGTTTGGGTAGTTTCTGCGACAGTACTGAATCGATTAACTCAGAAACGATAAGGTCGTTCTACGATTGTCCTGCGTTCAGAATGAATGAATACATGCCACCGCCGAGTGGCTACAAAACCTTCAACCAGCTCTTCGCTCGGTGCATCAAACCAGGAATGCGACCGATTGCGGCACCGAACGACCCATCCGTTATAACTTGTGCGGTCGATTCCACGTTTCTTGGCTGGTGGCAGCTCAACGAGCAGTCGAAGATCACAGTAAAGGGTCTAGATTGGTCGGTACTTGACCTGCTCGAGGGCAGCCCCTACCGCGATCGATTTAACGGCGGGATCTTTGCGCATGGCTACCTTAACGCTTTCGACTATCACCGACTGCACGTGCCGGTCGGCGGCCTCGTGAAGGAGGCGCGCATCATTCAAGGTCGGGTCTATCTCGATGTGAAAGCAATCCCTGCCGGGAAAGACGAACACGACATGCGGCACGATTTGAAGGCGGTCCACGTTCTTGCTACCCAGGATGATGTCGGCTATCAATTCACACAGACGCGGGGGCTGATTGTTCTTGATACCCCAATTGGTCTAGTCGCGGTACTGCCCATCGGGATGGGGATGGTATCATCGGTAATAATGACGGCGGACGTCGGCAAGACGCTACGCAAGGGCGAGGAATTCGCGTATTTCCAGTGCGGCGGCTCGGACCACATCGTGCTTTTTGAAGCGGCCTCCTGTGTTAACATCACGGCACAGCCGAGCACCCATTACAACCAGGGTGCCTGTATCGGCTACGCCCATCCGAATTAGGCGTGCGGGAAAGTGCCAAGCTGAAGATCTGTGCCGTGCAGCGCTGGACCGACTGCAGCTGTATCGGGCCGATCCGTAATCGGCGGCAGGGTGTCCAGCCGTTTGGCCCATCGTGCGAATTCGGGCACGTATTCGGCGCGCCCCAGAAACGCACTTCGCGCCGGTGTACTGAGCGACGGCGCGCGCTCCAGTCACCCTTCGAGAGATTTTAGGTAGGCGGTCAGGTCGCCGACCTCGCCGACCTCGAGTCGAAACTGAGGCATGGCCGGATGCGCGGTCACGATGCCTTCGGCGAGTGCCTCTGCAAGATTCTCCACAGGGTAGCGTAGATGGAGGGCGCGGAAGGCCGGTACTGCCGGCAGGGGGCTTGTACCCGTGCGGCCTATAGCATGGCACGATGCGCAGTTAGCCTGGGCGAAGGCGTGCCCGCGCTGAACCCGCTCGTCCTGCGCGTGAGCAGTCGCCGCCAGAAGCCAAGCACATGCAAAGGCGCCAAGCGCTATCGAAGCTCTCGTGGTCATCCTGCGGAACGCACTTCTCGTGAACCGCTGCAGTTCTTTGTCATTGCGACGACAGCCTCCATTCGCGGACAAGTTTGCGGGCGGGCAACAATCCTAGCAAGGGCCATCATTGCAGCGACATCGGGGTAGCTCCTGACGGCCCTGTCGCGCATTCCTTCCCAGACGGCAAGAGGCGTCCTGACCCGACGACGCCAGAGGGTGGATATGGCGCTGTTGATTCGACGCAACACATGCTCGGATATCGTATCAGTCATGTAGTTCGGCCGATGGTCGACCTTGCTCGCAAGACCCGTTGCCAGTACCTTGATTGCGCTAACTGAATGAAGGGAGATGCGATGAAAAAAGCATTGGTTGCTGCTGCCGCTTTGGCCGCCGTCCTGCCTTCTTCCGGTCAGGCACAAAACCTCCAGTATGAAGGTTTCTACATTAGTGCCGAGGGCGGGTTGAACTGGATGTTCAACACCACGATCAATTTTCCGAACTTCGGCGGGCTGGTGAACGTTTATCCGAACACCGGTTGGTTGGTCGGTGGGTCGATCGGCTACGATTTCGTCGGTCCACGCGTCGAGATCGAGGGCGTCTATCGCAGTAACGACGGCTCGCTGCAGCTCGCTCCAATCGGCTTCCAGAACGTGACCGCCGGGTTCAATAACCAGCAGACGGCGATCATGGCGAACGCCTTCTACGACTTCCTGGCGGGCGGACCGATCGTGCCGTACATCGGCGCCGGACTTGGCATCGCCTTCGTTAATGCGTCTGCCGTGGGCGGCTACTCCAGCAGCACCAATTTTGCCTATCAAGGCATGGTCGGCGTGGGCTGGAACATCGATCCGCAGTTCCGCCTGAACCTCGAGGGGCGGTACTACGGAACAACGAGCCCGACGGTGAACAATCCCTTTGTCGGTGGCGTGACGTTCAACAACAACAACATCAGCCTCATGGCGAGTCTGGCGTTCCGGTTTGGCGCTCCCGTGGCTGCGCCCCCGCCGCCTCCTCCGCCGGCAGTCGCGCCTCCGTCCTACATGGTGTTCTTTGATTGGGACCGCGCCAACCTGTCGGCCCAGGCGCTTGCGACCATCAAGCAGGCCGCCGACGCCTACAAGACGCGCGGCAATGCCCGCATCACGGCGACCGGCCACACCGACACGTCGGGCCCGGAAGCTTACAACATGGCGCTGTCGCTGCGTCGTGCCAACGCCGTGAAGGACGCTCTCGTCCGCGAGGGTGTGCCGGCGACGGCGATCGCGGTGATCGGCCGCGGCGAACAGGGCCTGCTGGTGCAGACCGGCGACGGCGTGCGCGAGCCGCAGAACCGCCGCGTCGAGATCGTCATCCAGTAGAGACTGCCCCTAGTCACGCAATCGGGACGGCCGGCTTTCTGCCCGGCCGTCTTTGTGTGCTAACCGTCTGAATCGCCGCTGTGCGGCAGGGCGCGCGTTTATAGCTAGCTTCTGTCTCGAAACACCACTTTTCGGATGGGGCGGGTGGGTTTGAACGACGTTCGCAGGCGTCAGCGAGCGCGTGTCGAGGCTGAAAAGGCCAGGTTCTACGGGGATTTTTCGTCGATGATCGCGCCGACGGATCGGCGGCGGAATCGTTCGCGGCCGGCCGTCAGAGCTGACGAGCTGTCAAGCTGCGCGACGGCGTCGAACGGCTGGCTTTGGCGAGCACGGCGGCGCCAATCAGCATCTCGAAGCGCTCGACGCGATTTTCCGCCGCGGGCAGCCCCGATCTTGCCGCCTGGGTAGCCCCCCGGAGGCTACCCAGGCCGATTTAACCAACCTAACCAACCTCAAAGATGATTTCATAGACTTTGGCTCCGTAGCGCTGGCGTACACCCGGGGCACCCAGCGGCGTGGGCCCCTTTTTGAGGAGTCTTGAGAACGCACCCCCCAGGTCGGTTAGGTTGGTTATTCAGCAGACCGCCCGCGTGTGCCTGCCCAAACACGCCCTCGGCCGCCGCCTTCGCGCGCTCGCCGTAGCGCTGGTCGTCGGATGCCACCAGTCGCCTACCCGCCGATGCGGTAAACGCGATCTCGTTCGCAAGAACGGGGATGGCCGTGCTCGCATCGTGCGTCACGGCTATCTGTCGGAGCGCGAGATGCTGACGGTGCGCCACCGCATCATCCGCGCCAAGTGCTGTCTCTCGAAAGCGACAGCGCTCGCCATGGTGTTCAAGTTCGTCGAGGATGCACAGAAGAGCTGGCGACGGCTCAAGGGGCACAACCAGTTGCCGAAGGTCGTCCTCGGTGCCAAATTCACTTACAGACTTGCGTTCGTAACCGCCGGTCCGCAGCCCAAAGCCGCGGCCTGAGGTTCCAAGCATCGTCGCCAACTCCGCTCGGCGGTTGATGCATGTCAAGGCCCATCAATCAAATGGTTTTTTAAATTGGAATTTCTCATTGTTATCAAAGGAGGCACCGAGTCATGCAAAGCTCCATTTTGCGATCAAGCATCGTCGCCCTCGGACTTGCAGCTTCGATCGGCTCTGCGCCGGCGGCGTTTGCCGAGATTCAGATCTACACTGCCGACCTTAAGGGCTCGAACGAAGTCCCTGCAGTCAACAGCAAGGGCTACGGGGCGGTTCAGTGCACCTATGACACGGTGAGCAAGAAGTTCACCTACAACGTAGCCTGGGGAGGGCTGTCGGGCCCCGCGACAGGTGCGCACTTCCACGGACCTGCTACGGTGAAGGAGAATGCCGGTATTGTGGTGCAGATCAAGGATCCGGCCAACCCGAGCCCGATCCACGGCGACGCAAGCATCGATAGCCAGCAGGCCGCGGACCTGCAGGCCGGCAAGTGGTACTTCAACGTTCATACTGAAGCTAACAAGGGGGGTGAAATCCGCGGCCAGCTCATTCAAAAGAAGTAGATGCAGTGCCGAGGATCGCTTGGCGTCGATGTTTTGTCGTTGTGAACGCCAACTCGAGGATCGAAGGCTGATCATCGATCCTCTGAAGGGGCCAAGCCGGAACCCGGAGTCCCCCAAATCGACCTCAGGCACGGCCAAGGGGTATCACTATCTCCTCGAGCGATGCGGCCGCCGTGCGCGGCGATCCGAAGATGGGCGACCTCGCGCCGCAGAATCTTCAGTGCCGCCAACGTACCGCTCTCGTCGCGACATCTCGTCGAGGAACTGGCCGGCGTCCTGTGGCGCAAGCGGCGGCTTCGCCTAGCCGAAGCCGCCGCCCACCGTCGTGGGCTGGACGGCACCCTCGTCCCCTACCAGGAGACGGTGAAGGTGGCGCTGGTGCATCTCGAGGATGCCGACCAGCCCGAGCGCATGGCCGACGCCATCCGCGCCACGGCGGAGCAGATGCAGGAGGAGATGCGGGAGCTGCAGGAGGACGAGGCGATGACCCGCCGCGCCGTCGACCTGCTCGGCTCGCGCTGCAACGACCGCTACGAGGCGGCGCTTGCGCGCGGCGCTGCTCAAAACCTTAGGTCGGGACGAAGGGATGGTCGCTGCGGTCGAACAAAGGGATACACCCGCTGCCGTCATGACCCGAACTTGACGCACACAACTCGACACCTCGACTTGGGGAGCATCGCAATGAGGCAACGAGTTCTTTGGGAAGGAACATTCCCGGCTGAGGCAATACGCGTTCTCATCCAGATTGTCGCGCCATAGCTGTTAGCGCGGCACGTACGGTGTTACAGGTAAGCCCCGACTGCCTTCGAAGTTGTTGGCCCCTCTGTCGTGGGTGGCATATCGACCATCCCAACCCGGGATGTTTTTGCACGATTCGCATTGTGCACACCCCGCTAGGATGACGAGGGTCAGCAGAACAACCGTAAGGACTGTCAGCTTCATCACGTGACCTCTATCCTTACCGACGGCACGGTCTACTTCTTCTTCCAGCCCGCCGTTCGACGAGCGCTCCTTGCGGCGGGCGCTGAGGGATTACGTCGAACATTTCCACGCCGGGCGAAATCATCAGGGGAAGGGCAACATCATGCTGTTTCCTCGGAATGCGGACTGACAGGCTGAGACTGCAGGATTGACCCGTAGGCGAAGCTTTCTAAGGATGGAAGCCAATGCCCAGACACCGCTCTCACAGTATCGAGTTCAAGCGCTAGGTGGTGCAGGAATTCATCGGCGGCGAGACTGCCCTTGCCGAAAACGTCATCCGCGCCGGATTGTCGCCCGAGAGAATTAGGTCCGACAGTATTCGTGGTGAAGTCTACCGAGGATGGTGAGACACAGCCGCGTGCTTATTGGCCAGGCGCGCGATAGGCGACTGTCTTCGCCAATGCCCTGTCAGCTTCCTCGACAGAGAGCAAGGCCGTCGTCCGGGTCCGCAATACCCCCGAGGCGTTAACTTGAACGCAGAAGGCAGCGATGCTTTCCAAGTTAGGCGCTTCGATGATCAGCACGTCGTCGTACTCGCCCAAGGTGAAATAAAGCGCCTCGAGCCGGCCCCCGACCGATTCCAAGGCTTTTGCGATCGCGTCCCTCCGGCCCGAGGCCTTGTCCTTTTGCAACCCTTTGAGGCCTTCCGAGGTGAAAGAGGCCTGCATCAGATATTTGGCCATGTCACCTCCCAATCTGATCGCGCGCAGATCCGTCTAGCATGTTCGCGGTTGCCGCATCGTTGATCTAGATCAAACCTCGCTCGGGCGAGCAACCTCACGCCGCAACCGCGCCATCTCCTCGGGCTTCATATGGCCCTGCCCAGGAAATGCATGTGACAGGTCCTGGCCGAACTCCTTCACCCATTTGCGCAGCACGTTCACGTGAACGTTCAGATCGCGGGCTGCCTGCGTCGCCGCAACGCCCCGGTCCCCTAAGGTACCGGTGCCAGTGATCTCGAACTCGTGACATTCCGGTAGTTCTGGCGCAGCCTGAAGGCGGCTGAATGCTGGTACGCCGAGGGGTGCCTTTCCACCAGTCATCCCCAAGATAAAGCCGTGCTACAGCTCGATGACGGGCCTCACGCGGGGGCCCTCCTGTGAATTTCGAAGCTGCGCTGCCAGTGCGGCGCTCAGCGCGTGCTGGCAGCCGTCGCCATTTCCTCTGCGGCCCTTAGCGATGCCTGCACCGCCCGCGTTCGAGGAGCCTCTCCCCAGTCCCCAGTCCACGGTCTCCTCCTGGAACAGTGTCAAGCGACATCCGGAAGTGACCCCCTGGCGACAATCAAAATTGACCCCCCCGAGGTGGTGGTAGCGGTTCATCCTCGGAGTCCACAGGAGGGACCCACGCGCCGCGAAGCGCCCGCCAAGAGGC
>NZ_JBFWZI010000118.1:20714-23682 GCF_050185545.1 Reyranella sp. | reverse complement strand
TCCTCACCCGCAAGGGGCTCGACTGGACCGCGAAGTTTCGGGTCATCGCCGAGGCGGCATCGGCATTGCCCGATTGCCTGATCGATGGCGAGGCCGTCGTGCTCGATCGCGACGGCGCTCCCGACTTCGGCGCGCTGCAAGCGGCGCTGTCCGATGGCGGGACAGCAAAGCCCGTCTTCTTCGCGTTCGATCTGCTGTTCGCCGACGGCGCGGATTTGCGCGACCTGCCGCTCATCGAGCGCAAGGCCCGCCTGCGCACGCTGCTGTCGGGGTTGGCCGGCAAGACGGCGCCGTTGCGCTACGTCGAGCACCTCGAGAAGGCCGGCGACGCGGTGCTGCGCTCGGCCTGCCGGATGAAGCTTGAAGGCATCGTTTCCAAGCAGCTCGAAGCGCCCTACCGCTCCGGCCGCGTGGGCAGCTGGACCAAGGCGAAGTGCCGCGGCGGCCAGGAGGTGGTGATCGGCGGCTGGACCAGCGAGGGCGGCACCCGGTTGCGCTCGCTGCTCGCCGGCATCTACCGGGACGGCAAATTCGTCTATGCCGGCAAGGTCGGCACGGGCTTCGGTCAGGCGATGGCGAGCCGGTTGCTGGCGCGTCTGCGCAAGGTGGCACGCAACACGAGCCCGTTCGACATCGGGGCGCCGCGGCGGCAGGGCGCGTTCACCATCCACTGGACGGAGCCCAGGCTGATCGCCGAGATCGAGTTCGCCGGCTGGACCGCCGGCGGCAATGTGCGGCAGGCGGCCTTCAAGGGCTTGCGCGACGACAAGCCGCCGCGCGAGATCGGGATCGAAACGCCAGCCGAAAGGGTGGATGCGCCCGTGACTTCCAAGCGATCGCCACCGTCGAAACCATCGACGTCTTCCCGACGATCGACACCAGGCAGGCGATCGAAGTCCCACAATGCCCCGAGTGCGACGCCATCGCCGTCGACCGTGATGGGCGTGTCGATCTCCCATCCCGACAAGGCTCTGTGGCCGGACGAAACGCCGCCGATCACCAAGCTCGAGCTGGCGCGCTACTACGAGGCAATGGGCGCATGGATGATCGAGCACCTTGCCGGTCGTCCCTGCTCGATCGTGCGGGCGCCCGACGGCATCCATGGCCAGACCTTCTTCCAGCGCCATGCCATGCCGGGCACGTCGCACCTGCTGGAGCAGGTCAAGGTGAAAGGGGACCGCAAGCCCTACCTGCAGATCGACGCGGTCGAGGGGCTGATCGCCGTGGCGCAGCTCGGCGCACTCGAGCTGCATCCGTGGAACTGCCAACCCGGCCGGCCCGACTTGCCGGGGCGGCTGGTCTTCGACCTCGATCCCGCGCCCGACGTGGCGTTCGACGAAGTCGTTGCCGCCGCCGTGCTGGTCCGCCGGCGCCTGGAAGCTCTCGGCCTGGCGACTTTCTGCAAGACCACCGGCGGCAAGGGGCTGCACGTCGTCGTGCCGCTGACTGACGATGACAGGAGCCCCGACTGGGACGCGGCCAAGCTGTTCGCCAAGGAGGTTTGCCGCAGGCTGGCCGAGCAGGCGCCCGAGCGCTTCGTCCTCGCCATGGCCAAGAAGGAACGCGGCGGACGCATCTTCCTCGACTATCTGCGCAACGATCGCACTGCGACGGCTGTCGCGCCACTCTCTCCACGGGCGCGCCAGGGCGCCACCGTGTCGATGCCGCTCGGCTGGGCGCAGGTGAAGAAGGGGCTCGATCCGAAGCGATTTACGCTGCGCACCGCCGCGCCGCTGCTGCGCCGGAACAGGCCATGGGCGGACTATGCCGAGGCTGCGCGCCCGTTGCGCGGCGCGATCGAGCGCCTGATCGAATCGAGGAGCTGAAGGACACCGAAGCGGAAGGACATCCAAGATGGCGAAGTCGCGAACCAAGGCGTTGAAGCCCACCTGGGAGGGCCATCTCAAGCTGTCGCTGGTGACCTGCCCGGTCGTGCTCTATACGGCCATCGAACGGACGGCGGACGTCCATTTCAACCTGATCAATCCCAAGACGGGCAATCGCATTCGCATGCAGACGGTCGACGCCGGCACCGGTCGGGCCGTCGAGCGCGGCGATCTGGTGCGCGGCTTCGCCGTCGCCAAAAACCGGTACCTGCTGGTCGACAAGGACGAGCTCGAGGCCGTGAAGCTCGAATCGACGCGGGTCATCGACATCGAATCGTTCGTCGCGGCGCGCGACATCGATCGCATCTACTGGGACGAGCCGTACTATCTCGCGCCGGCCGGCAAGACGGGCATCGAGGCCTTTGCCGTCATCCGCGCCGCCATGGCCGAGCTGGACCAGGTGGCGCTGGGTCGTTTGGTGCTGCACCAGCGCGAGCGGCTGTGTGCGCTCGAGCCTCGCGACGGCGGCATCCTGCTGACGACGCTCAGGAGCTACGACGAGATTCGCGACTCCGGCGCCGTTCTCGATCGCCACCTGCCCAAGCCCGATCGCCAGATGCTGGAGATCGCCGAGAAGATCGTCGAGCAGCAGAAGGCCAAGTTCGATCCGACCACATTCGAGGATCGCTACGAGGACGCCCTGCGCGATCTCATCGCCCGCAAGAAGAAGGGCGAGGAGCTGGTCACCAGCGCCGAGCCGGAGGAGGGAGACAAGGTCGTCGATCTGATGGAGGCGCTCAGCCGAAGCCTGAGGGGCGATGGGTCGATCCGGCGCGACAAGGCCGAACGCTTCGCCGCGACCCGTCACCGGGCCGGGCCGGCACCCCGTCGCAGGAAACGTCGGACGTCCGCGCGCGCGGCGTGATGCGCAACCCGCCCCGCTTAGGTGGCGTTGTCTCTTCGATTGTCCTCGATCAACGAGGCCGGAGGTTTTGCATGAAAGCCGATCTCACGCCAACCGAGGCGCGCAGCGGCGTCATCAGCGGTCGTGTCATCACCGTTCTCGTTCTGTCGTTGGGAGGCGCAATACTGGCGCTTGGTGCCTTGTGGCTGGCCCTGGCGGCCTAGGGTATCGGGCACGA
>NZ_JBFWZI010000118.1:0-20614 GCF_050185545.1 Reyranella sp. | reverse complement strand
TGCCACCGACCCCAGAAGGGCCGACTTCAGCCACCTCCGACCGACGGCGTTCATGTTCGCCTCCTTCGTCTCGGGCCTTACATCTCCTGGGCGCGCCTGCGCTCCCACGTTCCGACCGATTCCTCGGCCTGTTCGCGCGTATAGCCGTAGCGAACCTGGATCTTGCCGATCAGCTGGTCGCGGCGGCCCTCGATCTCGAGCAGGTCGTCGTCGGTCAGCTTGCCCCATTGCTCCTTCACCGCGCCCTTGGTCTGGTTCCAGCTACCCTTGATCTTCTCCCAGATCGTCTTGGCGTCGACCGAATCGTTCTCGGCCATCATCTGGGCGGGCTGGGCGTGCACGATGGTCGGGACGCTGCCCAAGGAAGCCACGATGCAGGCAGCAAAGACGGAAATGGGACGCATGGCCCAGGCTCCTTCGCTGAATCCGAGTCAGGACGCCGTGTTCGGTCGAGCCAACGGCGCCGTCGGGCGAAGGTTGCGGTGCGGGCTAGGCCGCGGCCTCCTCGACCGGCGCCGGCATGGGAAAGATCACTGCGAACCGCAGCCCACCCTCGTCGCCATTGGACACATGCAGCTCGCCGGCCAGCTGCATGGCGAGCCCGCGAAGCAAGGTCATTCCGAAGGTGCGCAGTCTCTCCGGCTTGGGCGAATTGCGGGGGCTCGGTGCCAGGTCGGCGATCGTGAGCTCGACAATGCCGCCCTTCTCGGACATGTCGATATCGATCTCCGGCGCGGCGACGGCCGGGACGTCGTTGTCTAGAATGGCGTTGACGGCCTCGGTGACGATCAGCCCGACGGGAATGGCGATGTCGGGACCGGCGGTCAGGGAGGACGCCCGGATGTGATAGCGCAGCGCGGGTGCCTTGGCCTCCTGACGGCTGAGCGTCACCTGCCGAACGACGTCGCCGATGAATTCCTGAAAGTCGACGAGCGACCAGTTCGATCTTTCGTAAAGATGGACGTGCAGGATGGACAGCGTCAGCACGCGATGCTGCGCGTCCCTGAACAGCCGGCGAATGCGCGGCGATCGGATCTCGCCGGCCTGCAGGTTGATCAGGCTCATGATCATCTGCAGGTTGTTCTTCACCCGGTGCTGCAGCTCGCGCAGCAGATGGTCGCGCTGATCGAGGCCCGCCCTCAGGTCGGCCTCGCGCTTGGCGAGCGCGCTCGCCATGGCGGCGACGCCGTCGGCCATAAGGCCGAGCTCCAGCGTCCGCGGCCGCTGCCGGGCGATCTCGATCGCCTCGCCGCGCACGATGCGGCCGGCGATGTCCTCGATGTAGCGCAGCGGGCGTATGCACCAGCGGTCGGCGCCGAACCAGACCGCGAGCAGGGCAATGACCAGGGCGCCGGTTGCGACCGCGAGCACCGCCCAGCTGCTGATCGTCGTCGACACGGGCAGTGCCCGGGCAAGCACGGCGAACGTGTCGGTGCCGGGGATGGGCACGAGGTGGAACTGGCGAAGCTGCCCGTCCGTTCCGTAGTCGACGATCGCCATCTGTCCGGACGCGATGGCCTTGGCGAGTCGGGAATCGGGCGGCAGGAGTCCCGGCGGGTCCTGCGCGCCGACTGGAATGCCGCGGCTGGCGACGACGATTGCGGTGGGCTGCAGCCGGTGGAAGCCGTATCGCTCGCTGGCGATCGTGTAGGCGGCCGAAACGGCGATGACCGGCAGGAACGCCAGCGCGACGACCGTCAGGAGCTTCGTCCTGAGCGACCTGGTGGCCCACCAAGCGGCCCACATGGGGACCGGACCCCCTAGATGGTGACGGTGTCGAGCGCCTGCGCGATCGCCGCCCGAAGGACGTCGGGATTGAACGGCTTGGAGATGATGAAAGCGGGCTCGACCTTCTCGCCCGTCAGCAGCCTCTCGGGGTAGCCGGTCACGAAGATCACCGGCACCGACATGGAGGTCATGATCTTGCTGACCGCGGAGATGCCGCTGTCGAGACCGCGCAGCTGCACGTCGGCCAGCACCAGATGCGGCGAGTGCCGCTTGGCCAGCTCGACAGCGGTTTTTTCCGTGGCTGCGATGCCCACCACCTGGTGACCGGAATTGCGGACGATCTCGGCGACATCGAGGGCGATGATCGGTTCGTCCTCGATGACGAGCACGCGGATGCCGGCAACACGCTGCAGCTCGCCCCGCGCTTCTTCGAAGGCGCGCGAGACCTCGCCGACATCCATGTCGAGAATATGCGCCACGTCGCTCACGGAGAACCCTTCGAGGACGGTCAGCAGAAGCACCTGACGCTGAAGCGGTGCCATGTCTGTCAGCGAATCCTTGAGGCGGCCCTTGACGGTGTCCTCGCTCTCGCCGGTCGCGAGATTTCCGAAAGGCTGTCGCAAGCGGTGGAACAGCGCAAACAGCCCGAGCTTGGTTCCCTTGGCTTCGGCGATCAGCTCCGGTTGCCGCAACGCCACCTCGGCCGACATTCGAACCCACTCGTCACCCAGTTTCTGCGAGCCGGTGAGCGCGCGCGCATAGCGCCGCAAGAACGGAAGCGCCCACGCCAGAGCGTCCGAAATGGGGGGGCCTGCTGCCTCTGCCACGGTATCTCTCCCTCTCTAGGAATCCGGTCGGCGACGCGCTCTTCCCGGCGAAAGCAGCGGAAAGCCTGCTGCAGAAATGCACGCAGCATTCGCGGGACGCCATGACGGTCGGCTTCGACCGCCCCAGCGTCCCTCGAAATGCCCACTCACAATACAGCACGTGTCCCTGCAGGCAATCCGACGGATGGCTTGCTGCAGACCTAATAATAATAGTACGGCCGCTCCGGCGCGGTCACGGCGCCGATCGTCGCGCCGGCGGCGCCGCCGATCAGCGCGCCGCCGACCGGGGCGCCCACGGTCGAGCCGACAACCGCCCCCGACGCTGCGCCGATGGCGCCGCCCGTCAAGGCCCGGTCGACCGGCCGTTCGCCGCAGGCGGCCGCCATCAAGGTGACACCGACGGCGAGAGCTGCGATTTTGCCAACAGCTGCGACATTGCCTGTGCGATCCGGCACTTTCACCTCCTGCTTGGACAAGTCAGTGCAGCCAACCCAATGCCCACATCAGCAGGAGCACCGGGATGGGCACGCCCAACAACCAGAGTACGGCTGCCCGTCCCATCGATCTTCCTCCGTGGAGTCAGTTCCCGAACTACATCCGGTTGATCCAGCTGTTGACATCACGCTCGGCGGCATCCTTGGTGATGCCATACCTCTCCTGGATGCGGCCGACGAGCTGGTCCTGCTTGCCGCTGATGACCTTCAGATCATCGTCAGTGAGCTTTCCCCACTGCTCCTTCACTTTGCCGGCGAATTGCTTCCAGTTGCCTTCGATGCGATCCCAGTTCATGGCTGATTCCTTTCGTTCAGGTTCACGTCGGCAACGTTGGTCCCTGACATGCGGTTCCGATGGGAGTTTTTCTTTGCACCCGCTGGAGCACTCGCCCACATAGAAGGATGTATCGTACGGAACTGGCGAGCATCAGGAGCGTGTCACTCCAATGATGAAGGACGACATCGTGACCTTGATGCCCGAGCTGCGTGCCTTCTCGCGATTTCTCTGTCGCGATCGGGAAACGGCCGATGAGCTCGTCCAGAACACAATCCTCGCGGCTCTCAGCAAACAGGCACAGTTCTCGCCCGGCACCAACCTCAAGGGCTGGGTGTTCACCATCATGCGCAATCGCTTCTACTCGGATCTGCGGGCGCAGCGCCGACAGGCGATCTCGATGGACGACGAGGTCGCCAAGCCCATTCCTGCGGCCGACAATCCGGAAACCGCGTTAGCGCTGAAAGAACTCTCGTCGGCGATCTGGGAACTCAGTCCCGAGTCCCGGGAAGCCCTGGTGCTGGTTGGCGCCGGGGGCTTTTCCTACGAGGAAGCGGCTTCGCTCTGCAACTGCTCCGTCGGCACGCTGAAGGCTCGCGTGTCACGCGCCCGCAAGCGGCTCGCCGGCAAGCTCGGGTAGAATAATCGTGTCATTTCAATGGGTTGAGGATCGAAAGTGAGCCGGATGTAACCATTTGAGCGCCGAAGAGTTAATTAAGGTACCAGAAGTGGGAGTAAGTGATGTCTACCGAAGCGAAGTCCCTCGACACGACCCGCGACAGCATGAATTTCCACGACCAATTGAAGGCTGTTCTGCCGCGCCTGCGCATCTATGCACGCTCGCTGACCCGGGATCGCGATACCGCGGAGGACCTGGTTCACGACACGGTGGTCAAGGCCTTGGCCGGCCGGCACAGCTTTCAGCCGGGGACCAATCTGGCAGCCTGGCTTTTTCGCATTCAGCGCAACGAATTCATCTCTGGGCTGCGTCGCCAGCGGCCCACCGTGCCGGTCGATGCGGCGGCAGATTCGATCTCGCACCCGGCTCACCAGGAGAGCCGACTCATCATGCGCGAGTTCATCTCCGCCTTCGGCAAGCTGCCGACGGCTCAGCGCGAGGCGCTGGTGCTCGCCGTGCTGGAGGGCTTGCGCTACGAGGTGATCGCAGCCCACACCGGCGTGTCGGTCGGGACGGTGAAGAGCCGGATTTCAAGAGCCCGCGATACGCTGGAGCGCCTGCTGCTGGAAGGGGATACCGCCCCATCGCCCGAAGCGAAGGCGATTCTCTCTCGACTCCAGGCACGGACCGGAAAGGAGACTCGCCCGGATTGACCGGCGGGCAGCCCTTCTCTGATTTGGGTGCAAGGCTTTTCCAGTGTCGCGACGGAGGGGAAGTTTGCTAATATTCGCACAGGTGGGAAGGCTTTGATGCAAGGGGTATAGGCCCGCGGAACGATGGCCGTTTCCGGGAATAGCGTCATGAAAATGGATAACAAATCCAACGGCGGTCGAAGTGGACGTACGATCTTGCCGCGAGCCAAGATGCCCGACAAAGACCCGTTCGAGTCCTGGTTGCAGAAACAGTTGCATACCATGTACGACGAGATTGTCAGCGAGCCTCTGCCGGAATCGCTGGTGAGGCTGATCGACAACGACGCCGCGGCAGGCTGTGACAAGAATGAAAAGCCGATCTAGGCGGCCTCATCGGGCGCGATAGCGCCGTTCGCGGTGTGCCTGAAGTCCAGCAACGGCGAGGGCCCGTACAACGGGTCGGGTGATTGCGAACACCCGGATTGCTGCAACGCCAACGCGCGGAACTCCCGCACCTCGGCGGCCGTTGATGATGTGCAACCAGCGAGGGATTCACATGTTGACGGCCCAGGACAAGGCCAAGGCTCTGACCACTCCCACCAGCGTGTTCAGGACGCCGGGCGAGGTAGTCTCGTGCGTCGACCTCAACAAGGCCGAGAAGACGGCAGTGCTGAAGCAGTGGGAAATCGATGCGCGCCTTCTCCAGGTCGCGAGCGAGGAGGGCATGACCGGCGGGGAACTCAACCATTTGGCCGAGGTCAAGAAGGCGCAGAAGTCACTCGGGGTCGAGGACCTCGAGGAAGACGGCGCCCCCAACAAGACCGGGCCGTAGGCTTGGGACCTGTAACATGCGAATGCCCGCCATGGAGGCGGGCATTCGCTGCTTGATCTCGCGAGCGGTCACTCGTCGTTCTGCGGAGGCGGCGGCTCGGGCTGCGGCTGGCGACGCCCGTCGCCGGGCTTCCCGCCGGGTTGCCTCTGGCGCTGCTGCTGCTCGCGCTGGATCTGCTCGCGCTGCTGGCGCTCGCGCTCCTGCGGACCCTGGTTCGGCTTGTTGGGGTCGTTCATGGCTGTTTCTCCATGTTGTCGCGGCGACCACGACGGTGCCGCTGTCCCCCCAACGCCCCATTTTGGAGGCCGGTTGCGGCCTCCGTTCACCCCAGCTTGGAGCCTCGCGCGGCCATTTTATTTGGCCGTCCTCCGCAACGGGCCGATCCAACGCGCGTTGACCGCGCACAAACCGAGGAGTGGGCCGAGGAGCGGATAGTCGATGAACTCCATCATCTGTCTTGTCGGTCGGGTGATGGTCGTCGCCGCAATCCTGGCATTCCTCGGCATACGCTGAGGAAACTCCGATGGACGTTCTCCGGTCTCCGCCGGTCGAGCCGAGCAGGCCCGGCGCGTTTTCCGATTCGCAATGGCGTCCCATTCTTCTCAGCGCCGTTGCAGCGATGGTTGTCTCGGTCACGGTGGTGACGGTGGTCGCTGCAATCGGAACGACGGTGGCGCAGCTCGCTGCGGTCGTGGCGACCGCCAATGCCGAGTCGGCGGCGCGTCCGCCGCAGGCCCATGCGCAGACCACGGCCACCTGTGGTGTGGCGTCGCGCTGAACGGCCGATCGGACAGTTTGTTGCGCAGGAACGGACGCACGCTGGTGGCGTTTCAGGGGGTGTCGCGCCTCGAGCGCCGGACCGGAGCAGTGCCGAATCAATGAGTCAACGAAAGGAGCAGTCGATGCTCGATCATCCGGAGAACATGCACGAAGACGCAGCCGCCGCATCGAGGGAGCAGCCGGCGGACGCGGCTGCGTCGTTGATGGCGCCCCTGTCCGACTATGTCCGTCATGCGGCCGACTACACGCGCGAGCTGGCGGAAAAGCTCGAGGGGCAGAAGGTGGACGAACTGGTCGCGTCGGCAATGACGTGGACCAGGAAGCAGCCACTGCTGCTCGTGGGCGGAGGGATCGTCCTGGGCTTCGTCCTGTCGCAACTCGTGAAGAGCGGTACGTCTGGCACGGCCCGCTCTCCCGAAGAATCCGAGTAGCAGACCATGCCGGCAGAGCACTCGCGAAGCATTCTCGGCGTTGCCGGTGAGGCGATGGCCCAGGCGGCGGACCTGATCAGGGTCGAGTTCCGCTTGGCCCGCGCGGAGCTGGCCGAGAAAATCGGCAGTCTGCGGACGGGCGCAGCATTCGTCGTCGCCGGGGCTGTGTTTCTGATCGGCGCCTTGTTCCTGTTGCTGCAGTGGGCGGTCGTTGCCCTTGTCGAAGCGGGGCTGTCGGCAGCCATGGCGACCTTCATGGTTGCAATGGCTTCGTGCCTTATCGGCCTCGTACTGATCCTCGCCGGCAGGCAGAAGCTCGATCCGAGCGCCGTCCTCCCCGAGCGAACGCTTAACCAGATCGCGCGCGATGGCGCGATGGCGAAGGAGAAATTGTTATGACTGGAAGCGCTGCCGACCTTCAGCGCGAAGCCGAAAGCACACGCGCTGGCCTGTCCAACACCCTCGACGAGCTGCGAAGCAGCCTGACGACCGCAGCCATCACCAGTGGCGCAATGACGATCGCCAAAGAAGGAAGCACGACATTGGCACGCGTCGCCGTCGCACGCGCGCGGGCCAACCCGCTGGCCGCCCTGCTGATCGGTGCTGGTGTCATGATGATGCTCAACTATGACAGGGACGGATCCGGACAGCTCGTTCAGCGTGTTGCCAGCTCGGTGACCGGGGCCGTGAAGCGTGCTACGTCGATGGCCGGGGCGGCGGCGGGTGACGCCGTCCATGCCGCGCGCGCGATGTCGCACGATGTCGCCGACCAGGCGCGTGACGCCGTGGATGACGCCGAGGAGACGGCAGCGCATGTTGCCGATCGCGCCAGGCACGCCGTGAAAAGTGGCGTGGACAAGGCCCGCGGGCTGGCCACCGACGTGCAGGGAAGGGCCTCGCACCTCGTCGACGAGAACCGTCATTACCTGACACCGGGCGGAATGCTCCGTCTGGCGCACGAACAGCCGATCCTGGTGGCGGCGCTCGGCATCGCGGTCGGCGCGGCGATCGGTGCTGCCCTGCCCTTGGACAAGGCGGCGGGTCGCCCGCTTGCGGCGAGCAAGGGAAAGAGGGCAGACGGTCACGCCGGGCCTGATGACGCATGCGCCTGACGGGTGTGCGCGGCGGCCGGCAAATCTCAGGAACAGGCACGATGGAAATGCGCGAGCCTTTGATGACAACCGCGACGACGCCGACAGGCAGGCATGTCGTCGTCGTACGCGTGCCGATGCGCGACGACGACCTGCTGCTGCCGTTGCGCGATCTGCAGAATCTGTTCATCCGCTATCTGCGCAAGCAGCCGCCGGAGGGCGACTATACGATCCTGATCATGCGCCAGGACGGCGTTCCCGAAGTCCATTGCAGCTTTGCGGAGGGCAGGGATGCCGAACGCCTGGCGGCGTCGATTCACGGCGAGCCGGCAACGCCAGGCGAGACCGAGGCATCCCGTCATTTCGTCGAGATCGATGACGAGATCCTGCTCGAGATCGCCCGGATCGCCGGCCCACCTTCCTTCAAGCGGGCAAAGCCCGAGCCTTCGGAAACGGGCGGTCCGATGCGCAGTGTCGGTGCGATGCGGCGGCGATGAATACCGCGGCGCATCAAGGGATCTCATGAAGCTCTTCAAGTGCCAGAACTGCCATCAGGTCATCCACTTCGAGAACACGCTCTGCGAGAGATGCTCGAGCCGCCTGGGCTACATCCCCGAGCAGGGAGTCCTGACCGCCCTGGAGGCCGACGGCGACGCCTGGAGGCGGTTGCGCTCGGCGCGCGACGAATTGTTTCGCTTCTGCGCCAACGCCGACCTTCATGCCTGCAATTGGCTGCTGGACGCGTCATCGGCCGAAACGTTGTGCCTCTCGTGCCGGCACAACCGGACGATCCCCGATCTGTCCATCAATGACAATCTCGTGGCTTGGCGAAAGATGGAGCTGGCCAAGCACCGCTTGTTCTATTCCCTGCTGAAGTTCCGCCTTCCGATGCCGACCCTCGTCGAGGATCCGGAGAATGGCCTGGCCTTCGACTTTCTCGCCGAGCTGCCCGGGGAGAAGGTCCTGACGGGCCATGACAACGGCGTCGTGACCATTGCCCTGGCGGAGGCCGACGATGCCTGGCGCGAAAATCACCGTGTGACGATGCGCGAGCCGTATCGGACCCTGCTCGGGCACTTTCGCCACGAGTCCGGGCACTTCTTCTGGAACAGGCTGGTCCGCGACGGCGAGCGGCTGGCGGAATGCCGTGTGCTCTTCGGCGACGAGCGTCAGGACTATGGGCGAGCCCTGCAGGCCTACTATGCCGACGGTGCGCCGGCCGACTGGCAGGCGCGTTTCGTCAGCGCCTATGCCGCGGCGCATCCGTGGGAGGATTTCGCCGAGACGTGGGCCCACTACCTGCACATCGTCGACACGCTGGAGATGGCCGCCTCCTTCGGCATGTCGACCCGTCCTGCCCTGGCGCGCGACGACAATCTCGACGCGGCGGTCGATTTTGCGCCCTATCGGGCCGAGACGATGGTGCAGCTCGTCGACAGCTGGCTGCCGCTGTCGGTAGC
This sequence comes from Reyranella sp., assembly GCF_050185545.1. Classification (GTDB taxonomy): domain Bacteria; phylum Pseudomonadota; class Alphaproteobacteria; order Reyranellales; family Reyranellaceae; genus Reyranella. The sequence continues at coordinate 11,386 of NZ_JBFWZI010000118.1, read as the reverse complement.
GCTTAATTGTCTCAATCGCTCGATGGGCCAGCCCGATCTCTATCCGTTCGTGCTGTCGGAGTCGGCGATCGACAAGCTGGCGTTCATCCATGGCCTCGTTCATCCGGCCTGATGCGCGCAGCGGTCGCGTCGGCGGCGTGACGGGGTCGAGAGAGGCTGCCATGAGCATCATGCCCCGTTCGACGGTCGATCGTTCCGATGCGTCGCTGCCTCGGCTCGCCGCCCTTTGCCTGCTGGGCGGCTTGGCGATCCTCACGCTGTACCTTGGTCGCGATGTCCTGCTTCCGTGCGCGATCGCGGTGCTTCTGGCCTTCGTTCTGGGCCGGGCCGTATCGCTGTTGAACCGGGTCATGCCGTTGCCGCTTTCGGTCAGCGTCGTGGTCCTGGCGGCCGTCGTCTTCATCGGATTGCTCGCCGTGCTGATCACGGTGCAATTGACCGAAGTGGCCGGCAGCCTGACGAACTACCAGGCCAACCTTCACAAGAAGGTCCAGGACATTCGCGAGATCCTGCAGGGCAGCGGCGCGGTCGGCCGCTTCATGGCGATGCTGGTGGCGCTCGGCCAGGAATTCACCGCGAATGTCGAGGCTGCACCGGAGCGCGTGGTCCATCTGCAAACCGATTCCGGATTCGAGCGGATCGCCGCCCTGCTGGCGCCGCTGGTGCATCCTGTGCTGAGCATCAGCATCGTCGTCACCCTGGTGATCTTCATCCTGCTCGATCGCGAGCATCTCAGCGACCAAATCGTGCGCCTCTTCGGCGCCAACGACATCCACGCCACCTCGGAGGCGATCGCCGATGCCGCCCATCGTCTCGGTCGTGTGCTCTCCCTGCAGGTCGTCACCAATCTGGGCTTTGCCGTGGTCGTCGGCGCCGGCCTGTTCGCACTCGGTCTGCCCAACGCCGTGCTATGGGGCCTGTTGGCCGGCGGATTTCGCTTCGTTCCCTACATCGGCGCTGTCGTTGGCGCACTCCTTCCCACGCTGATCGCGTTCGCGATCACCCCGGGATGGTTGCATCCGCTGCTCGTGCTGGGATGGATCGTCCTGTGGGATGTTATCATCGGGCAGATCATCGAGCCGGTGCTGTTCGGCGATTCGGTCGGAGTGACCCCCCTGGCGCTCGTATTGTCGGCGATCCTGTGGGGCACCCTGTGGGGCCCGCTCGGTGTCCTGCTGTCGACGCCGCTCACCATCTGCCTCCTGGTTCTCGGTCGACACGTACCCCAGCTCCACTTTCTCCGCATCCTGCTCGGCCACGAACCGGCCTTGACGACCTACCAGCGGATCTACGGCCGCCTGATCCGGCTCGCCGTCGTCGACGCGTCCAGTGTGGCGCTCGCCGAGATCGAGGAGAAGGGACCCGAGAGGGGCCTCGACGACGCCATGGGCCGCATGGTGGTTCTGGCCGAGAGCGATCGAGCGCTCGATCGGCTGACCTCCACACAGATCGACGCGATCGTCGACGGCACCGACGGGATCCTCGACTTCATTGCCGACGACCCTGCCGAGCACGCGCCGTCGCCGTCGTTAGCTGCCGGCGCGGCCGCCCGCGTTCGCTTCGTGTGTGTCGGCGGTCGTGGCCAGATCGACGATGCTGCCGCGGCCATCATTGCCCATGCACTGCGCCGGATGGGTTTCGAGGCGATCCGGCGGCGTCACGGCGACAGCCCGCCGATCGAGCCGGAGGAAGCCGGCGCCCAGGCGATTCCCGTGGTCTGCTACGCCTCGCAGCCATCCGCGGCGGTGCGGCGCTATACGTCGCGCAAGCTCGGCGTCGATGGCGGCAATCGTGCCTGCCACGTCGTCATCGACTACGGGGCAGCACCGGCGGCGACCCGGCCGGTAGAGGAGATCGTCGCCGCGCGCGATGTCCTGGCCGGCGACATCGAGACGATCTGCCGGGCGATGGCCCAGCATGCCGTTGCCGTCGCGACACCGGCGGCCGTTTCCGTCGCGGCGGGGTGTTGAGAGTCATGCTCTCTTCTGGACCGCGGGCGTCCCGCCCGCTCATGATTCATGAGCATGAGCGCTCGGGACGCCCGCGGTCCAGAAGAGAGCATGAGCGTCATCGAACCGGCGGTGTCCGGTCGCGGTATTGCGCGGCGGGATCGTACTGCTAGGCTTCCATTCTCCCGACCTCCAGCAATCGAGCCGGTCAATGTCACGCATCCGCCCGTCGCGCTTCGTCCATGTCGTCTATCGGACCCGCCAGTTCGACAAGATGATCCAGTGGTATCGCGATGTCTTCGACTGCCGCGTCCAGTACCAGAACCCCGTCCTGGCGTTCCTGACTTATGACGACGAGCATCATCGCGTCGCCCTGGTCAATCTGTCGGCGGTCAAGCCGCAGGCCGACGAGGCCGAGCGGCGCGGTGTCATCGGCGTCGACCACGTCGCCTACACCTACGCCTCGGTCGAGGACCTGGTGGAGAACTACGCCCAGCTCAAGGACAAGGGCATCCTGCCTTACTGGTGCATCCATCACGGCGTGACGATGTCGATGTACTACGCCGATCCCGACGGCAACCAGATGGAGATGCAGGTCGACGCCTTCAGCTCGACCGACGCCGCCAACGACTATATGAACGGCCCGCATTTCGCGACCAACCCAATCGGCGTCGAGTACGATCCCGACGAAGTCCTGGCCAAGATCCGTGCCGGCACGCCCGGCTCGGCGTTCCTGACGCGGCAGAGCGATCTGCCGGTCTCGCCGATTCGCGGCGCGCTCCCAGCAATGAGCGGGCGTCTCGCCCGCCCTTGAAAAAGAAGAGCGGGCGAGACGCCCGCGGTCCAGATGAGCGCGGGTGCTGCGGTCAATGCGGCTTTTGTCCGCTGGCGGGCGTCAGCAGGCGGGCGAGGGAGCGGATCTCGGCGGTCGAGGCGCCGTAGGCGCGGCGTTCCATGTCGCGGTAGAGGCGGACGATGTCGTTGCCGGTTGGGGTCACGACCGTGCCGCCACCACCCCCGCCGCCGGTCTGCGCCACGATCACCGGCTCGCGGAACATGTGGTTGAGCTCGTCGACCAGCAGCCAGGCCTGGCGATAGGACATTGCCAGGGCGCGTCCCGCGGCGGAGATCGAGCCCGTCTCGTTGATCAGCTCGAGCAGGCGGATCTTGCCTGGCCCGATCGAGCGTTCGCCACCGAAGTCGATGCGCAGATGCAAAGACGTCCTGTCACCGGCCTTGGTGGCCGTCTTGGCGGTGGCGCGGGCCATGCCGGGACTATGCGACGGGACGCGCCGTGATGCCAGAGGTGGACGAGGGCGGCCCTGGGTTAGGCGCGCCGGTGCCCGAACTTGTTCGACGCCGAATGGCATGGAACACTTGCGGTCCGCACGGAACGCACCGGGAAACGCCATGGCGCCTCTTGCCTCCAGGAAGCTCATGCCCTCATGGGGCATCGAGGTCGACCACGATCTGTCGCAGCCGCTGACCGAAGAAATCGCCGGCGCGCTGGTCGAGCTTTTCGACGATCATCATCTGCTGCTGTTCCGGCGGCAGACTCTCAGCGAGGAACAGCAGGTCGCCTTCGCCCGGCTGTTCGGTCCGATCTCGCATCGCAGCCCGGCCATGAAGTCCAAGGATACGGTCCTGGTATCCAACGTGGCGCTCGATGGCGTGCTGGGCGATGGCGAGCTGCTGTTCCATTCCGACAACACCTTCTTCCAGCATCCACTGAAGGCGATCGGCCTCTATGCGATGGCGATCCCGTCGGACGGAGGCGACACGCTGTTCTCCAACGCATACCAGGTCTATGAATCCCTGCCGACCGACGTGCAACGACGGTTGCAAGGGCTGACCTCCTTGCAGGCCTTCGACTACGCCGGCGACTACAACAAGCGCTCGAGCGTCGACGCCGTGCCGGCCGACGCGCCGATGGCCCGCCATCCGCTGCTCTGGACGAACCCCGCGACCGGACGGACGGCGCTGTTCCTCAGCGAGCACACGACCTTGCAGATCGATGGTGTCGCCAGCCGGGCGGAAGAAGACGCGTTGATCGCGCTCCTGCGCCGGCACATCGCCAATCCGCGCTTCTGCTACCGCCACAGGTGGACGGTGGGGGACTTCGTCTTCTGGGACAATGTCTGCCTGCAGCACGCGCGCGAGACGTTCGACCGCAGTCAGGCGCGCACCCTCCGCCGCACGCCGGTGCTCGATCCCGACGGCGACCGTCGCTTCCCGCAGTCGCTCGACCTGACTCGCAAGGCGGCCTGAGGCGATGGCCGGACGCTTCGATGGCAGGCTTGCCCTCGTCACCGGCGCGGCGCGCGGCATCGGCGCCAGCATCGCCCAGCGGCTGCTCGGCGAGGGCGCCGAGATCATCGCCGTCGACCGCGAGAGCTGCGAGACGACCTTTGCCCGGGCGACGGCGGGGCGCTGGCAGGCGCATGGTCTCGATGTCGGTGCCGCCGAGACGGCATCGGCGCTCGAGTGCCTGGTGCGCGAGCGCGGCCGCCCACTCGACTTTCTGGTCAACAATGCCGGCATCGGCGGCGCACGGCCGCTGGCCGAGACCGAGGAGGCGGACTGGCAGCGCTTCCTCGACATCAACCTCACCTCGGTCTATCGGCTGTGCCGCGCCCTGCTACCGCATTTCCGGCGGCCGGGCGGGCGCATCGTCAATCTCTCGTCGGTGTTCGGTTTTACGGCCTTTCCCGGCTCGGTCGCCTATTCCGTGGCCAAGGCCGGTGTGGCGCAACTGACGCGGCAGATCGCCGTCGAGCTGGCGCCGCAAGGGATCACCGTCAACGCCATCGCGCCTGGCGTCATCGAGACGCCGATGACCGAGCAGCGAATCGCAGGCGATGCCTGGTACCGCAAGGTCATGTGCGAGGCGACGCCGCTCGGCCGCGTCGGCAAGCCGGCTGACATCTCGGGCGTGGTGGCCTTCCTCTGTTCGGAGGATGCAGGCTTCATCGTCGGACAGACGCTGGTTGTCGACGGCGGCTGGCTCGATTCGAAGTACCTGCCGCGTGAGGCGTAATGGACAACCAGGCCGGCAACAGCTTCTCCTCCCAGGAGATCCTCGACGGCATCATGCGCTGGGCGGCGGTCGAGAGCCCCTCCGTGACGCCCGAAGCGGTCGCCCGCATGTTCGATCTTGCCGAACGCGACTTCCGTCTGGCCGGCGCCGCAATCGACAAGGAAGCGGCCGGCGGCGACTGCGGCCCGATCATGCGGGCGCGATTCGAGGGCAGGCAGCGGGGCCCCGGCGTCCTGGTGCTTGGGCATCTCGATACGGTTCACCCTGTCGGCACGATCGACGGACCGCTGAAGCTTCGGATCGAGGGCGATCGCCTCTTCGGTCCCGGCGTGTTCGACATGAAAGGCGGCCTTTTCCTGGCGCTTTACGCGCTGCGGCGGCTGCACGCCGAAAGCGGGCAGACCGAGTTGCCGGTCACCTTCATGATGATCCCGGACGAGGAGCTTGGCAGCCCGAATACGCGCTCCCTGATCGAGCGGGAGGCGGCGCGCCACAAATACGTGCTGGTGCCGGAGCCGGCACGCCTCGGCAAGCTGGTGAGCGGCCGGCACGCCTTCGTGCGCTACACGATCCGCACGCGCGGCAAGCCCGCCCATGCCGGTGCCGACAATGCGGTGGGACGCAGCGCGATCCGCGCCATGGCGCGTCTGATCGATACGATCGAGAGCGCCACCGACATGAGCCGGCTGGTGTCGTTCAGCGTCGGCGTGGTCAATGGCGGCCTGTTCGTCAACGTGATCCCGACCGAATGCACGGCGCAGGTCCTGTGCGTGGCCTCTTCGCCGGACAATCTCGCCTATGTCTACGACTTCATGGCTGGCCTGAAGTCGCCGATCGACGGGGTCGAGCTCGATGTCGTCAAAGGGGCCGAACGGCCGCTGTTCCAGGCTTCGCCCGGCACCCTGCAGCTGTTCGAGATCGCCAGGTCCGCCGCGGCCGAGATGGGTATCACCCTCGAGCACGGCCAGTTCGGCGGCGGCAGCGACGGCAATTTCACCGGCGCGCTCGGCATCCCGACGCTGGACGGCCTGGGCGTCGTGGGCGGCGGCGCCCATACGCTCGACGAGCATCTCGTGATCTCCGCCCTGGCGCCACGCGCCCGCATCTTCGCGGGGCTGCTGGCGCAGTTGAAGTGATCTCGATTTCTCCTCTCCAGCCTCGCTGGAGAGGTGTCGGCGTCTTCGCCGACGGAGGGGTCATATCATGCGGACCCGGGCGTCCCGCCCGCTCATGTCATGTCTATAGGCGTGCGGGACGCCCGCGGTCCAAGAATGATATGACCCCTACTTCGCCGTAAGACGGCGACACCTCCCCAACTTCGTTGGGGAGGAGAATGGCGATCACCTCACGGCCAGGCGGATGACGTTCCACGATGCCGGCGCGAGCGAGGCCTCGACGCGGCCGCCCTCTACTCCAACAGCTGTCAGCGGTTTGGGTACGACGCGGTCGGGCTGTTGCCTGGTGTTCGCCGCCTTGAGGTCGGCGTCACAGAGCTGCAGGGCTTCCCGGGCAGCGAGCCCGTCGAAGCCGGCAGCCTGCACGCGAAGCGGCAGCGCCTCGGTCAGGCTGCGGTTCAGGGCGAACAGGGTGAGGGTGCCACCGGTATCGTCGTGCACGGCGGCGAGCTTGAGATAGGGCACGGCCGGCATGGTGAAGAACTCGTCGTTCGAGCCGTTGGGATCGTTGTAACGCGCTGAGTAGGTGGGCGAGTCGATTTGCGTGCGCAGCACGCGGCCGCGGCCCAACCGGCTGAAATGGGCGAAGGGATGGAAGATGGTCTGGCGCCAGGCCGGGCCGCCGGTCTCGGTCATGATCGGCGCGATCACGTTGACCAGCTGGGCGAGGCAGGCGGCGGTAACGCGGTCGGCGTGATTGAGCAAGGCGATGCAGCAGCCGCCGAACGCCAGCGCATCCTCCATGGTGTAGATCTCCTCCAGGATGGGCGGCGCGATCGGCCAGCCCTCCTTGACGCGGTCGCGGCGGTTGCGGCGCGTGCGATACCAGACGTTCCATTCGTCGAAGCTCAGCATGATGCGCTTGGCAGAGCGGCGGCGCGCGGCGACGGCGTCGGCGATCGCCACCACCTCGTCGATGAAATCGTCCATCAGGTCGGGGCTCGCCAGGAAAGCCGGCGTGTCGCCGTCGTAATTGTTGAGGTAGGTGTGCAGCGAGATGTACTCGACATGGTCGAACGTATGCTCGAGCACGGCCTGCTCCCAGGCGCCGTAGGTCGCCATGCGCCGGCCCGACGAGCCGCAGGCGGCGAGCTCGAGCGAGGGGTCGATCCACTTCATCATCTTGGCCGCCTCGACGGCGATGCGGCCGTACTCGGTCGCGGTCTTGGCCTCCATCTGCCACGGCCCGTCCATCTCGTTGCCGAGGCACCAGAACTTCACGCCGTGCGGCTGCTCCCAGCCGTGCCTGCGGCGCAGGTCGGACAAGGCCGTGCCCGACGGATGGTTGCAGTACTCGACCAGGTTACGGGCGGCGTCGCCCGCGCGGGTGCCGAGATTGACGGCCAGCATCGGCTCGGTGCCAGCCATACGGCACCAGTCGATGAACTCGTTGGTGCCGAACCGGTTGGTCTCGGTCGACATCCAGGCGAGGTCGAGGCGGCGCGGCCGCTCGGCGACAGGTCCGACCCCGTCCTCCCAATTGTAGCCCGAGACGAAGTTGCCGCCGGGATAGCGCATGATGGCCGGCGCCAGGTCGCGCACCAGCGCCATGACGTCCTGCCGGAAGCCCTTGGCATCGGCGCTCGGGTGGCCGGGCTCGAAGATGCCACCGTAGATGCAGCGGCCGAGATGCTCGAGGAAGGCGCCGAACAGACGGGGATGGGTGGTGCCGATCGCGAAATCGCGATGCAGGCGGACGTCGACGTTGCGCATGGGAAGCGGCTCCAGTGGAACAGTAGTGCATTGTGCCAGTGCCCTGGATGGGACGGGACATCGCTCGACCTGGACGTGAGCCTCAGCGAATGGTTGCTTCTCCGGGTGCTCGACGCGCTTCTATGTCCCACGTGTCCACGATTTTGTCCCAGGTGTCCCTGTGCGCAAGCTGCTAAGGACGGCAGGCGCGCCGCGGAGCGCGTCATCCTGGAGCGCCATGCAGGAGCAATATCAGGACCCGTTGATCGAGGAGGCGCTGCGCTGGTTCGGCGTGCTGAAGGATCCGAAGGCGAGCGATGACGATCGCCGGGCGTTCTCGCACTGGCTGAAGGAGAAACCAGAGCATGAGGCGGCCTGGCGCCAGGCGCAGCGTGTCTGGATGCGGGTCGGCAAGATCGGTCCCGCCTTCGCCAACACGCCGCCGGCTACCGTCGTGATCCCCACCCCTCCGCCAATCGTGGTGAAGCGGCCGCCGCATCTGCGGGCCGACCCGGCCTTGCGGCCCGTTGCCTTGCGCCGTCCGCCGCCAAGGCGCCGCGGCTTGTTGATCGGCGCCGTCGCCGCGGTTTGCGTGGCGGCGCCGACGGGTGCGTTGCTGTGGCGTCCGGGATTGTTGGCCGATCACGCTACCGCCGTGGGCGAACGGGGATCGGTCACGTTGGCCGACGGCTCGGGCATCGAGCTGGCAGGGGCATCGTCGATCTCGGTCGATTTTGCGGGAAGTCTCCGGCGCGTGGTGCTGCGCGAGGGCGAAGCCTTCTTCAGGGTCGCGACGGATGCCGACCGACCCTTCGTCGTCGAGGCAGAAGGTGTGCGCATTCGCGCGCTCGGCACGGCGTTCGACGTCAAGCTGGGCAATGGCAACGTTTCGATCGCGGTCAGCGAGGAGACGGTCGAGGTCACGGTCGAGGGACATCCGTCGGTCGTCGTCGGCAGTGGTCAGCAGGTTCGTGCCGGCAGCGGGTTCGTCGGCGACGTGCGTGAGGCCGATCTCGCGATGGTCGAAGCCTGGCGGCAGGACCGGCTGGCCTTTCGCGAGACTCCACTCGGCGACGTCATCGCCGACCTGCAGCGCTACCGCGTCGGCCGCATCGTGTTGACCGAGGCGCGGCTGGGCGACATCCCGGTCAGTGCCGCCTTCGAGGCCAGCCAGGCCGACGCCGCGATCGACGCGCTGGCGTCGACGCTACCGATTCGTGCCAGGCGGTTCACGCCTTTGCTCGTCGTCCTGTCGCCGCGGCACTGAGCGTCAGCGTCAGGCGGTGGCGGGACGCGGCCCCAGCCCGCGCTGACGCGCGACCAGGAACAGCACGACGGCCAAGTTTAGCAGGTTGAGCGCCATGCCGATGGCGAAGGCCTGCTGGTAGCTGCCGAACTGATCGTACAGCAGGCCGGCGCCCCAACCGCCGCTGCCCATGCCGAGCAGGCCGGCGAACATCACCGTGGGGACGCGCCAGTTGGCCTCCTCGATCGAATAGTATTCGCGGATCGCGATGACGTAGGCCGGCAGCAGGCCCGCCAGGCCGAGGCCGAAGGCGGCCGACACTGCAAACAGGGCGGTCTGGTCGTGAGTCAGGACGAAACCGCTGAGCGCTGTCGCCTGCACCAGCGAGCTCCACAACAGGGTCTGCACCCCGCCGACTTGGTCGGCCAGCCAGCCCCAGAACTGGCGCGCCAGGAAGGCGCTGCCCAGCAGCACCGACAGCATTGCGGCGCCGTACGGGGAGGCGAAGCCCAGGTCGCCGCAATAGGCGACGACATGCTGCATCGGCATGGCCATCGGCACGCAGCAGCTGAACACGGCGACCATCAGCAGGATGGTCAGCATGTTGGGCGAGAGGCCGAGGGTCGCGGCAGTTTGCGGCGACCGTGTCGTGCCGCCAGACGCGGCGGGGCGGGAGTCGGGGGGCTGTCTCAGGAAGACGAGCGTCAGCGCCGTCACCGACACGGCGACGAAAGCCGCGAAGATCATCATCGTGGTCCGCCAGCCGGTCTCGTCGATGCCGACCTGGAGCAGGGGCGGCCAGATGGCGCCGGCGATCGATTGCCCCGAGGAGATCAGCGCCACCGCCGCGCCGCGGCGCCGTTCGAACCAGCGGCTGACGTAGGTGAGCAGGGGCGAGAACATGCACGAGGTGCCGAACAGCCCCATCAGCACGCCATGTCCGGCATAGAGGAAGAGCAGTCCACCCGACGCCGACAGGATCAGGCCGGCTGCCACCATGACGCCGCCGAACAGCACGATCCGTCGGATGCCCAGGCGCCCGACCAGCCAGCCGGCGACAATGCCGCCGAAAGCAGCGCCGAGATAGGTGAAGGAACCCGCCGCGGCCGGCCCCGAGCGCGCCGTGTCGAGATCGGCGGCGATCGGCTTCATGGCCAGCACCGCCACCAGCGGCGCACCGTAGGCGATGGTCATGACGGCGAGGGCGGCCGAGGTGGCGATCCAGGCGGCGCGGCTGTCGAGCCCGCCGGACCCCGCGCGGCTAGGCATTGGCCGGCACCGGCGTGCGGGCGTGTTCGCCGGCGTCCCGCGTCAGCGCCTCGGTCTCGTGCGCCAGTGTGCGCACGAGGTCGAGCGAGAGGCGACACGACAGCTCCGTGTGCGCCCGGCGCCAGCTCGCGAGGGCCGCTTCGAGGGTCCGGGCGCCCTTTTCCGTGAGCCACACCAGCCGCCGGCGTTGGTCGCCGTCGGCGATGGCGATTTCGACCAGGCCATCGGCTTCGAGCGTGCGCAAGGTGCGCGACAGCGTCGACTGGTCGAGTCCCATGCGCTCGGCCAGGACGCTGATCGTATCGTCGTTGGCCGAGGCAATCTCGGCCATCAGGCCGAACTGCGCAAAGGACAGGCCTGCCTCTACCATGCGCTGCTCGAAGAACTGGTTGAGGCGGCGCGCCATCAGCCGCGCATTCCAGCCGGCGCAGGAAGCGATGGCGTGCCGGGCGTCGTTGCGCAGCGATCGGCCGGTTCGAGGTCTTCTCGTCATAGAAGAATGTATATACATAGAATGTAGGTACATGCAATACCGGGAGCGACAGCAGCGACCTGTAACAAACTCCGGGTAAGCGCGTTTACTCGGACAGCAGCGTACAGGAGCGCGGATGAACGAGTTCTTCCGGGGTGGCGCCGATGCCCGCGATCTCGCCGATCATTTCGAACGGGCATGGAATGCCCACGACATGTCGGCCTTCGCCGAGTTGTTCGAGCCGGACGCGATCTTTGTCAGCCGGTTCGGCCACTACTGGCGTGGTCGCGAGGAGATCGCGGCGCGCCACGCCGAGATCCATGCGACCATCTACCGGGATTGCACGATCGCCAATCGCATCCAGAACGTCGACCCCTTGAGCGACGACATAGCCGTCGTCTACCTGCGCAGCTTCGTGTCCGTCGGTCCGACAATGCCGGTCGGCCCTCGAAATTTCACCGTCCAGTTCAGCTATGTCGCCGTCCGGCGGGAGGGAGCCTGGCACATCCGGTCGGCGCAGAACGTCGCCGTCGCGGACCCGAGGAC
>NZ_JBFWZI010000117.1:0-23888 GCF_050185545.1 Reyranella sp. | reverse complement strand
TACAAGCCGCCACGGGGGTAGCGGGCGACATTGCGGGTATCTAAGCGGGTACCGCACAAGTGCATCCGGAAAAAGTATAGTGAAATCAGATAAGTAGAACAGGAATTGGCCTCCGTCTCGGGCACCATATTTATCAAAGACTTACAAGAATTGCGGTGATCCCATCGGATTGGCGGGGACACATGGGGGGACACAATCGCGTAACTTTCGCGCCGGCTGAGCCATCTCCCGCGCCAACCACTTCACTGCTGCATGCTGCAGCAACGCCCCCCAGCGCACGCGAACCGCCGCGCGCGGCATGACCGATCGCGCGGACGGACCTCTTCGCGGAAATCGGGGAGACTGCCCCAGCAGTTGGGCGTCAGCGCAACGGTTGCAACTTGAAGCCGTGTGCAATCCAGACAGATGCAAACACTGCCAGAAGCAGCGCAGGCAACAGCGCGAGTTCTCGATGACGCGTCGCGAAGTGCTGCAATGGATACGTTTCAGCCAAGTACATTTCGAAGCGCGGGTCAGGGCTAGGATGGTAGCGCTGAAAAGCACTGCCACCCGCAGGATCAGAACGCCGTTCCATGAGACACTGGGTTACCCGCGTTTGGTCAACGATTTCCCATCTGACCCAGGACCATGCGACGAAGCCCAGCCAGACAACCGACAGGACTACAGCGAGACGCAACAACCCGATGCGCAAGCGGAAGCGAGAGCCGAGCGCGGCGGCGGCTCGTGGGAGACCGAGGCGCAATCCCCATCCAACAACCGACCACAGGCCCAGCGCGACAACTGCGCCGATCGCGTGGACAACTTGGTATCCAGGAATAAGCACGGCACGCAACCCAATCAGCCCAATGGCGGTCGATGCGAGTGCCAGAGCGAACGATCTAGGATCGCGCCCAAGCCAGACCACCAGCACAACGGCGATCCACATTTCGGGGCTCATCGACGTGCCGATGAGTTAACCGACAAGTGCGGCCAACGCTTGCATAAATCTCCCGCTCTCCCCGCTCGGCTGGTGTCGGGCGGTTGATTGCGCGTGAACACAGCATCCAACACGCCTCAAGCATTATCCCTGAAGGCGTTGTGCTCCGAGGGCGGCCCGACAACGCGGGGACTCGTGTTCAGCGCGCAAGCGCATCATCCAGCGGCACTCACTGCGGGCCAAGCGATCGGTGAACTATCTCACGGGAATGGGAACAGCGGAAGCGCTCTAGCTCCCAAGGTGAGCAGCAGCACCTGTCCCACCAGCCTCCCAGGGGGATCGGTCAGACGCACGACGAAATGCCTATGCTGCCGCGAGTCCGCCTTGGCCATGTGTCGCGAAGATGGTCACCACGACGCGCCAGTCCGGATTCCAGCAAGCCGGGATCGCGGCCGGTTCCCTCGCATGTCGGTCGGCGCGGTTTCGGCATTGGGGTGCGGACTCGGTGGGCATCCAGAGGCGACTGATCGAGACATGTGCCTCGTTAAACCGAAGACTGTGTTCGGGGGGTGGGGTGGCCTTCTATAGACGGGACTCCAAGCTACCCTCACAGGCTCCGGGCCATTCCCTAGGAAAAAATCTTGCAAAAATTCTGAGAAGTTTCGGTCATTGGTGGCGCAGCCCTCTCAAGGCTCGCGAGTGTCCAACGCGATGTCGAACGACAAGGGAGCCCACTCCCTGCCATGAAACAGATAGGCCTCCATCGTCTCCGGCTGAACGAAGAAGCTCTTTGCGATCTGCTGCAGCGTCATGCCGTCCACGAGGCGGCTGGCCCAGTAGTCGACGCCGAGTGCGTCCGGCGCTCGATTAAGGTAGGCGGCGTACATCTCGAAGAGGTCGACAAAGCGCGCCTGATCGAGTTGGGTCGCCTTCACCAGCCATGTCGGATCGAAAGCGCCCCCGTCGCCGAAGAGGATCTGGTTGACGCTGAGGAGAGTGTCCGTACCTTCGACACCCGATCGATCCTGCACGATCACCGACTCGCCAGCGACGCTCACGGTGAAGTGTTTCGACGCCTGAAGGTAGGTCACCTCATCCGAGCCGGCCCCGCCATCGAGGGTGTCGTTGCCTCCGCCGACCCGAAGATTGTCGTTCCATTCGAATCGGAACAGGCCGACTCCTGCCGACGAACCGGTCACTGTGTCGTTGCCGACGAGCGCGATCTCGAGCGCCGGCGGTCAAACACACTGAAAGATGCTTCGATAGTTCAGACCGCCTTCAAGGCCTGACAGAATCTCCCTATGTGCCTTTCCCTTGCAAGTCTGCTTCATGTATCGCTCAGCGACCTCTTGGGCTCGAGCCATTTCAAGTTCAGGGTCCGGGTTGATCACCAGTGTCGCACGCACGATCAGCATTCGGTACTCGTCAGGCGTCTCTGTCGGTGTCACGCGCACTTCAAAGAGGCGACCTTCCACCTTCACGATCTCGGCCTGCGAGCCTTCAAGCGAGCCCTTGGCATAGCAGCCGGTAACAGAGAGAGCTAAAAAGCCGACCAGAACTGACATACCCATGGTCTTCAATTCGACCCTCCCTTTTAACCCGGGCCATTGAGGCCGCAATGGCCGTTCCCCCTCGTCGATCGAACCGGCTATCCTCCCCTGAGTGCACTTCCCTCCAGACCTATCTGGACGGGCCCCTAGGCGTGATGGAAGTCGGTGCTGGCGAGGCCGAGATTTACCCCCAGCAGCACAACCTTCATGTCGGCCGCGCTGACGTCGGAAGTCGTCACCGTCTCAGCGACATTCGTCGTGTTGACCAGAACCTCGGTGTTCCCGCCGACTTCGAGATAAGCCACGCTGTGCGGGTTGAGGATGAGGTTGCCGCTGCCGGTAATGTTGCCCTGGAAACTCGGAACGCCGTGGGCACCAGCCGCAATCCCCGCGATCGTCGTGAAGTCGATCTTGTCATCGCCGTGACGGAAGTCCGTGATCGTGTCCGCCACGGCGGGCGTGGAGTGGCTCGCGGCATTGTAGGCGAAGGTGTCCCTGCCGGATCCGCCGGTCAGCTGGTCCGCACCGGCGCCGCCGACAATGGTGTCGTTGCCTCCATTGCCGTCGATGATGTCATTGCCTTGTCCGCCGACGAGGGTGTTGGCCCTGGAACTCCCCAGGATTGCCTTGTTCGTGCCCTGGATGATGCCGCCAGCGAGGTCAATGCCGTTGAAGCCGTAGGCGTGGACCGAGTTCCTGGAGGCGGTCGCGGTAAAGCTCCAATTGCCGCTGTTGTCGGTCGTCGTCCCGCCAATCCAACTGTTGCCGTCGTAGATCCAGATGGTGTCGCCAGCTTCGCCGGTGGCGCCCGTCAGGGTCACCGATCCGTTGCCATCGATCATGCTGGTGAAGGCGGGCAACCCGCTGACAGCTTGCAGGTTGAAGGTGAGCGAGGCTGAGCCGATGTTGCCGGCGGCATCGGTCTCGCTGGCCACGATCGTGTGCGTACCGTTGCCAAGCCCGATCGGCGTGAACGACCACAGGCCGCTCCAATCAGCCGTCGCGGTGCTGGCTGTCGCGCTGCCATCGATCGTGAAGTGCACGACCGCATTGGGATCGCCTGAGCCAGTGACGGCCGGGCTGGTCGTGAAACTCGTCGTGCCGCTCACCAGGCTCTCGGTCACGGCTGGGGCCGTGGTGTCCAATGTGAACGTGAGGGAGGCCGAACCGGTGAGACCAGCTGCATTGGTTTCGCTCACCGCAATGGTATGCACGCCATCAGCCAGGCCGATCGGCGTGAACGCCCAAATGCCGTCCCCGTCGGCCGTGGCACTGGCGGAGGTGGCGGAGCCATCGACCGTGAAATGCACGGTCGCGTTGGCATCGGCCGTGCCGGCCAAGGCCGCTTCCGAAGTGATTGCGTCCGTGGGCGATATACCAGTGTCGTTTTCCAGGCGCCCGGTGACGACAGGTGGTCTCGTGACGTCGACAACGGGGTCGCCGCCCATTACGCTGATTCTCGGGCTGACGATGACATTGCCACCGCCCGCGATGGCCAAGGTGCCGCTGCCTTGCACGTTGGCGAGCATGGTGGGATCGGAGCCGGGACCATAATATTCGTTGCTGTTGGCGGTCAGGGTCACCTTGTCGCCTGTCAGGTAGCCG
The DNA here is from genome assembly GCF_050185545.1 of Reyranella sp. GTDB lineage: Bacteria > Pseudomonadota > Alphaproteobacteria > Reyranellales > Reyranellaceae > Reyranella. The sequence goes on along the minus strand of NZ_JBFWZI010000117.1, from coordinate 19,817 downwards.
CCGACACCCGCTGTTTGTGGACCGTAGGTCGAGAAGGTATTGTCGGTGAAATTACCCGCGCCCTGGACGATCGCACCAGTGCCCGCATTGTTCTCGAAGCCACTACCCTGGACGAGACTGATACCCGAGGTGGCGGCAATGCCAGGCCCATTGTTTTGCACGAAGTAGACGTCCTCGACGACCATGTCATGTGTGCCATTGTCGAGAATCATTCCAGCAACGCCGTTATGACGGAAGCCGCCGCCGTACCACTCGAGTCCGCTCGCGACACCGCCCGCCGGGCTGTTGGCGAAGCGCGCGCCGCCCTGCGCGTTTCCATTCATCCACGAATTGAAGACGAGACCATGCGAAACGTGGCCGAGGACGTCGAGGCCGATGCCGCCGACATGTTCGACGCTGACATTCTTGAGGCTGAGATCGGTGATCGCCCGATCGGGGCCATCGACAACGATCTTGATGCCGTCACCTTCCAGGCCGTTGCCCTGAATGCCGAAGTTGGCGAGCGTCAGCTTGCTCAAGTTTACGCCGGGTCCGACGAAGATCTCGATCACCGGGCCGCCGTCGCTGATCTGAGACAGGATCTTGGCCCCGCCGAGATCGATCCCGAATGCTCCTTGATTTGCGCTGGTCACATTGATCACGATCGGCGCAGTGACCGTATAGGAACTGTCGGTCAGGTGGGCGACATAGCTTCCTTCCATGGCCGCCTTCAGCGCCTGCTCCAATGAACTTGTCCCGTTCGACGTAGGCAAGGGCGCGGTCGTGGCGGCCGTGATGGGCGCCAGCGTCGGCAGGGCCACTCCTTCGGCTCCCTGGGAAATCTGGGCAAGGTTGCCACCGCCCAAGCCACTCGCCGACACGCCCGGTCCATTGACGATGGTTCCGGTATTCGACGCCTCGAACGCCCCACCATAACCGTCCAGGCTCGCCAGGGTAGTGAGATCGGTGCTCGTGTTGCCGACGAGGGTGACATTGCCGGCCAGATAGCCGGTAATGCCGACTGATTGTGTGCCCGTCGAGTTCGAGAAGGTGTTTTCGTTGAAGTTGCCGTAGTTCTGGAACCACACGCCAGGGCCGTAGTTGTCGGCTATGGTGCTGGCGGTGACCGAGGTGATGCCCTGGCTGGCGCTGATGCCGGCTCCGTTGTTGTTGGTGATGGTGGCGCCGTCGACATTCATGTCGCGCGCACCATTGTCGAGAGCGAGGCCGGCGCCGCCGTTGTTGTGCAAGCCACCGCCGAACCAGTGCACGGCGCTGACGATGCCGCCGTCCAGGTGCGTGAAGTAGGCGCCACCCTTGGCGTTGTTGGTCATCCAGGAATTGGAGATCAGACCTTCAAATACGCTGCCCTGCATGTCGAGGCCGTAGCCGCCGACATGATTGACGGTAACGTTGTCGATGCTCCAGTTGTAGGCCCAGCGATCGTTTCCAGCGGCGACAATCTTGATGCCGTCGCCTTCCGCGCCGTTGCCCAGAATCGTGAAGTTGGAGAGGGTCAGGTAGCGCAGGTCGACGCCGGCACCGACGTCGATCTCGATGACCGGTGCGCCATTGGTGATCTGCGAGACGATCGTGGCACCGCCAAGATCGATGCCGAGTGGCCCCTGTATCGTGCTGTTGACGTGGATGACGATGGGCGAGGAGACCGTATAGGTAGCCGCACCACCATGGGCGACGTAGCCTCCGGCGATTGCTGTACTGAGGATCGAGGCCAAGTCAGTTGCAGTTGTCGTCGTCGTACATGCGGCCATCGGGTCATCGTCGAAAAGAAGTGTCCTGCTGACGTCAGCTATCTCGATGCTCTCGATAGACGTAGTACGCATGACTGTTTCCCCGTCTGTTCGGAAGTGGAGCCTCTTGCACCGATCAGCGACGATCGGAACACTCGAGAACCCGGCAGAAACTAGGGGATGGAAGTGAAGCCAACTTTGATCTGACGCAATGCCATTGTAGGGACGACCCAAACGGCGATGCCGGCCGTCGCCTCGAACTGGCTGCGCTGGTAGGTGTTGAAGACTTCCGCCACCCCGAGCGCCAGCGCCTCCTCGGGGGCATCCACGCATGCCTCGGTCGAACTCGTCTCAGAAGGCGATTGGGGGCTCGTGCGACGCGATTTGGGACGGGACCCAGCCACCGATCGCAGCTGGGTCGTGGGCCCTCTCCGACCTGGCCGGCATGGTGTGCTCCGTGGCCATCGCCGTCGTGGCGCTGGCGATCGGCGGCGACCGCGCCGCCCAACCAAGGCGCTATGGACCGACTTCCTGCGCTAAAGCGGGACCAGGACGACCTCAAGTACAGGCGTGAATACTGCGACGTCGTCGAGCTGCTTGGCCGGAAGGCCAATAGCCCGGCGCAGATCGCGGTGATCCTGAATGTCGACAGGGCCAGCCTGTACCGGTGGGCCCGTTCTCGATAGTCGGCCGGTTTCTGACCCAAGATCACCACCGCGCCCCAAGGGGCCGGGACAGCAACTCGCCCTCGCCCCAATGACCGTCGTTAGGTCATCGACATTGTGAATGAGCAGCCCGATGAGGCCGGGTTGACGCACTGGAAGTGAAGCAAGAGCGTTGCCAACATGACGAAGGTGATATGCTCGTTGCGAGAAGTTCCGACGTGGCAGCCAGCACGCCGAAAACTTCAAACTGTCCAACTACCCGAAAGCTGAGGTGCAGTCGCTCGATGCGCATGCTTCAAGTGACGAACGCTCTGACGATGTAGAACAGAGCGCCGGCAACGGCGGCAAGGATGCCAAGGGCAAAGGGGACGAGGAACAGGACAGTGATCGCGACGCGCAGTCCTTTCGGCCCGTTTTCGAGGCAGTAGCCGAGGGCGCCAGCTATTGCGAGACCGACGATCCAGAGCGCTACCTCGCCGAGTTGGCTGGCGACTCCCCAAACGATGACGACCACGATGAGCGTGGTGAAGATTGCGGCGCTTGCCAGCGCCAGAATCGTCCCTATTCCTCGAAGCCAGTCTCTGAGCACGTAGCGTTTCATCGACGGGTTTCCTGGTCATCCAGGGCACGCTCGTGCTGCCGTTTTGCCGCCCGCCATTCCCAGGTAGATTCGCATGAACGCCGAGCCGCTCCTGCTTGGCATCGGGGTGGAGTTCAGTTTCGGTAGCGGGGGCGCTGGCGGGTTGCACGCGCGGCTAGGTAGCCTCCCGCTCTATCTCCTGCGCCAACTGGATGCACCGCTGCGCCGCTGCGTAGACCTGCAGACGCACGTGAAGCTCCTGGATGGCAGGCACCTCGCTCCTCATCAGAGAAGCATGATTTTGTAGCGCTTCGACCACCAGCCGGCGTTCTTCCTTGTCGTCAGTGTTGAGCTTCATCGCGTCCTTCCACTGCCGGACCTCGCGCCAGCCAGGCCGGCGCAGACAGCGACGACCGACCGAGGGTGGCACTATCGTGGATCAGGCGGAGGCATCGAGCTGTGACAGTCCGGTGATCGCCGGGGGGCCTCTGACGAGCCCGTCGATTGCTGGTGGAGCAGAACAACGAGGCGAGCATCGCGAACGAGTGCATGGCCCCGCGCAGCATTGGATCGACCGGACCGGCATTGCCCATCGACCGATGCCCAAGCTCGGGCTGAACGCCAGCCGCGAAGGACCCGCCAAGCGTCCGATGCCAGCTCTCCGGGAGCAACCATTGGAGCCCCTGCCGCCGCGGCTTTGCGGCGACGTCCGCCCCAGAGACAGATCGAAACATGCCTGGGTGACAGCAGTGTCCGAACGCGCCCCGGCGAATGACCTTTTCAGACCGAACCGCTCGGGCGTGGCCGCTGCACTTGATCTATCTCAAGGCCGCTACACAGGTCGCCTCCGTATGGTTTGTTCTATGGACCGAGCCCTATGGAAGCAGCATCTTGTCCTCGCGGAGAAACATGTCGCCGTTGCTGAGCGCATTGTGGGTGCGCAGAAGCAGATAGTGGCCGAGTTGCAACGTGACGGTCACTCCACGGACATGGCGCAGCGTATCCTGAAGGCATACGAGGACATTCTTGAGTTGCACATCGCAGACTGCGAGCGGCTCAAGAAGAAATTGGCAACCGACGATGCCACCCACGGCCGCTTAGACTAATCTAAGATCAGGCTAAAGCTTCGCGTGCTCCAGTCGCTCCCTCAGGAGTCTCAGGTGCTCTTGCAGTAGATTCTGGGTTTTTTCCAGTGTTTCGAGGAGAAACGCAGCAGGATGTGCGGATCGTTCCTCCAATGACAGCCCGGCCACCAGGATGCGCTGTCTCTCCAGGCGCTCGCGGCCGTCAGTGACGCGAATTTGCCCGTTCTCAACGTGCTCGCGGCTACGACCCATCTTGGCCTCTTCCGTTGCCACGAGGCGAAGGAGCTTGTCGCGTTCGATTGGATCCAGGGTCTTGTGTAGCTTCAACAAGAAAATATCGACGTTGCCCTCGGTAACGAAAACATCCAGGGACATCATGGTCAGTCCTCCCCCGCAGAGAACATCACCCCTAGAATTCTAGCGCTATGGCCCTTTTTTGCCAAGGCGGCGCGAGCCACCTAAGTCTCGCTGCGGAAGTCTTTCCGAAATCCCTTGCCATACTCTCCCGTCGCTCGGCGACGCCCATTTATCATCACTCACCGACGACGACTTGTTCAGAGGTCCTAAAGAAGCAAGCCTGAAGCAGTAGCACCTAAGAACCTAACCCAGTCGGAGCCGACGAGATTGACGACGTTGCAGGACCGGCGCCGAGCGCCGAGCGGTCAAACGCACTGAAAAATGCCTCGATAGTTCAGGCCGCCTTCAAGGCCCGACAGAATCTCCCTATATGCCTTTCCCTTGCAGGTCTGCATCATGTAGCGTCCAGCGACCTCTTGGGCTCGAGCCATTTCAAGTTCAGGGTCCGGGTTGATCACCAGTGTCGCACGCACGATCAGTATTCGGTACTCGTCAGGGGTCCCTGTCGGTGTCACGCGCACTTCAAAGCGGCGGCCTTCCACCTTCACGACCTCAGCTTGCGAGCCTTCGAGCGACCCCTTGCCGTAGCAGCCGACAACAGAAAGAGCTAAAAAGCCGACCAGAATTGACATACTCATCGTCTTCAATTCGACCCTCCTCTCAACCTGGGCCATTGAGGTCGCATGGCCGTTCGCCCTTTTTCCCCACTTCAAGATGGAGACCGCAAGTCTGTGAGCTTCGGTGCCGACGTTGAGGCGGTTATGCGTGCAAGCGGCGCATAGGGCGAGGTGAGGGTGACGTAGCGATTCATCTAACGGACTTTCTCCCTTCGCGCACGAACGGCATCATACATGGCTGGCAGGATGATCGAATGACCTCTTGGCGGGTTGGGTCCATCTTTTCCCACGCTCAACTACGGCGACGGCTTGGATCCATGCGAGTGCTTGCTCTTGGGTCGTGTCGCGTCCATGACCCGCTGACTGCCGCCGACGATGCCGGCGAGATCGAGTACCTGAACCGGCGATTCAGACGGAACCGGCCCGCCTACCTGCACGACATTCATGAGGCCATTCAGTTCGCGAGGCTGGTTCGGGGCGAGGTGGTCATGCCGAAGGGAATCGACCTGTTTGCCTACGATGGCGGACTGAACGTCGATCGCGGCATGATCGGCGCCTTCGAGCAACCAGACTGGGTCGTCGTCGAGGTCTGTACCGACAAGCATTACGAGGCAGGTGGCTGGACCCTGAACGTGAATGAGCTGCACCGGCATTTGGTGAAGGCTGCGGGTGCCGCCGGAGAGGAATGGTGGAAGACGATCGATCGCAACCAGGCGTCATCGGAGGCCCTGGCGCAGGCCGTCGAGGTCGAACTGAAGGCGCGATGGCGAACGCGTCGGGGTTTCGGGGACGGGCACCGGCTGATGCTGCGCCGTCTGGCGTTTCGCTACCTGACGGCGATGGAAATGGCCAAGGAACTGGCTGATCTCCGCGCGCTCCTGGCGGCCCCGATCCTGGTGGTGCCTCATGTCGCCGTGCGTCTGCCGGACGGCGCGTATCTCACCGAGCGGCTGCAGCACATCGAGAAGGTGCTCATGGCGGCCGGCGCCGTCGGCTTGCCGTGCCTGGACCCGCGGACCTTCGTCGTTCGCGACGGCCAAGCGCGCGCCCTGGCCGAAGGCGGCAGCGACTACCACCACTATGCTTCCGACTATGTGCCGATCGTTGGCAGGGAAATCGTGCGCGCCCTTGCAGACGCCTGCATCTAGGCGGGGAAAAAGGCGGAAGAAGCAGCGCGCAAGGCGATCACGGAGGATCTTGTCGATCCCGGTTCCGTGAACTTCCGCTATCTCAAAGCGACCGAAACCTCGGCGAGCAACTACTGCGCTGGCGGAGAGGTAGACTCAAAGAACCGAATGGGTGGGTATGTGGGATTCCCCCCGTTTGTGGTGCAGGTCTCAGTAGCTTTGGAAAGTCGTGGGAAATCCGAGTGTCCCACCCTCGGGCAAGGCCATTGGGTCGCACGGGCCATCGAGCATCGGGCGGGGCACACGGCCAGGCCGAGAGCGCGCTTCCGTCGGCACGACGCATTGAAGCTGCAGTCTATGAAAATGCACTCGGGCGCGCCACCCTCGTGGCGCGATTATCGGCGAATGACGACAGCGGTTGGACCTAGTGCTTACCTCGCACACGCTGGACGCCCGGTTCGAATTCGGAGGAATCCTTGGATCTCGCGGGAGTTGCGCTTATCACCGGGGCACGGGCGACATCGGCAGGGCGATCGTGGAGGCACTTGCCACCGCCGTCGCGGGTGTCGCGATTTCCTCGAGCAGGGGATGGTGCGGTGGATCGCCGACCAGAAAGAGAAGCGAAAATGACCCGACGCCGGCTCTGGAGTAGATAGCCACAGCACGGCAGGAAACTCCCCTACCGCGACCGTCTGAGACCGGCCTACAATCGCCCGACAGCTCACAATGAGCGGACCACCCGCAGCACGGAAGGCCAGGGGAGTCGGGGATGACCGGACGGTCCACACCCTCAGCACCGCGCGTAACCACGCGGCCACTGCGCGCCACGGCACTTGCGCAGGAAGGGCGGCTCGTGGCGGCGGAGGGCCACGAGCACTCGCGCCTCATGATCTACATGCTCGGCAACTTCCTTCATCGCATCGAGGCCGGGCGCCGCGAGGCCTACTTCGGTGACCTCGACCTGGCGCGCGTCGCCGAGACGATCGCCCTGGCCGGCGTGGAACCCGGCATGCGCGACGCCGAGTTCCGATCGAAACATTCGAGCTTCGCGAGCGTCGTTGGCGTGGACGGTCAACGGGCCATGAACGCCAGCTCGATCGCCAGCGCGCTGGGCATGTCGCGCGAAACCGTGCGGCGCAAGCTGAAGCAGCTGCTGAAACTCGGCTTCATCCAGGAGAAGGGCCGCGCCCAATTCGTGCTGACGCCGGGGGTCATGCAACAGCCACAACGCCAAGCGCTCTTCGCCTACGGTATCCAGCAGGTCGTACAACTCATGAACGAGTGCCTGGAGCAGGGCGTGGTGGGCTGGGCGACACATCAGGCGCCGCGAGGGGGTCGCGGTCAGGGTTCGCGCGGCGGCGCCCCTACGCCAGCCGGAAAGATTCCATGAACTCCGGGATCGCGGCGTTGCTCCGCTCCGCCGCCGGGCATACGGCGATCTGGGTGTAGACCACTGTCGGCGTCACATAGACGCGCACGGTCACGACGCGGTCGCCTCCAGCCGCGAGGACGAACTCCCGACCCGTGAGCGCGCCCAGCGTGACAGGACGCGCTTCGAGCACCGTCGACCCGGGCCATGATTTCTGCATGCCACCCTGAATCTGCTCGAGCGCGGACTGGAGCGCGGCAGGCGCCGTCGGAACATTCGGCTGCGGGCTGGCGAAGGTCACGTCCAGGAGCTCGAGCGTGAGCTTGTCGGGCAGTACGAACACGTAGGAGTGGAGAGTGCCGCCGTGCGCGGGCACCGTCAGATAGCGGTACCCCCTGGGCATTTTCAGCCGGTAACGCCCGTCCGGGCCGGCGATCTTGTCCCAGGCGAGCGGCTGCGCTGCCAAGGGGGCCGAATCCAGGGCGCAGGCCATAACCATGCCAGAAGCGAAGAAGCGGCGTTGCATGAAGTCCTCCAGCGCAAGCGGGCCGCCGTCCGGCGGCCCGTGGCGATCAGCTCATCAGGTCAGCCCGCGCCTTCCATATCTCGGCAACCGCGGGCGTGCCAAGAAACGCGACGAGAAGGGCAGCAAGCACCCAATGAGGACAATGCATTTGTCCCTTCCTGTAATGGTGCGCAACTAGCCCATACGCCGGCACGAGCGACAATGGGCCAAGCGCTCATTTTGAGCGAGTGACAGCCGTGGGATGCATCTTCATCTCCAAATCCCTGTTGACTGCGCGCCAAGCAGGACCGTGTCGATTGCGCGGCCCGCCCAACGCTCATTTTGAGCAGTCAGTGGGGTGACGACTTCTACCGGGGGATGCACGCTGAGCGGGGAGGCCGACAGGAGCTCCCGGACGGCACTCGCGGCCGCGCCCTTTGCAACCGGATCAAGGAGAGCTCAATGCGCCTGCTGATCGGCTTGTGTGCCGTTCTCGCCATGCTGCCGACCGCTTCGGGAGCCCAGACCGCGTTGCCTTCATCGCCAATCGTTTGGGCCAACGATCATGCCCGCCTGGTCATCCAGTCGGTCGCACCCGACGGCAGGCTGACAGGGACCTACGAGAACGGCAGCAGTTTCGTGTGCGGCGGTGTGGCGTATCCGGTGACGGGCTGGATCGACGGTGACCGGATCTCCTACACGGTGTTGCGCAAGGATTCGCGCGGCTGCGGCGCAATGCAGACGTGGACAGGCTTCTTCAACGCGGGCGAGCTCGTCGTTCAGTATCTGGACCTCTTTTCGAACGGCGGCGGGAACTCGATCGTGAGCGGCAGCGACCGCTATCGGCGGCTATAGCGCCGGCGAGGGCAGCGGCACCTCCGAGCGAACAGGCCAAACCTGCTCCGACCGAGGCTTTTCACCAGCCGCTGTAGCGCGAAATGGAGCGGAAACAGCGGCAGCGGCCGCAAGAGTCGCCTGAGTGGGACTGGAAGAGCTGGAACTGTCGTCACCTGAGAGCAGCATCGTGAAGAAGGGTGTGGCGGGCTGGCACGACGCAGGCGTTACCCGACGCCGGCCGGCGCTGAACCACCATTCCGGTGCGAGACTTCTTGCGCTGTCCCGCTGCTGACTGCGAAGTATCGCACATCGGTACGCCCAGCCACGCTCGGTTCAAGCTGCCGCTCTTCTCTCCTCGAGCGGTCGCGCGAACAGTGCCGCGGCGGCGGCGACACCGGCGCCCTCGCGGGGTGCGATTCCGAGATTGCGCAGTGTGAGCTCGATGAAGTGGAGATCGGTCAGGATATCGCTTTCGCTCACGTACCCCATCGTGCCGATCCGGATCAGCTTGCCCGACAGATGGGTGCGCGAGCCGGCAACCACGGTCCGGTAACGCTCATAGAGATTCTGGATCATGACGTTGCCGTCGAGCCCGTCGGGCACGCGCACGACCGCCACGGTGTCGGAAGGCGCCTCGCGCGGGAACGGCGGCAGACCGAGCGACGCCAAGCCGGCGCGCATTGCCGCGGCCAGGCGTCGGTGGCGTGCGAGCACATTGGCGAATCCCTCCTCCTCGATCATGCGCAGGGCTTCGGCAAGCCCCGCCATCAGCGATACGGGCGGGGTGAACGCGCCCTCCAGCTTGTCGAGTGCGGCGCCGGCCTTGCGGAAATCCCAGAAGAACCGCCCGCCGTGGCCGCGCTCGATGACCGCCCAGGCCTTGGCGCTGATGCCGACCAGCCCGATGCCGGGCGGGCACATCAACGCCTTCTGCGACGCTCCGATCACGAGATCCAGATGCCAGCGATCCTGCTCGACTGGCAGGCCGGCGATGCCGCTCACCGAGTCGACCAGCAGCAGGGTCGGGCGGTCTTTCGTCAGCGCGCCGATCGCCGGCAGGTCGGCGGTCACGCCTGTCGAGGTCTCGTTGTGCGTGACGCACAGGGCAGCGTAGTCGCGGTGCTCGAGCTGCTGTCGGATGGCCGCCGGATCCGGCGCCGTGCCCCATTCCACCTCGAGCATGTCGACCTTGCAGCCCAACGCCTGGGCGATCTGGCCGAAGCGCACGCCGAACTGGCCATGCGCAACCACCAGCACGGGCGTCCCGGGCGGCGCGATATTGGCAAGTGCGGCCTCCATGGCGGCCGTGCCCGAGCCGGCGAACGTCAGCACCTTGCCGCGCGTACCGAAGATCGGACGGATCCGGCGCTGGATCTCGCCAACCAGGGCGTGAAACTCCGGGCCGTGATGATCGATCACGAGGCCGGCGATCGCTTGGCGAACGCGCGCCGGCACCGCCGTCGGTCCGGGCAGCCGAAGCCGGTACGGCAGTCTGCTCGTGTCGTTCATCGTGTCACCTCCGTCCTCCTGCGAACGAGACGCCGGCCGAGCGATGGTCGTCCTTGATCCAGGTCAATGCTGCACATTCGGCTCAGTCGGGCGTCATTTGCCCGCGCGATCCCGGTCGGTGAGTGAGACGCAGTTCGATGCGCGGTGCCGTCCGAGGCTCGCGGTCGCGCCCTCCGGGCCGTCGCGGCGTGATCGGCCGTTCGGCTGGAACAACCGGCCCTTCTGTGTCAACGATGCGACCTCGCCCTGAATGGCAAGAGAGGCGCGCCCATGGCTTACGAGTTCTTCTATTGGCCGGAGATCCAGGGACGCGGCGAATTCGTTCGCTTGGCCCTCGAAGATGCGGGCGCTGCCTATATCGACGTGGCGCGCGGCCTGGAGAGCGAGGGGCGCGGGGTTCCTGCCATGCTGGCCCTGATGCATGGCGAGGGCACGTCGCATCTCCCGTTCGCCCCGCCGTTCCTGCGCGACGGCAAGACGATCGTCAGCCACACCGCGACGATCCTGCTGTATCTGGGCGGGCGGGTCGGCCTTGCGCCAGGCGACGAAGACGGTCGGCTATGGACACATCAGATCCAGCTCACGATCACCGACATCGTCAAGGAGGTGTACAATTCCCACCATCCGATCGACGAAGACAAGTGGTTCCACGAACAGAAGGACGAGGCGGTCGCGCGCGCCGCAGTCTTCCGCCGCGATCGACTGCCGAAGTTCCTCGGCTGGTTCGAGCGGATTCTAGCGGCGAATCCGGCGGGGGCGGACCACCTGGTGGGAAATTTCGTTACCTACGCCGATCTGTCGCTGTTCCAGTTGATCGAGGGATTGCGGTTCGCGTTTCCTGTCGCGTCCGAACGGGAGTTGGCGAGTCTGCCGCGGGTGACGGCTCTGCACGACGCCGTGGCGATGCGGCCGCGACTGAAGGCCTATCTGGCGAGCGAACGGCGCGTACCGTTCAAGGAGACCGGCATCTTCCGTCGTTATCCCGAGCTGGATGGCTAGCATGAAGGGTTCTCGACAGAACTGGTCGACGCCGATCTCGGTGCGTCGGCGATGCACTATCCGCTGAAGCAACGCACGATCGGCCATATTTCATCGCCCAGTCCGTTGCGGTCGCGGCCGTCGTGTCCGCGGAGTGGGCGGCGCGCGTGGCCGAGGCGCTCGCGGGCGGGCACAAGGTGAAGTCGCTCGTCGCCTTGGGCGGCGGCGAGGCCGAGCTCGCGGCGCTCGGCCGTCCGATGGTCGATCTCGCCGCCTTCGGCCAAGCCTCGGCCGAGGAGCCGGACCTCGACGCCGTGCAGGCGAGCGATCCGCAATACATCATGTACACGTCGGGCACGACCGGGCCGTCGAAAGGCGTGATCAGCCCGCATTCGCAGGCCCATGGCGTCGGCCACTCGCTGGAGCAGAACTTGAACGCCTTCATGCCCTCCCTGCCATTCGCGGCCAAAATCCGCGGCAGTTCTATCGCCGCTGGCGTGACTACATGAACGGTGCCGACTGGGACACGCTCCCCGGACGGTGCGACACCACACCGGCCAGCTTCGCGGACTGACCGTGAGCGTCGTCGTCGTCACGAGGAAGGCACCATGACTGTCGCCGTCCAGACTGCGGCCATCAGAACGTGCTTCTGGCGAAGAACCTCACGGTGTTCTTCTGATCCAGACTGGAGGCGGGCGTCTTATGACCAGCCCCACGGGACGTTGCTGGTTTGCGGCGCGAAGATGTAACGGAACGTCGTGACCCCTTTCACGGCGTTGCTCGGGGTGGCCCAGCCGATCCCGAGCGAGCTGATCGGACCCTGGGTGACGGCGTGCGTGCTCTCCCTGTAGTGCATCTCCTCGCCGCCGTACCATCCCCATTCGCAGATCTTGACCCGTACGCTCGAGCCGCTGGGCTTCCACTCCTCGATCAGGCCGACATGCTCGTAGGGGGCTTTCGGGCAATGCGTGACGATGGCGTCGCCTGGCCGGACGTCGCCTATGCTGGTCCGGCGGCGCGCCGGCGCCGCGTACACCGAGATGTGGGCATCGGGATTGGCACCATAGAAATTGCCGACCAGGCAGTTGCAATCCAGGGTCATGAAATCGCGGGCGTACTGCTGCAGCGTCATTCGCGCCGGCAGCTTCCCGTTGACATCGCGCTCGGTGCCGATCCGTCCCACAGCGAGCGCGAGCCGCAGGGCGTCGGTGATCTCGTCGGGGCTGCCCTTGCCGACGAAAGCGCGGACGAGACTGTCCGCATAGAAATCCTCCGTGCGCGGGATCTGGGCAAGTGGCGTGTCGGAAAAATAGAACATGGGGCCGCAAGGCGTGTGGGCATTGCCGTGGTGCGCCTTGCGCAGCGCGTCGCGGAAGACCGCGTACTCGTGCTGGATGGCGGCGCCGGCGCCGCTCTTGCCGTTGCGGTAGTTCCAGCCCGATCCGTAGCCGGTGAGCCCGCAGTTCAGCCGTGTGCCGTCGAACGGGCTCGGAATGGCGAGGTACGTGTAGCGATCGAGATACTGCTTCGGCGTCATCTCCAGACCTCCGCGGAAAGGGGCACACCTGTGCCGCCGTCCTTCAGCGTAGGCAAAGATATGTGCGACAATCTGGAGAAGAGGCGGCCGATTGATGAGTTCATTGTGTCGGCAACCGGCAAGCCCTGTCGATGCCCGAGGCCGCTCAGCGCATTCCCACGGGCAATCCGCCGTCGACGACGACGGTCTGCCCGGTCACGCTGTCGGCTTGGCAGTAGGCGACTGCGAGCCGCGCGATGTCGGCGGCACTGCCGGTTCGTCCGAGGACGCTCTGGGTGCGGGCAGTTTCCTTCACTTCCTCCGGCAGTCGCCCGGCCATGCGCGTTCCCTCGACCAATCCCGGCGCAATGCAGTTCACGCTCACATCCGGCGCCAGAGCGACGGCCAGGCAGCGTGTGAGATGGATCAGTGCCGATTTGCCTGCTGCATAGGCGATGCTGCTGCCGGTCGGCGCCAGCCCGGCGAGCGAGGCGATGTTGACGATCCGCCCGGCGCCGTGCCGGCGCAATTCAGGGGCGAACGCGCGGCAGAGCAGAAAGGGACCGCGCAGGTTGGTCTCGAGCACCCTGTCCCAGACGTCGGCGGTCAGCGTGTCGAGGTCGCGGAACGGGATGCCGATGTTCCACGCCGCGTTATTGACCAGGATGTCGAGCCGCTTGAAAGGCGCGAGCACTGCACCGACGCAGTGCTCGATCGAGGCTGGGTCGCGCTGGTCGAGCTGCAGGGCGTGCCCTTGCCGGCCCGTCCGCCGTACCGCCTCGACCGCGGCATCCGCGCGAGCGACGTCGCCGACATAGGAGATCGCGACATCCGCGCCGGCGGTGGCAAGCGCCTCCGCGATTGCCCTGCCTATGTCACCCGAGCCTCCGGTGACAAGCGCAACTTTTCCCGCGAGATCCACGGCGTCCTCCGAATCCGGACCGGCGTCCAACATCTGCGAGGTAAGCATAACGTCCAGCGGATGTCGCCATTGGCTGCCCCCGCCGGTCCCGGCGGTTTCCCTTGTGAGGTTGCCCGACGAGGGTGCAGGACGCGAGGCGAGGCTGCAGTCGCCTCCCCGGGGCGCGCCATTGTACAGTGCCGGCCTTTGAAGGAGGGGGGCCGGGGACGTGCGTGAGGAGCTGGTTTTCGTGGGCATCTGCGACATCGCAGGCCATGTGCGGGGCAAGGGATTTCCGCTGTCGGAGCTGCCGTCGCGGCGGCACAAGGGCGTGGGCTGGACACACTCCAACCTGATGCAGTCGGCCTTCGGCACCATCTTCGAATCGCCGTTCGGCACCGCGGGCGATCTGATGATCGTGCCCGACCCGGCCGCCGAGGTGCGGGTGGCCTTCGACGCCGGCACGGCGGTCGAGCACTTCTTTCTCGGCGACCTTCGCAACACCGACGGCTCGCCGTGGGAGTGCTGCCCGCGCGACTTCGCGCGCCGCGGCCTGGCGGCGCTGGGCGAGGCCGCCGGGGTCTCCCTGCTCTCGGCGTTCGAGCAGGAGTTCGTCTATACCGGCGCCGCCGATCTGCCGGCACACGCCTACAGCCTCGCGGCGTGGCGCGGCCAGGGCACGTTCGGCGAGACGCTGGTCGCGGCGCTGCGGGCCGCCGGCCTGTCACCGGACAGCTTCCTGCCGGAGTACGGCGAGCGGCAGTTCGAGATGACAGTGGCGCCGGCCGCGGGCATCGCCGCCGCCGACCAGGCGGTGATCGCCCGCGAGATGGCGCGCAGTGCCGCCTTCCGGCACGGTCATCGCGCCGTGTTCTCGCCCGTGCTGACGGCGGACGGCCTGGGCAACGGCGTGCACGTCCATATGAGCCTGCGCGACGCGGCCGGCGCGCCGGCCTCGCACGCGCCGAACGAGCCGATGGGGTTGAGCCCTCTGATGCGCCGCTTCTGCGCCGGCATCCTCGAGCACCTTCCGGCGATCGTGGCACTCACCGCGCCGTCGCCCGTGTCCTACCTGCGGCTCCGGCCCAATCGCTGGGCGCCGACCGCCATCGACATCGTGCAGCAGGATCGTGGTGCCTCGCTGCGCGTGTGCCCGGTCTTCGTCCCCGGCGAGGCATCGGAGGTCGCGCGCCAGTTCAACGTCGAGTTCCGCACCGCCGACGCCGCCGCCAGCCCCTACATGGTGCTGGGCGCGCTGGCCTTCGCCGGCGCCGACGGGATTGCGCGCAGCCTCGACCTGCCCGCGCCCGACGGGCGCCGTCTTCTGCCCGCCTCGCTGGCCGAGGCGCTCGATCTGCTGGCCGGCAGCACGGCGGCACGCGGCTGGATGGGGTCGGTCTTCCTCGACACCTACCTGCAGCACAAGCGGGCCGAGCTGGCGCATGTGAAAGACCTCCCGACACAGGAGCTCTGCGCCCGCTACGCCGCCGTCTACTGAGCGACCCGCCGCCGCTACCCGGCTGCCTGTCGAGCCGCGGGCTGCGGCGCGCCCAGGGCCTGCAGCGTGCGGTGGATTGCGGCCTGTTGAGCCGGCGAGGCGGTCGGCATCGGCGCCCGCGGCCAGGTCGGCGGCAGGCCCCTCACGCTGATCGAGGCGGCCCCGGTCCATTGCACGAGCGTCGGCAAGGCGATCCTAGCCTTTCAGGTTCCCTCGGCGATCGATGCGATCATTGCCGAGGGCTTGAAGCGCTATACCGACGCGACGATCACCGATGGCCGCAGGCTGCGCGCCGAGCTGAGGCGGATTCGCGAGCGCGGCTATGCGGTGGACGAAGGCGAGCATCAGCCGGGAATTCGCTGCATCGGAGCACCGATCCGGGAGCAGTTGGGAAGGGTAATCGCCTGCCTGAGCGTGAGCGGCCCGGCGCGCGGCATGCCGAAGGACCAGATCCCGGAGCTGGCCAGGATCGTGGTGCACCACGCCGGCTTGATCTCGGCGAAGCTGTAGCGCTGCCCGTCAAGGAAGCACGACCTTCACGAGCCTGCCACCGCGCACGTCGACGCGTTGCATCATCGAGCCGCCTTCGACCTTGGCCGGGCCCTGCCACTTGACGCTGGTGGTCGCGTACCAGACGCCGTCGGGAACGCGCCCGAAGGAGAAGCTGCCCGAAGCGTCGCAGCGCGTGGAACGCAGGCTCGAGACATAGAGCGGATCGTCCCGTTCGAACTTCACCGGCCCGAGGCTGGCGGCGCGCGTGCCTCTCGTCGTGTTGCCGAAGATCGCCGTCATCCTTGCCCGCGCATAGGCGCTATCGGGAATCAGGTTTGCCGACTGCCCCTCGCAGGTATGGCTCGTGCCGCTGGTCTTCATGATCGCGGTGCCGCTCACGGTGTTCGCGCCGGGCTTGCGCGCCCAGTCGATCTCGGCAGGAGTGATCGGCGTGGAGAGCGCGGAGGCCTGCGGCATGGACGGCGCTCCGAGCTGGGCGCATCCCCCGACGGCCAAGGCGATTCCCAGGATCGCCGTCGAGGGCCACCCAGCAGACTTCATACGCATCTCATCCTTCTCGTCCGGCACGGTAGGCAGGAATGTCGCCGCCGGCCTGTGTACAATTGGGGTCTCGGTGCTCATGAGGACCGTGGGCGTCTCGCCCGCTCATTTTCCATGCGTATGAGCGGGCGAGACGCCCACGGTCCAGACGGGCATGAGCGCCACCAGGGCGCACTCCCGGCGCCTTTGCCGGTGGCGCTCCCGGCGCATCTTTCATATGAAAGGCAATGGCGCGCAACAGGCTGATCTTCGACACCGATGGCGGCGTGGACGATGCCCAGGCGTTGCTGCTGCTGATCGGCAACGGCCGGCCGCCCGATGCCATCACCACGGTGTTCGGCAACGTCGACGTCGATACCGCGACCGGCAACGTGCTGGCGACGCTGGCCGTGGCGGGGGCGGCGATCGAGGTCCACAAGGGGGCGGCCGAGGCGCTGGAACAGGAGCTGATCCATGCCCGGCATGTCCATGGCGAGGACGGGCTGGGCGGTGCGCCACGTCCGCCGACCGTGGCCGACATCGCGGGCTTCGATGCCGTGGGCTACCTGGTGGCGACGCTCGGCGAGGCGGCGCGCAGTGGCGCGGCCGTCGACCTGCTGATGGTCGGCCCGCTCACCAACCTCGCCCTGGCGCTGCAGGCCGCCCCCGGCATCGCGCGCGGTATCGGCCAGCTCACCATCATGGGCGGCACCCTGCACGGCCGTGGCAACCACACGCCGGCCGCCGAATTCAACATCTATGCCGACCCCGAGGCGGCTGCGATCGTGTTCGCTTTCGACATTCCCACCGTCGTGGTGCCGTGGGAGCCCTGCAAGACGCACTACCTGACCGGGCTGCAGACCGATGCGCTGTTCGCCGCAGTGCCCGAGAGCCCGCACAAGCAATTCGCGCTGGCGCTCGCGGTCCATTCGCGCAAGACGCCGGCCGGACGCGACAGGGTCGACTGCCTGTGCTTCGTCGATCCCCTGGCGGCGGCCGTCGTCGTCGAGCCGGGCATCGTCACGCGCTCCCTGCGCGCCTCGGTCGACGTCGCGCTGGCGCCCGGCATCACCCGCGGCATGACCGTGGTCGATCCGTCGGGCCGACTCGGCACGCCCATGGTGACCCTGGTCGAGGAGGCCGATATCGAGCGGCTCGCGGCGCTCTACGCGAGATCGATCAGGGGGCTGTGACGCCGGACAAGAGCGTGTCGTGAAACCGTTGCATCAGCAGCGGCAGCTATTCCGCAGCTGCGGCCTGCGCCGGCGGCGCCTCGACGACCCTGGTCTTGAAGTTCGCCGGCGCCACGATCTCGAGCACCTCGAAATCCTCGGAGCAGGCGATCTCGCGATGCGGGATGCCGGGAATCTGGTTGATGCAATCGCCCTTGCGGATCGTCCGCTGGCCGTGGCCCGCATACTCGAACGTGGCCCAGCCATTCATGACGTAGACCATCTGGAACGTGCAGTCGTGGACGTGCCACTGCTGCACCTCGTCCTTGGCCTTGTTGCCGTTGTGACGGATGAGGTGAACCACGTAGTCGCCCTTGGTCGCTTCCTTGATGCCGAGATCTCGATATTCGAAGATCTCGCGCAGTCCCGGAGTCCATTTGGCGGCGGTCGCGAGGTCGTGGCTGAACGTCCAGTCCTTGATGTTGGACATGATTTCCTCCCGTGCAGGTCCTGCGCGCGAATACTCATCCAGCATCCGCCCGTTGTCGAGGCGGGCAGCGGCGCGCCCGCCGCATGGCGGATCAGTCCGCCACCGCTTGCGGCCGGACAACCGGTTGGCACCATGGACGGGCGGGCTCCCGTTCAGACGCCCTACAGAACTCCGGCATAGTGCGCCGCTCCACCATCGATCGTGACCACCGTGCCGGTGATGTGCGACGCCCGATCGGAGGCCAGGAACGCCACGAGATCGGCGCACTGCTCGGGCGCGCCGACGGGCGGATTGGCCGGGATCAACTCCTGCCAGCGTGCGGCATCGCCGAGCTTGGCCGCAGCGGTCGCCCGCAGCATCGTCTCCATCCGCTCGGTGCGGATGAGGCCGGGATTGCAGGCGACGATGCGGATGCGATCGACCAGGCTGGTGCCGCCCATGCCCCGGGTGAAGGCCATCAGCGAGGCGTTGCCCGCGCTGCCGGCGATGTAGCCCCAGGTCGGCCGCTCCCCGGCGACTCCGAGGACGTTGACGATGACGCCGCCGCCGCGCGCCTTCATGGCGGGATAGACCGCGCGGCAGAGATTGATGTAGCCGAACACCTTGAGATTCCACGCGTCGCGCCACCGCGCCTCGTCGATCGCCTGCAGGTCGCCGGCGGGAATGGCGCCGGCATTGTTCACCAGGATGTCGATGTCGCCGCAGGCCGCGGCCAGCGAGCGCGCGGTGTGGCCGTTGCTGAGATCGCAGGCATGGATGGTCACCGAAACGTTGTGCCGCGCCTGGATCGAGTCGCGGGCGCGCTCCAGATCCGCCTTGGTCCGGGAGGCGATATGCAGATGGCAGCCTTCCTCCGCCAACTGCCTGGCGCACGCCAGCCCAATTCCCTTGGAGGCGCCGGTGACGAGAGCGAGCTTGCCGCGCAGATTGAGATCCATGCCAACCTCGAGTGACTGTCGTTCATCCTCCCCCTGTGGCGCTGCAAACAGCGCTGCAGGGAGGGAGGTACTCCGTCATACGTGGAGGAAGGGGAAGGCGCCAGACAAGGCGCTGCGGATTCCGACGTCAGAAGCGGAGAGATCCAGCTGGGCTCACCCCCTTGAGCATTGGCGCATATTTGCTGGATGAACGCGTCATTCGCTGGGAGCGCGCCACTCATAGGCGCTAACTTTGCCAAAAGAAGGCGTCATGCGCTGGAGCGCGCCACTCCCGTGGCGCTCATGCTCTTCCGGACCGCGGGTGTCCCGCCCGCTCATCACTCATCATGATCATGAGATCATGAGCGGGCGGGACGCCCGCGGTCCAGGTGCGCTCCCGGCAAAGCGGCGACATCGATGGGCAAAGTTAGCGCCTATGAGCGCGCCACTCCGATGGCGCTCATGGGATGTGCAATCACCAAGAAGAGCGCCATCGGAGTGGCGCGCTCCCAGCAACAGAGGCGACCGACGACGAACAGGTTCACACGGAGGGCGCCATCGTGCCAATGTGGCGGCCATGCCGACGCCTGGAACAGCGAGAACTGTGAGCGCCCATGAGCGGGCGGTCGATGCCGTGATCCATGTGCTGGGCCTGGGGCTCGGCGTACCGGCGGCGGTGACGATCGTGGTGCTCGCCGCGGTCCTCGGTTCGGGCAGCGACGTGGTGACGGCCGCGATCTACGCCACCGGCCTGGTCGCCATGTTCGGTTGCTCGGCCGCCTACAACATGCTGCACCAGCATCGATGGCGCGACTGGCTGCAGCGCTTCGACCATGCCGCGATCTTCGCCATGATCGCCGGCACCTACACGCCCTTCACGCGCCTGCTGGAACCCGGCTGGGCGGTCGGCCTCACCGCCTCGGTGTGGGGCG
>NZ_JBFWZI010000116.1:0-24004 GCF_050185545.1 Reyranella sp. | reverse complement strand
GCGATGCCCTGGCCGACGCCGATGCACATGGTGCAGAGCGCCCGTTTGCCGCCGGTCGCCTCGAGCTGGTTGAGCGCGGTGATCATCAGGCGGCCGCCCGAGGCGCCGAGCGGATGGCCGATGGCGATGGCGCCGCCGTTCGGATTGACGTTGTCGGCATCGTCGGCGAGGCCGAGCTGGCGCAGCACCGCCAGCGCCTGGGCGGCGAAGGCCTCGTTGAGCTCGATCGTGTCGAAGTCGCGCACCGTGAGGCCGAGCTTGGCCAGCAGCTTCTGCGTCGCCGGCACCGGCCCGATGCCCATGACGCGCGGCGGCACGCCGGCCGACACCGCGCCCAGGATGCGCGCGCGCGGCGTAAGCCCATTGGCCTTGGCGGCGGCTTCCGAGGCAATGATCATGGCGCAGGCGGCATCGTTCAGGCCCGACGAGTTACCCGCCGTCACCGAGCCGCCTTCGCGAAAGGCCGCCGGCAGCTTGGCCAGGATTTCCATCGTCGTGTCGCCGCGCGGATGCTCGTCCCTGGCGACGATCGCCTCGGTCTTGCCCTTCTTGACGCAGACTTCGACGATCTCCTTGTCGAAGAAGCCGCGCTCCTGGGCAGCCTTGCAACGGCGCTGGCTGCGGTAGGCAAAGGCGTCCTGGTCGGTACGGCTTATCTGGTGCTCGCCGGCGACGTTCTCGGCCGTCTGACCCATGGCATCGACGCCGTAGGCCGCCTTCATGCGCGGGTTGACGAAGCGCCAGCCAAGCACGGTGTCCTCGAGCTTCATCGAGCGATCGAACGCGCTCTCCGGCTTGCCCATGACGTAGGGCGAGCGCGTCATGCCTTCGACGCCGCCCGCGATCATCATGTCGGCCTCGCCGAGCTTGACGGCGCGCGCCGCGTGCCCCGCCGCTTCCAGCCCCGACCCGCACAGCCGATTGACGGTGGCGCCGGCGACCTCGACGGGAAGCCCGGCCAGAAGGCCGGCCATGCGCGCGACATTGCGGTTGTCCTCGCCCGCCTGGTTGACGCAACCGTAGATCACGTCGTCGACCGAGCCCCAATCGACGCTCGCGTTGCGTTTCATCAGCGCCTTGATGGGGTGGGCGGCAAGATCGTCCACGCGCATGGCGGCAAGCCCGCCATTATAGCGGCCGACCGGCGTGCGAATGGCATCGCAGATGAAGGCTTCGGTCATGTTGACTACTCCCGACTCAGTCGATCTGCCGGGGTAGCATCGCGCCTAGGGCTTTGCCAACTCCTGGGGCCTTGCCAACTCCCGGTCGGGAAGCGTTAACCGGTCGGGCCGCGGCGGAACACGGCGTATTGGGCATAACCGCCATGTGGGCGGTCGAGGCAGCACAGCGCGCCGCCACCGACCGCCAGCGCCGCGAGCTCGGCCTCGAGCCCCTCGCGCGGCTCGACATGGAACCACGCCAGCCACCGGCGGAGACCGGCGCGGAACCATCCCGGCAGGTGCTCCTGGCCGCCGAAGTCGACGATATGCAGTTCACCGCCGGCCGGCAGCCAATGCAGCGCCCGCGCCAGCGCGTCGCGCCAGGCCGGGATCATCGACAGGCTGTACGAGAAGAAGATTCGCGAGAAGCCCGGCACGCCGAACGACAGCGCCGGATCGAAGCTGGTGGCGTCGGCACGGGCGAGGCGGATGCGCCCCTGCAGGCCAGACCGACCGACTGTCCGCCGGGCCGTCGCCAGCATCTCGTGCGAAAGATCGACGCCGTAGAAGGTAGCCTGGGGCCACAGCCGCGCGGCGTGGACGAGGTTGCGCGCCGTGCCGCAGCCGACCTCCAGCACGCGCCCGCCCGGCGGCGGCGCCAGATCGTCGATCAGGCGGTCGCGGCCAAGGAGATAGAATTTCCGCGTCAGGTCGTAGACGTGCCGCTGATGCCGATAGAGGCGGTCCATCAGGTCGGGCGCGGCCGGATCACCCACGTGCCTGCCCGGCCAGAACATAGAGATGAAAGCCGCCATAGACTGCCGAGCGATCGCGCGCGGTGAAGGCGAGCGAGGCTTCCTCGTCGTAGCGCCAGCGCGCCAGCAGCGCCGGATCGAGGCGGCCGGGCAGCAGCGACGGCTCGGCGGCGGTGCGGAAGATGACGCGCGCGCCTGCGCGCGCCGTACGGGTGATCTCGGTCCACAGCGCTTCGAGCTGGGCGTCGGTCATCCAGTCCTGGGCATCGAGCAGGACGTAGCGATCGCACGAGGCGTCGGGGCACGCGGCAAGATGCTCGGTCACCGAGCGGTTCAACGCCTCGATGCGATCGACCCGCGCGCGGATCGTGTCGAACTGCGCGCGCCGCAGGTAGGGTGGCAACGGCCCCTGGCCGTCGGCGCTGTAACGTCGACCGAACGCCTGCCAGGCGAAGTAGTTGTCGTCGAGGCTGAAGCCGCAGGCTAGGCGCTCGACGCGCGAGCGCAGGACCGAGCCCATGTCGCGGCCGCCCGCGAGGGCCTCGTACTGGGCCGGCGGGATGCCGAGACCGTACAGCGACAGCCGGTTGGCGGTCGCCCAGCGCACGACCGGCTTGTCGAACAATGGTGCCAGCATGGTTTCGAAGAAGGCGCGCTGATCCTCGAGCGTGCGTGCGTTCAGGAGGTCGCGCAGGTCGACGCCGTGCAGGCGTGCGGCGGCATGGGCAAGCCCGATGAAGCGGCCAAGCACGCCGTGCCGGTAGGCATTGCGGGCGAAGATCGAGATGCGGCGGCGGCCGAGCTGCTGAAGGCTGCGCCCCTCCCAGTACGCACGGCTCTGCGCGTCGAGATGCGGCGCGATCAGCCGGTCGTAGGCGTCGAGATTGGCCTCGTCGTCGGCTGCGCCGAAGAAAGCATAGAAGGCTTGCCACGACGGCAGCCGGGTAGCCGCAACCACCTTCAGGCGATTGAGCGCCACGTGAGCCCGGCTGAGGTCGACGGCAACGATGTGCGCGGGATCCCCGGTCAGGTACGACAGGACGTTGCAGCCACCGGAGGCGATGGCCACGACGCGACACTGCGGCCCCAGAGCCAGCGCCTCGAGATCGATCTCGGGGTCCTCCCAGATCTGGGTGTAGACCAGGCCGCGAAAGAGGCGCTCGAACAAACGCTCCAGAACCCCTTCGAGGGAGAGCGCACGGGTGCGCCGCACGGCTTCCTTCAGACGGACGCGGCTTTCAGCCCGCAGATCGACCACTCGAACCCACCTCGGATCGACTCAATCCGAGACGTATAACCCGTCATGCATGCCAGTTTGATGACGGCCCTCATGGTCGCGCGCGGCTGGCGCTGTGGTGCCGTTGACGGTGCGCAGCGGACGCCGCGTCCCCGTCGCGAGGGCGTGATATACTTTCAGGTAGTCGACCGCCATGCGGTGGGCAGTGAAGCGCTCCTTGAATCGCGCATGGATCTTCTGGTGCGACAGGCGCGGGAGCTGATGCTCGATGGCATTCACGGCAGCGGCTTCGTCATCGACGATGAAGCCGGTCAGGCCATGCTCGACGACCTCGGACACCGAGCCGCTGGGATAGGCGATTACGGGCGTGCCGCAGGCCATGGCCTCGATCATCACCAGGCCGAACGGCTCGGGCCAGTCGATCGGCAGGAGCAGCGCGCGCGCACCGCTCAGAAACTCGGACTTGTCCGCGTCACTTATCTCACCGATGTACTCGATACCCGGCAAGTCGAGCAGCGGCCGTATCTCGTTGGCGAAGTAGTCGACATCGACGCGATCCACCTTGGCCGCGATCTTCAGCGGCAGGTTGCAGCGCTGGGCGATGCGTATCGCCCTGTCGACCGCCTTCTCGGGTGCTATCCGGCCCAGCACGGCCAAGTAGTCGCGGTTCATCGGCCGCGGCGTCAGGAGGGTCGAAGGCAAACCATGATAGATCGTCTTCAACCAGCGCGCCTGGGGCAGCGGACTGCGCTGCGCATTCGAGATCGAGATGACCGGCACGTGCGTGAACGCATTGAATACCGTCTGATGCTCCGGCAGATCGAGCCGGCCATGCATGGTGGTGACAAAGGGCGTGGACTGGCGCGAGAACATCGAGAACGGCAGGTAGTCGAGATGGAAGTGCAGGAGATCGAACTCCTGGGCCCGTCGGCGGACGTGCTCCAGCATCGCGACATGCAGCGCCATCGGGTCGCGCACCTTGTCGTCCATGCGCAGCGCACGCGGCCACATCGCCTCGAGCTTCGCCGAGGTCCGGGAGTCGCCGCTGGCGAACAGCGTGACGTCGTGGCCGAGCGCCACGAGTTCCTCGGTCAGCCAGGAGACGACGCGTTCCGTACCGCCGTAGAGCTTTGGCGGAATGGCCTCGGTCAACGGTGCAATCTGCGCGATACGCATGAAGCCGCCCTCCTTTGAAACGAATGACACGAGCGCCAGACAGCAACGAACCCCGGCGAGACGCCGGGGTTCGGTACACGAACTCGAAACTTCGATGACGACAAAATGCGGTCGCGAGGTGGCAGCCACTTATTTGTCACGCAGAGTTCCCCTCTCCTCATGTAACGAAATCGCGGCTCAATCGTTGCACTTCTTCGGAATATGGATCGTCTCAGCAATTACGCGCACCGGCCCGTTGCGTTCGTGCTGCGCTATGTGCGCCGCCGATGGGTTGCGCACGCCTCCATTCTTGCAGCGGTGCTGGGTGCGGTCGGCTGCTCGATCAGCACGCAGTACGGCGTCAAGTTTCTGGTCGACACGCTGTCGGCCGGCCCGACCGCGGGCGGCATCTGGCTGGCCTTTGGACTCCTGGTGTCGCTGATTGCCGCCGACAACCTGTTGTGGCGTCTGGCCGGTTGGATCGCAAGCCATGCCTTTGTCGGCGTCACCGGCGATCTGCGCAGTGAGCTGTTCCGCTATCTCACGGGACACGCACCAAGCTACTTCGCGCAGCGCCTGACGGGCACGCTCACCGGCCGGGTGACGGCCACCTCGAACGCCTCCTTCGCCGTCGAGAATCTCTTCATCTGGAACGTGCTGCCGCCGTGCGCGGCAACCATGGGCGCCATCGCCTACCTGGCGGTCGTCAGCCTGCCCATGGCGATGGCGCTGTTCGCCATCTCCGGCATCATCATGGTGTTGCTGTTCCGGATGGCGGCCCGCGGTGCGCCGCTTCATCACGGCTTCGCCGATCGCGCCGCGCGGGTCGAAGGCGAGCTGACCGACGTCCTCGGCAACATGCCGCTGGTCAGGACCTTCGGCGCGATCGGCCGCGAGCACAGCCGCTTCGACCGCACGATAGACAGCGAGATGAGCGCGCGCCGGCGCAGTCTGCAGTACCTCGAGAGGCTGCGCCTGCTGCACGCTGCCATTACCATCGTTCTGACGGTCGCGATCCTGGCCTGGGCGATCGTGCTGTGGCAGCGCGGCCAGGCGAGCGTCGGCGACGTCGTTCTGGTATGCACGCTGGGCTTCACTGTATTGCATGCCACGCGTGACCTGGCGGTGGCGCTGGTCGACGTTACCCAGCACATGGCGCGGCTTGCCGAGGCGATTGCCACCCTGCTGCAGCCCCATGCCCTTCGCGAGCACCCCGCGGCGGTAGCCCTGGTGCCGCGGCAACAGGGGGTGGCGTTCGAGAACGTCGCCTTCGCCTATCCCGGCGGCAGCAAGCTGTTCGAGGGCCTCAGCCTCAGGATCGCCGCCGGCCGGCGGACCGGGCTGGTCGGCCCGTCGGGCGGCGGCAAGTCGACGGTGCTGGCGCTGCTGCAGCGCTTTCACGACGTCGACAGCGGTCGCATCCTGATCGACGGCCAGAACATCGCGCACATCACGCAGGAAAGCCTGCGTCACGCGATCTCCTTCGTGCCGCAGGACATTTCCCTGCTGCACCGCTCGATCCTGGACAACATTCGCTATGGCCGGCCCGACGCGTCCGATGCGGACGTGGTCGCGGCGGCCGAGGCGGCGCGCTGTCGCGACTTCATCGAGGCCCTGCCGGACGGCTTCGCGACGATCGTCGGCGAGCGCGGCACGCGCCTGTCGGGTGGCCAGCGCCAGCGCATCGCCATTGCGCGTGCGCTCTTGAAGGATTCACCGATCGTGCTGCTCGACGAGGCCACCTCCTCGCTCGACGGCGAATCCGAGGAGCTGATCCGCCAAGCTCTCGACCGCCTGATGCAGGGCCGCACCGTGATCGCCATCGCCCATCGCCTGTCGACGCTGCGCAGCTTCGACCGGATCATCGTTCTCGATCGCGGCCGCGTCATGCAGGACGGCTCGCCCGAGGAGCTGCTGCTGCGCAAGGGGCCGTACCGCACCCTGATGGACAGCGAGCTGGCCCGGCTGCGCCGGGTGGCGTGACGCACCCTTGACGGGTCGACCGGCCAGGGAGGACGGTAGCCGTCATGACGACCAGCACTGCGACCGCGCCGGGCTTTGCCCTCTTCGAGACACCACTCGGCGTCTGCGGCATCGCCTGGAATGCGAACGGCATCACCGGGCTGCAATTGCCCGAGGCGAGTGCCGAGGCCACGCGGACCCGCTTGCGCCGGCGCTGGCCGGGGGCGCACGAGTCCGAGCCGCCGGCCGATGTGCAGCGCGCCATCGATCGGGTGCTGGCGCTGCTCGGCGGTGCGGCGATCGATCTTTCGGATGTGGCGCTCGACCTCGACGAGGTCCCCGAGTTCCATCGCAAGGTCTACGCGGTGGCGCGCACCATTCCGCCCGGCCGGACGCTGACCTACGGCGACATCGCCAGACGTCTCGGCGTACCGCAGGAAGCGCGCGAGGTCGGTCAGGCGCTCGGCCGCAACCCGGTGGCCATCATCGTGCCCTGCCATCGCGTGCTGGCGGCCAACGGCAGGATGGGCGGCTTTTCGGCCAATGGCGGCGTTGCCACCAAGCGGCGCATGCTGGAGATCGAAGGCGCCCTCGACAGCGGCCCGCTGTTCGAGTTCGCGCGGCGCTGACGCCACGGGAGTGCGCCGCCAAGCGTCGGCGCGGCCGAAAATGGCACGGTTGCTGCTGCGGCAATTGCGATGGTCGATGCCACTGCAGTGACACGTTCAGCATGACATAATTGGGCCATGGTCCTTCCTCTTTCCAGCACCGTCGATCGCACGCTCGAGCGGCTGCGCACGGCCTTCGTCGAGACGACCCGCGGCGCGCGCGAGGTCGTGGGGGCGCCGATCCGTCCCGATCTGCCCGACGACGACATCCCGCGCCTGAAGGGACGCATCGATGCCTGCCTCGAAGGCAAGGGCGGCGAGACGGCGCAGCGCCGACGCGCCGCCGAGCTCGGCCAGACCTACCTGTCCCTGTCCTCGGCCGGCCGCCGGAAGTTCCTGCTGACGCTGGCGCACGACTACGGCCTGCCGCGCGAGGCGGCGCTGGCGACGGTCGAACGGTGGCGCGCCTCGAAGGACGCGCCGCGCGCCCTGGTCAAGGCGCTCGAGCCGCCGGCGGT
This sequence comes from Reyranella sp., assembly GCF_050185545.1. Lineage (GTDB taxonomy): Bacteria > Pseudomonadota > Alphaproteobacteria > Reyranellales > Reyranellaceae > Reyranella. The sequence goes on along the minus strand of NZ_JBFWZI010000116.1, from coordinate 16,609 downwards.
GCGCCTGCTGCGCGAGTTCGTCGGCGTGCCCCAGGGCGTGAAGTTCGTGGTCGACCTGCGCGCCGAGCTGCTGACTCTCGGCAAGTCGGACGCGGCGGCGCGCATGCTGAGCGAGGACCTGCGGCCGCTGCTCAGCGCATGGTTCGATGTCGGCTTTCTCGACCTGGTGCGCATCGACTGGGAGGCGCCGGCCTCGCTGCTCGAGAAGTTCGTCGCCTACGAGGCGGTGCACGCCATCCGCTCGTGGCGCGATCTCAAGAACCGGCTCGACAGCGACCGCCGCTGCTTCGCCTTCTTCCATCCGCGCATGCCGGACGAGCCGCTGATCTTTGTCGAGGTGGCGCTGGTCGACGGCCTCGCCGGCAACGTCCAGCGGCTGCTCGACGCCCGCGCGGCTACGCACGATACGCGCCACGCCAACACCGCCATCTTCTACTCGATCTCGAACTGCCAGCAGGGGCTGGCCGGCATCAGCTTCGGCAACTTCCTGATCAAGCGCGTCGCCGACCAGCTGGCGCGCGACCTGCCCAACATCAAGGAGTTCGCTACCCTCTCGCCGATCCCGGGCCTGCGGCACTACATCGACGGACGGTTGAAGGCCGAAGGCGACCAGGTCCTGACCGCCGCGGAGATCGCCTCGCTGGCGCCGGTGATCGACGAGGCCACCGGCGCCGCCGCGGTGCGCATGCTGCTCGACCGACCGGTGTGGTGGGAGGTGCCGGCGATCTCCAAGGCGCTGCGCCCGATCCTGAGCCGGCTGGCGGCCAAGTACCTCACCGCGACGGACGAGCGCGGCCGCGCCATCGACCGCGTCGCCCATTTCCATCTCGGCAATGGCGCCATCGTCGAGCGGTTGAACTGGCTGGGCGACACCAGCGGCAACGGCTTCCGCCAATCGTACGCCATGATGGTGAACTACCGCTACAAGCTCGCCGACGTCGACGCCAACCACGAGGCCTACGCCGCGGGCCGCGTCGTCGCCAGCCGCGAGGTGAGGGCGCTGGCCAAGGGGTAGGTCATGCTCTTCCGGACCGCGGGCGTCCCGCCCGTTCATGAATCTGAGCGGGCGGGACGCCCGCGGTCCGGAAGAGCATGAGTGGCGCGGTCCCAGCGATGATGCCTACTTGTTCAAATACTCGAGCTTCAGGCCTGGGCGCGGCCATTCGAAGCTCACCAGCTTGCCGGTGAGCGAGAGCGTGGCGTAGGCCGTGCGCAACTCCTTGCCGCCGAAGCAGACGTTGGTGACCATCGCGTCGGGCAGCTTGTACTGGGTCACCGACTGGCCGTCGGGCGAGATGTCCGACACCGCGCCGGTGATCAGCGTGGCGACGCAGATGTGGCCCGCCGAATCGACGGCGAGCGAATCGAACATCTGGTAGCCGCCGAGGCCCACCACCACGCGGCCCTTCTCGCCGCGATAGGGGCCATTGGCCGACTTGATCTCGCCCGGCGCCGAGAGCTCGAAGCTCCAGCAGCGCGCGGTCGGCGTCTCGACGACGTAGAGCGCCTTGCCGTCGGGCGACAGGCCGCAGCCGTTGGGCCGCTCGAGCGGGAAGATCTTCTCCTCGATCTTCGAGCCGTCGGCTTTGGCATAGTAGACCGCGCCGCGGTCGCTATCACGGTCGCGCGTCTTGCCGAGGTCGGTGAACCAGAAACCGCCGGCATCGTCGAACACCAGGTCGTTGGGGCCGTTCAGCTTGCGGCCGTCGCACGACTCGTAGAGCGTCTCGAACTTGCCGGTCTCCGGATCGACGACCTGGATCGAGCCGCCCTTGTACTCGGCCGGCTGTGTGCCGGGGAAGGTCCGGCCGTCGGGCAGCTTGATCCAGTTGAAGCCACCGTTGTTGGTAACGTAGATCTTGCCGTTCGGCCCCATCGCCGCCCCGTTCGGGCCGCCGCCCAGAGTGGCGATCACATGCTGCTTGCCGTCTGGCATAACGCGGGTCAGCGTCTGGCGGGCGATCTCGACCAGGATCACCGAGCCGTCGGGCATGGCGACCGGGCCCTCCGGAAACCTGAGGCCCGAGGTGATCTCCTTGTGTGGCGTCGTCATGATCTCTCCCCCAACTACTTGCCCTTGAAAGCCGGCTTGCGCTTGCCGAGGAAGGCCGCGACGCCTTCCCTGAAATCCTCGCTGCGTCCCAGCTCGCGCTGGAAGTCGCGCTCGACGTCGAGCTGCTGGCTGAGATCGTTGCCGCTGGCGCGCCCCAACGCCTCCTTGATGCGGGCCAGCGACAGGGTCGGGCCGTCGGCCAGGCGGCGGGCGATGTCCGTCGCCGTCTTCATCAGGTCGGCATCCTCGACGACATCCCAGATCAGACCCCATTCCTTGGCCTGCGTCGCGGTGATCTGCGGCGCCAGCATCGCGAGCGCACGGGCGCGCTGATCGCCCACCAGGCGCGGCAGGAACCACGTGCTGCCGCCGTCGGGCAGCAGGCCGATGCGGGCGAAGGCCTGCAGGAAGGTCGCCGACTTGGCCGCCACCGCGATGTCGGCCGCGAGCGCGAAGCTCATGCCGACGCCCGCCGCCGGCCCGTTGACCGCCGCGATGATCGGCTTGGGCAGCGCGCGCATCAGGCGGATTACCGGATTGAAGTGCTTCTCGAGAGCTGAGCCCGCGTCCCCACCGACGCCCTCGCGATCGGGATCGGCCAGGTCGGCACCGGCACAGAAACCGCGGCCGGCGCCGGTCAGCAGCACGGCGCGCACCGAGGAATCCTGGGCGAGCTTCTCCCAGCAATCCTTGATGTCGACGATCATCTTGCGCGACACGGCGTTGAGCTTCTCCGGCACGTTCAGCGTCAGCGTGGCGAGGCCCTGGTCCTTGGTGAGGATGATCCTGTCGTAGCTCATGGGCTCATCGTCCGGTGAAGTTGGCGGGGCGCTTGGCGAGGAAGGCGGCGATGCCCTCCTTGCAGTCGGCGCTCAGGCTCAGCGCGCGCTGGCTGTCGCGCTCGAGGTCGAGCTGCTGGTCGAGCGTGTTGGTGGCGGCGACGTTCATGGCCTGCTTGATGGCGGCATACGAGAGCGTCGGCCCCTTGGCCAGCCGATGGACGAGCTTCTGCGCCTCTGCCATCAGCGCGTCATCGTCGAAGACCTGCCACACCATGCCCATGCGCGCCGCTTCCTCGGCCGGCACCGAGCTGCCGAGCATCGCCAGGCCGCGGGCACGCGCATCGCCCACGATGTGCGGCAGGAAATAAGTGCCGCCGAGATCGGGGATCAGCGAGATGCGCACGAAGGCCTGGTCGAAGCGGGCCGAGCGGGCGGCCAGCACGATGTCGCAGGCCAGCGCCAGGTTGGCGCCGCCGCCCGCCGCGATGCCGTTCACGGCAGCGACGATCGGCTTGGGCAGCGCCCGCATGGCGCGGATCATGGGGTTGAAGATGCGGTCCATGGCGGCGCCGAGATCGCGCGGGCCGTCCGCCGCACCATCACCTGGACCGCCATCGGCGAGGTCGGCGCCGGCGCAGAAGCCGCGGCCGACGCCCGTCAGCAGGACGGCGCGGATATCGGCGTCGTCGCGCGCGCGGGCGAGCTCGTGGTTGATCGTCTCGATCAGCGCCGGGCTCATGGCGTTGAGCCGCTGCGGCCGGTTGAGCGTCAGGGTCAGCACGCCGTCTTCGAGAGCGGCGATTACGGGCGTTATGTCCATGGCCGCGGAGACTGGCACGCGGGCCGTTCCAGCGCCATCCGGCCGCGTCGCATCGCGGCACGTCGATTTCTGTCTGCGCGTCATCACGAGGGCAGGGTGAACACCTCGACCGGCTCGGCAACGCCGCGCAGGCGATGGAAGCCGAGCGAGGTGAGCGGCACCGGGCAGACCTCGTTGAAGGCGGCCGACGCCAGCACCGGGACCTTGAGCTCCTTGGTCAGGTTTTCCAGCCGGGCGGTGAGATTGACGGCCGGACCGATGACGGTGAAGTCGAGGCGGTTGCCGGTGCCGACATTGCCGAACGTCACCGTGCCGACATGCAGGCCGATGCCGAAGCGCAGCGGCTCCAACCCGCCGGTGGCGCGCGCCTCGTTGGCGGCCTCGATGTCGCCCATCAGCCGGCGCGCCGCAGCGAGCGCGGCCGAGGTCACCATCGGCAGGAACAGCGCGTCCTCGGCGGGGAAGTAGCCCATCACGCCGTCGCCGATGAATTTCAGGATCTCCCCGCCGTTCGCGTCGAGCGCGTCGCCGACCAGCTGCAGGTAATTGTTCAACAGCTCGAGCAGCTCGCCCGGCGTCATGCGCTCGTTCATGCCGGTGAAGTCGCGCAGGTCGGAGAACCACAGGACCGCGCGAATCTCCTGGCCCTCGCCGCGCCGGATGGCGCCGTTCAGCACGCGCTGGCCGATCTCGCGGCCGAGATAGGTCCGCGCCACCGTATCGGCAACGCCGCGCTCGATGTGGGATTCGACGATGGCGCCCACCATGTCGACCAGGCGCGTGAAGTCGGCGATGTCCTGGTCGGAGAAGCCGGCCGGGTCGTTGGTCGTGAAGGTGACGACCGGCAGCGGTCCCTCGCGGCGCAGTCGCATCGGCAGGGCGAGATAGTCGGTGCCGCCGTCGGCCTTGACCTCGCGCAGCGTGAGGCTGTGGCTCGGGCCGACGTCCTTCAGGCGATACCGCACCGCCCGGTTCTGCTCGCGCGCCTCCTGCAGGGGGCTCCCGATGTAGGCCGAGGTGAACTGGGTGCCGAAGGCGCGGGCGATCTCCTGCACCTTCTCGCCGCGCCGCCAGACGTAGGCCATGGCCTGCAGCTCGGGATGGACGAGCTGCAGACCGATATAGATGCGCCAGACCGGCAGCCCGGCCTTGGCGAGCCGGTCGCCCAGCTGCTCGAGGAAAGCCGACGGCGTGGCCACCAGCCGGCCCTCGCTGGCGAGCCAATCCGCGATCGGCGCCAGTCGGCCGCGTGCCGGGCACCCGCTCTTCAGCTGCCGACCACCGCCGCCACTTCCTCCGACGAGGTCCGGTAGACCTTGGTTGTCGAGAGGTCGGCGATCTTCTCGATGTTGTCAGCGACGTCCTCGATGGTGGGGGCGCGGCCCGCAATGCGTACGCCCGGCGCCTCGCGATACTCGATGCGCGCGAAGTAACCGGCGCCGGCGCTCCAGATCTCGCCGGTGTGCTGGCACTGCTCGCTGCACAGATAGGCGACCATCGGCGAAACGAACGAGGGATCGAGCCTGGCCAGCATCTCGGGCGTCATCAGGCTCTCGGTCATGCGCGTGCCGGCGACCGGCGCCAGCGCATTGATCAGCACGTTGTACTTCTGGCCCTCGAGACGCAGCGCGTTCATGAGCCCGACGACGGCGAGCTTGGCGCCGGCATAGTTGGCCTGGCCGAAATTGCCGTAGATGCCGGAGTTCGACGAGGTCACGACGACGCGGCCGTAGGCCTTGGCCCGCAGGATCGGCCAGGCGGCATGGGTGACGTAGGCGGTGCCGAGGAAGTGCACCTTCACGACGAAGTCGAAATCCTCGACCGTCATGTTGTGGAAGGTCTTGTCGCGCAGCACGCCGGCATTGTTGACGACGATGTCGACCGTGCCGAACGCGTCGACCGCCGTCTTGACGATGTTGCCCGCACTCGCAGGCTCGGCCACCGAATCGTAGTTGGCGACGGCGCTGCCGCCCGCTGCCTTGATCTCCGCCACGACCTTGTCGGCCGCCGCGTGATTGCCGCCCTTGCCGTCGACCGCGCCGCCGGGATCATTCACCACCACCCTGGCACCGCGCGATGCCAGCAGCAGGGCATGGGCGCGGCCGAGGCCGCCGCCGGCGCCGGTGACGATGGCGACCCGGTTGTCGAAGCGAATTGTCATTCTCGGTCTCCCCTCAGCTCTTGCCCAGTCCTCAGCTCTCGCCCTTCACGTCTCGCCGCGATGCGGGGCCCGCGCCGCTTATAGGGCGATCGTCCCCGGCTATGGAATCCATTCCTGATCGGCATTTTCGCTTCACACAGCCTCGGCCGATGCTCCGCCCATCGCCTCGACCAACCCGGTCTCGGCCCATTCGACGGAGATGCCCATGTTTGTTCGCCCTGCCCTCGTTTCAACCCTTCTGCTTGCCGGGCTCGGCCTGGCCGGTCCCGCCCTTGCCGGCGAATGCCCGGCCGACAAGGTCAAGGCCGACGCCGTCAAACCGGTCACCCATGGCCCCAAGGGCGTGACCGACAAGGTCCTGTCGTCCATCGACCTCGCCGGCGAGAAGGTCGCCCTCAAGGGTCACATGATGCGCGTCCGCAAGCTCGAGGTGCAGCCGGGCGGCATCGTGCCCTGGCACAGCCATGCCGATCGGCCGGCGCTGATCTACATCGTCAGCGGCGAGATCGTCGAGAACGCCAGCAACTGCGCCGTGCCGATCGTCCACAAGGCGGGCGAAGTGGCGCGCGAGTCGCATGCCACCGCGCACTGGTGGCAGAACAACGGCAAGGCCGCGGCCGTGCTGCTGTCGTTCGACATCGCTGCCGATCCCAACGACCACGGCATGTAACCTCGAGCCGAGGAGCGTCCCATGTCCGGTGTCCTGCGCGCGTTCACGATCGGCCTCACCGCCTTCCTGACCGTGGTCGATCTGTTCGCGACGCAGGCCATCCTGCCGGCGCTCACCCGTGCCTACGGCGTGTCGCCGGCGGAGATGGGCTTCGCCGTCAACGCCACCACCATCGGCATGGCCGCGGGCGGCCTGGCCGTCGCCCTGTTCGGCCGCCATCTCGACCGGCGGCGCGGCATCCTCGCGAGCCTGGCGCTGCTCGCCCTGCCGACGGCGCTGCTCGCGACCATGCCCGACCTGCCGCTGTTCACCCTGCTGCGCATCGCCCAGGGCCTCTGCATGTCGACGGCCTTCGCGCTCACGCTGGCCCATCTCGGTGAGCATACGAGCGCCGCCGACACCGCCGGCGCCTTCGCCGCCTACATCACCGGCAACGTGGCGAGCAACCTGTTCGGCCGCCTGCTGGCGGCGGGCCTGGTCGATCACTGGGGCCTCGCCGCCAATTTCCATATCTTCGCCGCGCTCAATTTCGCCGGCGCCATCCTGGTGTGGTTCAGCGTCGAGCGCACGCCGCCGATGCGGCTGGCCGACATGAGCCATGGCCACCCGTTCGACAGCTTCCTCGTCCATCTCGCCAACCCGGCCCTGCGCGCCGCCTTCGCCATCGGCTTCCTCATTCTGTTCGCCTTCATCGGCACCTTCACCTACGTGAACTTCGTGCTCGTGCGTCCGCCCTTCTCGGTCGGCATGATGATGCTGGGCGTCGTCTACTTCGTCTTCCTGCCGTCGATCGTCACCACGCCGCTCGCCGGCAAGGTCGCCGCCCGCATCGGCACGCGCCCCGCCCTGTGGTCGGCCTTCGCGCTCGCCGCCGCCGGCCTGCCGTTCCTGCTCGCCGACACGCTTTCCGCCGTGCTCGCCGGCCTCGCCCTGCTCGCCGTCGGCACGTTCTTCGCCCAGGCCACCGCCACCGGTTTCGTCGGCCGCGCCGCCACCGTCGACCGCGGCGCCGCCAGCGGCCTCTACCTCGCCAGCTACTTCCTGGGCGGCCTCACCGGCAGCGCGGTGCTCGGCGTTCTGTTCGACCGCCTGGGCTGGACCGCCTGCGTCGCCGGCATCGGCGTTTCGCTTGCGCTCGGTGCGCTGCTGGCAACGCGGCTAGTCCTGATGCATCCCGGGCAGGCGGCACGGAACACGCGGCAGCCGGCCACCCTTTAGGCGGCCTTGGGTGGTCGCTGACCTTCGAGGCGATAGATTTGGACCAGGACTTCCGCCGGAATGTCCCACGCCGTCGAAAGCTTGCGGATAACCGACAGGGACATCGGCCGCTTGCGATTGAGGATCGCCGACGCCAGTGAACGCGATCCCACCAGGCGCGCAAAATCGGCTTGTTCCAGGCCGCGCTCCTCCATGTGAGTTTGGATCGCCTCGATCGGCTCTGGCAGGTCTATCCTGTCGCGTGTCGCTTCGTACGCAGTGACCAACGCGACGAGCACCTCGAGCCGGTCTGCCCGTGGCGTGCCACGCTTTGCGCCCATCAGGCGCTCGATCTCCGCCAGGGCCCGATCGTGTTCTGCCCGTGTCCGAATAGGTCTCATCGGCATCGTGTGTCCTCACACGGTTCGGGCATCGATCCGGTCGTAGGCGGCATGAAGCCCGACGAAACGAACCAACACCAATCCAACGGCATAGTCTATCTTCACAACCAGTCGATACTTGTTGCCGCCAACATCGAAGATCGCCCTGTTTCCGGCGACAAAGTCTACTGTCGCCCCGAATTGTGCTCGAACGTCGCGTGGTCCCAGCCAACGCGCTCGAACGACGCGGGCATACCAAAGTTTCAACGGCGTCTCGGCTGCGGGATGACGCCGCCAGAACTCCCGCAGCGTCCTCTTGGCGATGACCTGCACGGGACTTCAATAGCATGTTCACAAAATGTGAACAAGCTGCTTGAGAACGCAGCCGAATCATCACTAGGCCCGTGCCTTCTTCATGCCGACGGCCATGGCGGGCGAGATCGCGACGCCCTTGACCTGGCATTGCCCGACCTTGCCGCGTGACGGTCGAGAGGCAGCTCTGGGCCAGCGGCCGCTTCCTGAAGGCCGTGGCTCAGGTCCCAATCGCCTGTCGCACACGACCGATCTATTGCCGCCCATTCCCTCGGTTGGCTTTCGCGGCGTTTCAGCGTATCCACAGGCCCTACGCCAGCCACCCTACGCTGCCGGGCAGCTTCGGGAGGCCGAGGCAAACGACATGACACAGGTCGCCCGAAGCTCCGCAGGAGCGAAGGGGGGCCAGGAGAACCGCAATGGCCGCCCAGGCCCAGGCAAGAGCCCCCGAGGTCGATCTCACCGTCGCCGAGCTGAAGAAGCTTTTCGGCGACCGCGTCAGCACGTCCCATGCCGTGCGCGAGCAGCACGGCAAGGACATCTCGTTCCACGAGGCGCACCTGCCCGACGCCGTGGTGTTCGCCGAGTCGGCCGAGGAGGTGCAGCAGATCGTGCAGCTCTGCGCCCGGCACAAGACGCCGATCATCGCCTTCGGCACCGGCACCTCGCTGGAGGGCCACATCAGCGCGCTCAACGGCGGCATCTCCCTCGACGTCAGCCGCATGAACAGGGTGCTGGCGGTCAACGAGGCCGACCTCGACGTGGTGGTGCAGCCGGGCGTCACGCGCAAGCAGCTCAACGAATACATCCGCGCCACCGGCCTGTTCTTCCCGATCGATCCCGGCGCCGACGCCTCGATCGGCGGCATGACCAGCACGCGCGCCTCGGGCACCAACGCGGTGCGCTACGGCACCATGCGCGAGAACGTGCTGGCTCTGCAGGTCGTGACGCCGGACGGCCGGCTGATGCGGCTCGGCCGCCGCTCGCGCAAATCGTCGGCGGGCTACGACCTCGTGAAGCTGTTCGTCGGCTCCGAGGGCACGCTCGGCATCATCACCGAGATCACGCTGCGTCTTTACGGCATCCCCGAATCGATGGTCTCGGCGACCTGCGCCTTCGACACGCTGGAAGGCGCGGTCAACACGGTGATCCAGACCATCCAGTCCGGCATCCCGGTGGCGCGCATCGAGCTGATGGACACCGAGACGGTCGACACCGTGAACAGGTACTCCAAGCTCGACCTGCCGTTGAAGAGCACGCTGATGCTGGAATTCCACGGCACCGAGGCGAGCACGAAGGAGCAGGCCGAGATGGTGCAGGCGCTGGCCGCCGACAACGGCGGCAGCCACTTCGCCTGGACCGGCCAGGCCGAGGAGCGCAGCAGGATGTGGCAGGCGCGCCACGACGCGGCGTGGGCGGCCAAGTCGGCGCGGCCCGGCTGGGGCATGTGGGCGACCGACGTCTGCGTGCCGATCTCGCGGCTCGCCGAATGCATCCTCGAGACGCAGAAGGACATCGTCGCCAGCAGGATCTACGCCCCGATCGTCGGCCATGTCGGCGATGGCAACTTCCATCTCACCATGATGGTCGACCCCGACGACCCGACCTACCTGCCGCGCGCCGAGGCGCTGAACGACCGCATGGTGGCGCGCGCCCTGGCGCTCGGCGGCACCTGCACTGGCGAGCACGGCGTCGGCATGGGCAAGATCAAGTTCCTCTACGAGGAGCATGGCGAGGCGATGTCGCTGATGCGCTCGATCAAGCGGGCGCTCGATCCCGACAACATCATGAATCCCGGCAAGATCCTCGGGCCGACCAACTAGCAAGACCAACCACAGGACAGGCGCCGGTCGCGCGGCCCCACGCGGCGATCGTCGGGAACCATCATGAACGAGCAGTTGCTGTCGACGCTGTACACCGCCTCGACCTGGGTGATCCCTGCCCTGCTGGCGATCACCCTGCACGAGGCGGCGCACGCCTTCGTCGCCTCCAGGCGCGGCGATCCGACCGCCGCGCGGTTGGGCCGCGTCACCTTCAACCCGCTGAAGCATGTCGATCCGTTCGGCACCATCCTGCTGCCCGGCATCCTGCTGCTGACGCATGCGCCGTTCCTGTTCGGCTACGCCAAGCCGGTGCCGGTGAATTTCCGGATGCTCAAGAATCCGCGGCGGGACATGGTGCTGGTGGCGGCGGCCGGCCCGGGCATCAACATCGTGCTCGCCCTCGCCGCCGGCCTGCTCGCCCATGCGCTGCCCCTGCTGCCGCCGCAGGCCGTGCCGTGGGTGGTCGAAAACCTTCGCAACATGATCGTGCTCAACGTCATCCTCGCCGTCTTCAACATGCTGCCGCTGCCACCGCTCGACGGCGGGCGCGTCGCCGTCGGCCTGCTGCCCGATTTTCTGGCCGTGCCGCTCGCCAGGCTGGAGCCCTACGGCATGTTCATCATCATCGGCCTGCTGTTCATCCTGCCGCTGATCGGCAGCCAGATCGGCACCAACCTCAACGTCCTCAACTGGCTGCTCTCGGACGCCTTCGACGCCGTCATACGGTTCGTGCTGAAGGTGACCGGCAATACGTGAGCCGCCGCCGGTCGAGAGAGATGCTGCGCTACGGCGTCGCTCGCATCCCGTGATCATGCCGGCAGTGGCAGCATCGCCTGCCCGGGAAGGCAACGATCTCTCCTCCCGGCGTGTCGTTGCAGGCCTATGCGCAGTCGACTGCACGGCGGCCGCTACTGCATCGCGACCACGCTGTTGTCGCCAAGAAAAATCGCCGCCGACACGGCTGAAATGCTGCCAGATCGGGCTTTTATCACGGTGCCGGCAGCCCATAACAGGGAATTGGATCAGGGATTTGCTCGCACCAGAACAGGGAAATTGAAGCACCAGATCAGGGAATTTCAGAAGCGGATCAGGGATCGTCCTGCACGGATCAAGGAGCTCGACACTTCGGGCGGACGCCGGAGCACTCCATGGCTGGGAGAGAGCGTCACGCGCCGGCCCACAGAATAGAACGACCCTCTTTTCTTGCGGTCGGTGCGGTCGGTTGCGGTCGGAGCCTTTGGAATCAAGGAGTTGGCCCGACCGCAAGCGACAGTTCGGAACGCCTGGTGCGGTCGGGGCCGCCGTCTTGCGGTCGGGGTCATCCGACGCCCGCTCCCTCACGTGTGTCACCTCCCCCTTCGCAGAGCGGCCGTGGAGAGTCGGCTCCGATTCTTGCGTCCGTTGCGTCCGTGCGTCACCGGCGTTTGGAATCAAGGACTTGGCACTGACGCACCGGAACGTCGTTGCGTCAGCGGTGGGTTGGCTTGCGTCGGTCATGGCGATCACGGTGATGTCGTTCGAATCGCGCGCATATGTTCAAGCCGGCTATCACGACGCCGCACGAGCGGGCAGAGCGGACAGCCGCGTTGGCTCTCCCCTGCAGCCACCATCGTCTGTTCAATCGCACCTGCTCTGCTGATCACACCTGCTATCACGACGTCACACCAGCGGGCACAAGGGCCAGCCGGACTGGCTCGCGCCTGCAGCCACGACCGTGTGCAATCAATTGCACTCGCCACTGCGCGGCCGCGTGTGCCGAATACGGACAAGAAAAAGGGCCGGCGAATGCCGGCCCTTCATTTCTTCGTAAGAAGCGAAGGCTTACTTCGCCGCCTGCACCATGATCTCGACCTTGAGGCCCGGGGCCGCGAGCTTGGCCTCGACGGTGGCGCGGGCCGGCGTGTTGCCGGGGGCGACCCAGGCGTCCCACACCTCGTTCATCTGGCTCCAGGTCGCGATGTCGGTCAGCCAGATGTTGGCCGACAGGATCTTCGACTTGTCGGTGCCGGCCTCGGCCAGGAACTTGTCGATCTTGGCCAGGATCTGGGCGGTCTGGCCCTTGACGTCGGCCTTCGCATCGTCGGCCGTCAGGCCGGCGAGATAGACCGTGTTGCCGTGCACCACCGCGCTGCTCATGCGCGGACCAGCATTGATACGTTGCACCATCGTCCTCTCCTCTCCTCGTTGGGCTTTTGGGCGGCGGCGACCTTAGCAGAGGCTAGCGCGCCGCGACGACCATGATTTCGACCTTCATTCTCGGGTCGTTCAGCCGCGCCTGCACCGTGGCGCGCGCCGGCGCCTGGCCGGGCACCACCCAGGCGTCCCACACCGCGTTCATGGCGGCGAAGTCGGCGATGTCGGCGAGCCAGATCACGGCGCTCAGGATCCTGGTCTTGTCGCTACCGCCGCGCGCCAGCAGCGCATCGATCTCGGCCAGGGCCTGCTTCACCTGCCCGGTGATGTCGAGCGAGGTGTCCTCCGGGGTCATGCCGGAGAGATACATGCGGTCGCCGTGGACGCTGGCTTCGCTGAGACGCGGGCCGGGGTCGATGCGGACGATGGATGTGGTCATGGGACTCCTCCTGCGTGAGCTCATTGCTGGAGCGCGCCTCTCCGATGGCGCTCTTCTCGTTGAAGACACATCCCATGAGCGCCATCGAAGTGGCGCGCTCCCAGCAATGACCCCTCCGTCGCGTATGACGCGACACCTCCCCAGCTCCGCTGGGGAGGAAACATCTACGCCCGCTCGCGGATGTCGGAGAAGCGGATTTTCGGCGAACGTTCGGCGATGTAGCCCAGCTCCCAGGCGTTGCGGGCCAGGAAGACCGGGGAGCCGTCGCGGTCCTCGGACATGCCGCCGCGGTTGGCCGACATGAAGGCGTCGAGATCGGCCTTGCTGTCGGCGGCGATCCAGCGCGCGGTCTCGAACGGCGCCGGCTCCAGCTCGATCTTGACCTGGTACTCGGCCTCGACGCGGGTCTTCAGCACGTCGAGCTGCAGCTCGCCGACGACACCCACGATGTGATCGCCGCCGATGATGCGGCGGAATACCTGGGTCACGCCCTCCTCGGCGAGATCGTCGAGCGCGCGCTTGAGCTGCTTGGACTTCATCGGATCCTCGAGCTTCACGCGGCGCAGGATTTCCGGCGCGAAGTTGGGGATGCCGGTGATCTTCACCGTCTCGCCCTCGGTCAGCGTGTCGCCGACCCTGAGCACGCCGTGATTGGGCACGCCGATGATGTCGCCCGGCCAGGCTTCGTCGACGATCTCGCGCTCGCGGGCGAAGAACAGGATCGGCGAGTTGACCGACAGCACCTTGCCGGTGCCCATCTGTGTGAGCTTCATGCCACGGCGGAACCTGCCGCTGCACAGGCGCATGAAGGCGATGCGGTCGCGGTGGTTGGGGTCCATGTTGGCCTGGACCTTGAACACGAAGCCAGTGACCTTGGGGTCGACCGGATCGATCGGCCGCGGTTCGGCCGGCTGCGGCCGGGGTGGCGGCGCCCAGGCGGCCAGCGCGTCCAAGAGTTCGCGGACGCCGAAATTGTTGTAGGCGCTGCCGAAGAACACCGGCGTCAGATGGCCGGCCCGGTAGGACTCCAGATCGAAGGCAGGATAGCCGGCGCGCACCAGCTCGACCTCCTCGGCCAGCCGCTGGTCGTCGATCGTGTAGTTCTCGATCACCTCGCCGATGCGGCTGCGGTCACTCGAATCGAACACCAGCATGCGGTTGCGAGCGAGATCGTAGGTCCCCTTGAAAGCCTGGCCCGAGCCGGTCGGCCAGGTCATGGGCGCAACGTCGAGCGCCAGGGTCGAGGCGATCTCGTCCAGGAGCTCGATCGGGTCCTTGGCCTCGCGGTCGAGCTTGTTGATGAAGGTGACGATCGGCACGTCGCGCAGGCGGCAGATCTCGAACAGCTTGCGGGTGCGCGCCTCGATGCCGCGGGCGGCGTCGATCACCATCACCGCCGAATCGACCGCGGTCAGGGTGCGGTAGGTGTCCTCGCTGAAATCCTCGTGGCCCGGCGTGTCCAGGAGATTGAACACCGCGCCGCCATACTCGAAATGCATCACCGAGGTGGTGACCGAGATGCCGCGCTGTTGCTCGATCTTCATCCAGTCCGAGCGCGCCCGCCGCGCCTCGCCGCGCGCCTTGACCGCGCCCGCGACATGGATGGCTCCGCCGAACAGCAGCAGCTTCTCGGTCAGCGTCGTCTTGCCGGCGTCGGGATGGGAGATGATGGCGAACGTCCGCCGCAAGCCGGCCGGATGGCCGGCGAGATGGGCGTCGAACGCGGGGGAAATGGCGGAGTCGGGCACGGTCGGGGTTCCAGGGGACTGCGGGGGTTAGCCGAGGCCTCGCGGGGCGTCAATCGCGCAGTTGCCGGCGAGCCGGATCGAGGGAGGCCGGCGCCCACGTGCGGCCTATGGTCCCTTGCACTTCGCGGCGCGGCTCCTACATCAGCCGCCGAGCCATCGCCATCCCCACAATCGATCGACGGCAGCCTGGCCCGACGGCCGGCGGAGGCGTGTTTTGAGCGCGTTGAGGAACGAGATCGTGCAATCGGTCCACCACTGGACCGACGAGTTGTTCAGCTTCAGGACCACCCGAGACAAGGGTTTCCGCTTCGCCAGCGGGCAGTTCACGATGATCGGTCTCAGGGTCGACGGCAAGCCGCTGCTGCGCGCCTACTCGATCGCCAGCGCCCACTACGACGACGAGCTGGAGTTCTTCTCCATCAAGGTCCCCGACGGCCGGCTGACCTCGCGCCTGAAGGATCTCGCGCCGGGCGATGCGATCCTGGTCGGCGCCAAGGCCACCGGCACGCTGCTGCTCGACAGCCTGACGCCGGGCCGCAATCTCTACCTGCTGGGCACCGGCACCGGGCTCGCGCCCTTCCTCTCGATCGTCCGCGATCCCGAGGTCTACGAGCGCTTCGAGAAGGTGGTCCTGGTCCACGGCTGCCGCCACGTGCGCGATCTCGCCTACCGCTCCAGGCTCGCCGACGAGCTGCCCGCCGACGAGATCCTGGGCGACCTGGTGCGCGACCAGCTCGTCTACTACCCGACCATCACCCGCGAACCGTTCCGCAACCGCGGCCGCATCTCCGACCTGATCGCGAGCGGCACCCTGGCGCGTGATGTCGGCTTGCCGCCCATCGGCAAGGAGCACGATCGCTTCATGCTGTGCGGCAGCGTGCAGATGCTGGCCGACCTCCGCGTCCTACTGGAGGGTGCCGGTCTCACCGAGGGCAGCACGACGGTTCCCGGCGAGTTCGTCGTTGAGAAGGCGTTCGTCGATTAGGGCGATTCTCGATTTGATGGAACCGCTCCATCAAGGGCGCGCCGCTCAAGGCAAAGTAGCCTACGCCGGCGGTGATGCTCATGGGCGGGAGTGCGCCACTCGTAGGCGCTAACTTCAGAACTCCTGACATAGGCGGTTGTGGCACCGAAAATGCTGGAGTTTTCGTTGGTGGGGGTGCGGACCAATACCTGTCCGGTTTGTGGCATCGAAAACGTGTTCTGCTCGCAAAATCAGAGGTTCTTCGGCATAGGCTGCGGACCCAAACGTGTCCGCTCTGGCAGAGCCGGACATTCCCGCATTGGCCTATGTCAGGAGTTCTGAACTTAACTTACAGGGGACCTCACCCTGAGGAGCGGCCTGGAGGCCGCGTCTCGATTCGGGCGAAGTAACCTTCGCCCTTTGGTCGGCAACAAATCCGATGTTGCAACACCGCTATTCCAGCGATCTGGTCTGTCGCGCATCCTTCGAGACGGTCGCTACGCGACCTCCTCAGGATGAGGACTTTGCTGGACCGGCCAAAGTTAGCGCCTATGAGTGCGCCACTCCGTGGCGTTCATCGGGATGGCGGAAACACCAATTGCGGCTCGGAAGAAAAGCATGAGCGCCACGGAGTGGCGCGCTCCCGGCGCATGAGAAATGCGCGCGCGTCAGCCCTCGAGCTCCTCGCGCAGCATCTCCAGTTCCAGCCATTCGGTCTCGGCGGCGTCGAGTTCGGCCTGAGCGGCGCCGAGGCGGCTGGTCTTGGCGGCGAAGGATGCGGCGTCGCGGCGATAGAGATCGGCATCGGCGAGCGCCTGCTGCAGGGAGCCTATCTCGGCATGCAGCGCGTCGATTTTTTTGGGCAGCTCGGCGAGCGCCCGTTCGCGCTTGTAGCCCAGCCGCCGCGCCGGGGTAGCTGAGGCCTCCGGGCGCTGCGCCGCGACAGGTGTCTTGTCGCGCCGCGCCGTCGTTGCCGGCGCCTCGCGCGGACCGCGCTGGGCCACGTAATCGCTGTAGCCGCCGGCATACTCGATCGCCGTGCCGTCGCCCTCGAGCGCGATCGTCGAGGTCACCAGCCGGTCGAGGAAGTCGCGGTCGTGGCTCACCAGCAGCACGGTGCCGTCATA
>NZ_JBFWZI010000115.1:0-24271 GCF_050185545.1 Reyranella sp. | reverse complement strand
TAACCCGGACAACTCGTGTGCTTACGACATGGGTCTGTCGTCCATCTGGACAAGGTAGGCCGATGCGTCCTATACAGCCCGCCGCCAACGGAAACGGCGCGCCCAGGTAGCTCAGTTGGTAGAGCATGCGACTGAAAATCGCAGTGTCGGTGGTTCAATTCCGCCCCTGGGCACCATCCTCCTGGAATCCACGCCCGCTTGAAACAAGCGCCTTTGCGTGACCATGGGCCACGACAGACCATGGCCCACGACAGGTCGTACGGACACGGGTCGTCGCTTTAGTTTGAGCCCGTTCCGCCCCCCATCGCGCGTCACCCACGACCTAAGGCCGGAAGACAAGCCCATGAGAACCAGAGCATTTCGACGGCATCAAGCCGATACGCACATGTGGCGCCGCCTGAAGGAGGATCGGAACCAACATTACCGTGACCTGACCTGCGCCTGCTATCGGCCGGTAAGGCGATAGCTCGGATCAAGAAGCAGCCGACGAAATGTAGCGGCTGGTGCTGCGGGAATCGGCGGCGGTACGATGGACGGACGCCGCAGGAACCGATTTCCCTGTGCCCTTGAACAGGCGGCTGCAAAAGCGGGCATCAGATGGCTGTCACTTGGCGAATACCCTGCGCATCGTCGCTTGACGCTTGCACGCGAAGCCAGAGTTACACGCGCTCGAGGATCGACAGGCCCCGGTTGCGATCGATCAGGTAGATCAAGCCGCGATGGTCGACGTAGACGTCGTTGCTGCAGACGCGCTGGGCCCCCGCCGGCACGTCCGGCATCCACCAGGCGGCCTGCTTCATCGACAGGGGATTGGCGATGTCGATGACCCTGAGCCCGTTGGCGAACCACGCGGCGGGAACCTCGTTACCGGTGATGGTTTCGACGGGTTGATGACACGCCGTCATCAAAGGCGTCTCGGTCCCGACCAGTTCCGGCAACTGGAAGCAGCCGACCGGTACCGGCCGGGTCTCCTCGGTTATGTTCACCATCCAGAGCGCCGCCGGCAGTTCCGGCGAGAGCTTGGGGTCCAGGGGCTGCACGTGCTCGTCCGCGACCAGCATCCAGCGATGGCCGGCTATCGGCACGTCGATCGGAACAAGGCTGTGCGTGGGCCAGCCGAACGGCGGACTCCAGTCGAGATGAGCGATCAGCTTCGGCTTCGTCATGTCGCTGATGTCGAGAATGACTCCGCCGCCGTACCAGTAGCTGACATACAGGCGATCGCCGCGCCGGATCGGATGGTGGCAGCGATGGTTCTTGGCCTTCCAGCTCGGTGTTTCGCCGCCGGCGGTCCACTGACCTTGCATCCACCAGCGGCCGACCTCCTCCGGCCTGGTCGGATCCTTGAGGTCGAGGATCATGACGATGGTGCCGGTATAGCCCTCCTGCTCCGTGGAGATGTAGGCGTAGCGGCCATCGAAGGTGAAACGGTGCACCCCCATCCCGTCGCACTGCCAATGGCAGATGTCGCGCGGACTACCCGGTCGGCTGACGTCGAAGATGCGCAGCCCGACGAAATCACCGGCAGGCTTCTCGCCCCGCGTGCGCTCCCGGTTGGTCACCATGACGTCGTTCGCCACCCGCACCTTGTGCGAATGCAGCCCCGGCGGAATGTCGATCGACGCGATGACCTTTGGATGCGCCGGATCGGCCACGTCCACGACCGACGTCCCGTGCGGTGGCTGCATGTGCCCGACATAGGCGGTGTTGCCGTCCACGACGACCTGCCCGCCGCCGGCGACATCGATCCACGCAACCTCGCGAATGCCGGAACCCTGACCCATGGTGCTTCCTCCTCAGACCGAAGTCATCCTGAGCGCAGCGCCTGTCCTGAGCGAAGCCGAAGGACAGGCATTTGTGCTCAGGATGACACCAAAAGGCGCAAGCGTCAGCCCGCGGGCGACTCTGCTAGCAGCCGCCCCCACCCGGGGAGAGGCGTGGCGACCTTCATCGTCTGCAGCACGGCCCACAGCGTCGCCTGATTGGTGGTGATTACCGGCTTGCCGAACTGGCGCTCCCAGGCGGCGATCCAGTCGAGAGTCGGGAAGTTGCCGCCCGGCACCACCAGCGCGTCAATATCCGGCCTGTCGATCCGGCGGAACGCCGCCTCGGCCATGCCGGCGTCCATCTTGCCGATGGCGTAGGCATTGGCGGCGCCCAGGCTTTCCGAGGCGACCACGGTGATACCGTACTTCGTCTCGTAGTAGCGCCGGGCCCGTCCGATGACCTCTTCCGAATACGGCGTGGCCATGGCGATCCTCGACGCCTTGAGGGCGCTCAGCGCCCGGCCGATCGCCTGGGCGGAGGTCAAGGACGGCACGCCCGACGCCTCTGTCATCCGCTTCACCGTCACCGCATCGTAGTCGTCGGAAAAGAGGCTCGCCGAGGTTTGCGCCAGCGCGATGACCTCGACCCGCGCGTCGCCGAGCAGCTTCGCCTGATAGGCCACGTCGGCATCCAGGCTCGGCGAGAACGGCGTGTTGGAGCCCTTGCCGAGCCGGCCCGTGTGCACCTGCAACTGCGGGCCCAGACGGCAGAACTCGATCTCGCACGTGGTGTTGGTGGAGGGGATCAGGATCCCGAAATGCCGCGGCATGACCTCGTTCCTCCCTTCGGGACATCGCCAGCTCGTGACTGGCTGGACCGGAAGAGTACACCGAACGACCACGCTCCAGCGCCATCGGCCGTCGGCCGGCGCGGTCGGGTCGACGCAGCCGAGGTGTTCCCGGCACCTCGGGCCGTCTCATTGTTTCGCCCGGTCCTCTATCCGGGTCGGCCCTCTGCGACGACCACAGGAGCCTGTCGTGACCCTCCGGACTTTCCCTAAGGGAAACATCCGAATTTTCCACAGACGGTCCCGCTGGTAACGGTGCTGCGCACTCGCTTCCTGAGGAGGCAAGACATGGCCCGGCTCTATTTCCATTGCTCCAGCGCCCGGGGAACATTGATCGATCCACGCGGTGTCGATCTGGGCGACCTGGCGGAGGCGTGCGATCACGCGACGCGCGTTGTCCGGTCGTTCATCGCCACTCCGAATCTGGAAGATTGGCGTAGCTGGGTTCTGCACGTCAGCGATGATCGGGGCGACGAGGTTTTCGCGATGCCCTTTGCGTCCGCGCTCGGCAAACCGCACTGAGGCGGGCAGCATGCTGGCCGAGCAGTTTTCATCGCGGCTTTTTCGCCGATGCGCACCGGTTGGTGCCGTCGTGACGCGGTGGCGCAAGGTGATCCGGCGGGTTCGCGATCACTATCGGCCCGAGCTCCACTACATGCGAGGCCCCGGTCCAAAATGGCGCGCAAAGCACCTGGGTGACGTCCAGGGCGCAATGGTGGACTGACGGCTGGCGTCGCGTGGCCGACGCCGAGGAGACAAGTCTTGAACCGCGAGCGCTTCACGCTGTTGCCGTGGCTGGATGTGGCGCGAGGAGACGCCGCACCTCGTCGTCACTCACCTGCCGGAAATCGTCGTAGTAGGGGCCGATCGCATAGAAATGCTCTTGGGGCTCCAGGCACACGACCTCGTCCACCTCCTTCCGGAGCGCGGCGATTGCCTCGACAGGCGCCACAGGAACGGCGAGCACCAGCTTGCTTGGCTTGCGGGCAGCGGCGGACCGCAGTGCCGCCCGCATGGTGGCACCGGTGGCCACGCCGTCATCGACCACGACGACCGCACGGCCTGCGACCTCGATGGGAGGCCGGCCACTCAGATAGCACTGGCGCCGGCGCTCGACCTCGGCTCGCTCGCGCTCACAGGCCGCCTTGAACTCGTCTTCGCTCACGCCAGCCAGCTCGATCACCTCCTCGTTGCGCACCACGATCGGCGATCCGCCATCGACGACTGCGCCCATGGCCAGCTCCAACCGAAACGGCACGCCGATCTTGCGCACCAGGATGAGGTCGAGCGGCGCATCGAGCTTGGCCGCGATCTCTGCGGCGACGGGGACGCCTCCACGCGGCAGCGCCAGCACCACCGGGTTTTGCTTCTTGTAAGCGACCAGGCGTGCGGCAAGCTGCTGCCCGGCGTCCTGCCTATTCCTGAACATGGCCTGTCCCCCTGTGCAACATGTGGGCCTCCAACCACCGGGAGGCGTGCTCGATGACTGCCTCCAGTGCTCCTGGTTCCGGGAATAGATGTGACGCGCCCGGAACGATGACCAGCGACTTCTCGGCCCCCAGCCGGGCGAGCGCCATCTCGTTCAACTCGACGACCCGCTCGTCCGCGCCGCCTACGATCATCAGCGAGGGCGTGCGCACACGCTCGAGCACATCGCCGGCGAGATCGGGACGCCCGCCGCGCGAGACCAAGGCGGCTATGCCCGGACCGAGTTCGGCAGCCGCGACCAGCGCAGCCGCGGCACCTGTGCTCGCCCCGAACAGGCCGACAGCGAGGCCGCGTGTGGAGGGCTCGCTTCGCAGCCAACGCACTGCGCCAACCAGTCGCCGCGCGAGCAGGGCAATGTCGAATACGTTGGCACGGTCTGCTTCCTCCTCCACGGTGAGCAGATCGAACAGAAGGCTGGCAAAACCGCGCCCAGCCAGTTGCTCCGCAACCGAGACGTTACGCGGGCTCAGCCGGCTGGAGCCACTCCCATGGGCGAAGACGATGACGCCACGCGGCTTTGCCGGAACGCGCAACGTCCCGGCCAAGCCAAGAGGAGGAATGCTGACCTCCCGAACCGCGAACTCGGCCATCAAAATAGTCTGACCCATGTCGGCGATGGCACATTGATTGAGGTCAAATGCCAAGCTCCGCACAGTCCACCGCTGAACTCCGCCATTTCCGGGATCGCGAGGTGGACTTCGCCGTCTGCTGTCATGCCGGGGCGCAGTGAGTGGACCTTTGTTGCCCGGCTTCCAAGGTCCCGCGCTGCGCTCGGGATGTCTGCGCTGGTGTGCGCACACGCGACTTGTGACGAGCCGACCTTGTTCGAGCCTTGGTGTGCGCCCCTCCTCCTTGGCGCCACCGGGCCGGCGTCAGCGCTCCCGTCCGGACGGAGTCCACCCGCCACCGCCGCCCGGCGTCTCCTCGTCGGACGGGCTCTCGTCGGTCTCGAATCGGTAGCCCTCCTTGAGCCAGCGGCCGAGGTCGATGTCGGCGCAGCGCTTGCTGCAGAACGGTCGGTATTTCGCGTCCGCCGGCTTGCCGCAGACCGGGCATCTGGCCTCGGTGCGGACGGCGCGCAGCGGCGGCGAGGCGGGTCGGTCAGCCATCGCTCCTCTCCAGCGCTTCGAGCTCGGCGGCGAGAGTCGCGCCGCGGCGTGCGCGGGTCAACTCGAAGTGGCCGAGCCGGGTGAAGCCGTAGAGCTGGGTCGGCACCGGGTCGTCGGCAAGGGCCTCGGCGAGCACGGCCTGCACCTTGTCGCGGTCGTAGGTGCTGCGCATGGTGACGAAATCGATCACCACCGTGCCGGCGATGTTGCGCAGGCGGAGCTGCTGGGCGATCGCCGGCGCCGCCTCGACGTTGACGTCGACGGCGCGGCGGGGCGCGCGACCCTGGCGACCGCCGGCCGAGGCGCTGTCGACGTCGACGGCGCACAAGGTCTCGCCCGGCTCGAACAGCACCTCGACGCCGCTCGCCAGGACGATGCGCGGCGCCAGCGCCGTGCCGATCTGGCCCGAGACGTCGTCGATGTCGAAGATCGGCATCGGCCCGTTGTGCCAGCGCACGCGGATTTTCTCGCCCAGCCGATCGAACTCGTCCTGCAGAGTGCGCGCGAGATGGCGCTCGTCGAGCACCACCTCCTCGAGCGACGCGCCATGATCGCGCAGCATGCGCGCCAGCGGGTCGCGCTCGCCCGGCACGCGCTCCGACAGATCGGCCGGGGGCTGGACCTCGAGGGCGAGGCGGCGGAAGGCTTCCCAGCGCTCGGCGAGTTGCGCCGCGTCCGTGGCCAGCAGCTCGGAACCGGCGCCGGCAGCGGCAGTGCGCAGCACCATGCCGCCCTCGAGGAGGCCCTCGACGTGGCCGCGCAGGCGCTCGCGCTCGGCCTCGCCCTCGATGCGGCGAGAGAAGCCGATCGCCGAGTCGAGCGGATGGTAGACGAGATAGCGGCCGTCGATGGCGACGTTCATCGACAGCCGCGGCCCCTTGTCGGCCTCGCCGTCGTGACGCACCTGAACCAGCACCGGCGCGCCTGGCGGCGGCCAGGTGTCTACGCCCGCACGATCCTCGGCCCGCAGGAAACCCGAGCGGCCGATGCCGATGTCGACGAAGGCGGCGCCAAGATCGGGCATCACCCGCTCCAGCCGGCCGAGGAAGATGCTGCCCACGCGCGTCGGCTTGTCACGGCGTGCGATCTGGAGCTCGACCAGCCGGCCCTCGGCGACCAGCGCCATCAGGAAGGCCTTGGGCATGATCTGGCAGATCAGGCGATCGATGCGGTTCATGGTGCGGCCGCCTCGCGGGGCGTGGCCGACTCGAGCGCAGCGGCCGCCTTCAGGAGCGCAACGGTTTCGAACAGCGGCAGGCCGACGACGTTGCTGTAGGAGCCCGAGACGAAGCTCACGAAGCGGGCGGCGCGGCCCTGAATGGCGTATCCGCCGGCCTTGCCGTGCCATTCGCCGCACTGGAGGTAATCCTCGATCTCCGCGCGATCGAGCCGCTTGAAGCGGACGGCGGTCTCCACCAGCCGCGTGCGCACCGCGCCATCCGCACCGCCGACGGCGACGCCGCCCAGCACGCGATGGCGCCGGCCCGACAGCAGCGCCAGGCAGGCGCGCGCCTGGCTCTCGCTCTCGGCCTTGGGCAGGATGCGCCGGCCGCACGCCACGACGCTGTCGGCGGCGAGCACGATGGCGCCGGGATGGCGGCACGCCACGGCGGCGAGCTTGGCCCTGGCCATGCGCAGCGCATAGTGACGCGGCAGCTCGCGCGGCTCGGGCGATTCATCGATGTCGGCGGGGTCGATCTCGGCCGGCTCGACACCGACCTGCCGCAGCAGGTCGAGCCGGCGCGGCGACGCCGAGGCCAGGACGAGCGGCCGGCCGAAGGGCGGCGAGCCGGATGGCGACGGGCCAAGGGACGGCCGGATCGTCGGCGCGCGCAACGCCTACTTGAAGCGGAAGGTGATGCGACCCTTGGTCAGGTCGTAGGGCGTCATCTCGACGGTGACGCGATCGCCTGCCAGGACGCGGATGCGGTTCTTGCGCATCTTGCCCGAAGTGTGGGCGAGGATCGTGTGGTCGTTGTCGAGCTTGACCCGGAACATGGCATTGGGCAGCAACTCGGACACGACGCCGGTGAACTCGATCAGATCTTCCTTGGCCATCCGGCCTCCGGGTTGGGTCTTGGGAAACGAAGCGGCCGGAAAATGGGCCGCAGGCGGGGTTTAGTCAACAGCGCCGCAACGCTGCCGCGGTGGAACGCCAGGGCATTCGCAAGTTCCATCTTCTCCGTTCCGAGCGGAGCCGCTCGAAGGGTAGCGCAGTCGAGGGACCTTTCCTGCGTATAGCACGCCAAGACAGGCACCTCGCCTGCGCCACCAATGGCGCTGTATACAGCGCCAAATCGGCTGGCTTCGCTCGGGATGACGGTGCATCGAGCCACATGCCCACGCCCTTGGTGGAACGCGTGTCGCCAGATCGAGCAGGCCCGCCACAGCGAACCATCGCGCCCTTCTCAGCGGCCCATGCCTCGCCTATAGAGGACGCGGCTGTGAACGCCCGGGGAAGGAAGGACCAGTCACCATGAAGGCACTTCGGACGTGCAGCTTGCTGGCTGCCCTGCTGGCACCAGCGCTTCTGGCGGCGCAGACGCCGCCGACGCCGGCCGCACCGCCTAACGCCATTACCCATCCGGCGGCCAAGACGATCGGCATTCCGCAGCAGCGGCAATATTCGACGGCGCTGATCGTGCTGAACGCGAAGGGCGCCAAGCTCGACGGCCAGAAGCTGGTGCTCGACGGCGTGCTGCCGACGGCGACACTGTTCACCAGCCGACCGGTGCGCACCGTCGGCCACATGGTGACGCCCGACATGGTCGAGATCTGGCGCACCGGCAGCTTCGCCAAGGACCCGCCCAACGCCACCGTCTCGGCCTTCTCCAAGGATGGCAGCAGCGTGACCGATGCGGTCGTGGTGCTGAATTCCGCCAAGCTCGAGGGCGATCGCCTGACTTTCGACGTGCGCGTGCTCGAGGGCAGCCTCGGCACGTCCGACGGCCCGGTCTCGGTATTCATCGACACGCTGTGGTGGGGCGTCGGCCCCAACGGCTTCACCTATTACGGCCAGAACCAGACCACCGGAGGCGAGACGCCGGCGATCGGCGATCCGCACGGCACCAGCACCTTCTCCGGCTGGTCGAATCCGGCGCCGACAACGCCCTACGTGCCGCCGCCGCGTTCGTACATCGGCGGCGCGCCGGCGCCGCCGCCGCCCGACATCGACCCGCGCTACCAGCGCTACTACAACCAGCCGGCCTACAATCAGCCGTACAACCAGCCGACCTGCGGCAAGCCTCCCCTCCTGCCCTGCTACTGAGGCCCACCATGACCCGGTTCACAGCTCTCGCTGCCGCGGCCCTGATCGGCTCGCTGGTGCTGCCATCGGCAGCCGCATTCGCCCAGGCGCCGGCGACCGCGCCGCAGGCCCAGACTGGGGTCCAGTCCGGACCCAAGACCATCGGCCGGCCGAAGGCGCCCGTGCTGGTGCCGTCGATGATCGTGCTCAATGCCCGCGGTGCCGTGCTCAAGAACGGGAAGCTGGTGCTCGACGGCATCTCGCCCAACGCCATCGTGTTCGCCGACCGGCCGGTGCGCTCGGCCGGTCATGCGCTGACGTCGCACGTGATCGAGGAGTGGAGCGACAGCGCGCCCGACAGCTTCGCGAAGATACCGCCCAACGCCACCGTGTCGGTGTTCAACAAGGCCAAGGCCGGCGTGGTCGATGCCGTGATGGTGCTGAAGTCGCCCAAGCTCGAGGGCGATCGCCTGACCTTCGATGTCGACGTGCTCGAAGGCGACCTCGCCGGCGGCGACGGCGCGGTCTCGGTGTTCATGGACATCATCAACCTGCCGCTGGCCCGCCGGACATCGCACCGCGGCGCCTGGTACGCGGGCGCGCACTGAGCCTTCGGACCGCGGGCGTCCCGCCCGCTCATGTTCGTTGGACAGCGGGCATCCCACCCACTCGTGGCGTGGCTCGGGCGCCCCTGCCGAACGTGCCCTCGTCAATATCATGAGCGGGCGGGACGCCCGCGGTCCGGAAGACCATGCCCCCTCCGCCTGCCTGCGCGAAGCCAAAGCGGCTTCGCTTCGGCGAAGGCAGGTCGGCGAAGACGCCGACTCCTCTCCAGCGGAGCTGGGGAGGAGTCTGATCACCTCACACCGTCGGCCCGGACGGCGCGCCGAAGCGAGCCTTGAGACGCATCAGGATCATGTCGCGCAGGCGGCGGTAGGCGTCGAGGCGCATGTCGCGGGTACCTTCGACGACGCTGGGGTCGGGGACCGGCCAGTACTCCACCTCGGCGGCAGTGCCGCGGGTGAACTCGAGGGCCTGGTGATGCGCCTCGGGCGAGAGCGTCACGATCACGTCGAACGAGCTCGGGTCGACATCGTCGAAGGTCTTGGCGTGGTGGTGGTGGACGTCGATGCCGATCTCGCCGAGCGCCTGCACCGCGAAGCCGTCGACCGCGCTGGCCCGCACGCCCGCCGAATCGATGTAGGACGACTGGCCGTAGAGCCGCCTGGCCAGCGCCGCGGCGATCGGCGAACGGACGGAATTCTCACTGCAGGCGAAGAGCAGGCTGGCGGGGAGTCCGTTCATCACCCGCAGCCGCTCACGCCTTGATGTGAAGGGCGCAGATCAGCGTGAACAGCCGGCGGGCGGTGCCGAGATCGAGCTCGATCTTGCCGGAGAGCCGCTCGATCAGCAGCTCGGAGCCTTCGTTGTGCAGGCCGCGCCGCCCCATGTCGAGCGCCTCGATCTGCGACGGCCCCAGCTTCTTGATGGCGGCGTAGTAGCTCTCGCAAATCAGGAAGTAGTCCTTCACGACCTTGCGGAACGGCGTCAGCGACAGGACGATGTCGCGCAGCTTCCTGTCGTCGGCGTCGCGCACGTCAAACACCAGGCGCTGCTCGAAAACGCCGATGCGCAGCCGGTAGGGACCGGGCGCGCCCACCAGGGCGAAGTCGTTCTCCTCGAGCAGGTCGAACATCGCCACGGCGCGCTCGTGCTCGACCTCGGGCGAACGGCGCGCCACCGACTCCTCGTCCAGCGCGACATCGACGATGCGTCGCTTGTTCGCCATGGGGCTCGGACTCACCGGTTGAGCCGGATGGCGACCGAGCGGCCGTGCGCGCCCAGCCCTTCGGCCTCGGCGAGCGCCAGCGCCGCCGGCGCCAGCGCCGCCAGCGCGTCGGGCGTGCACGAGACCAGCGATGTGCGCTTGACGAAGTCGGCGACGCCCAGCCCGCCGGAGAAGCGCGCGGCGCGCGACGTCGGCAGCACGTGGTTGGTGCCGGCGACGTAGTCGCCGATCGCTTCCGGCGTGTGACGGCCGAGGAAGATCGCGCCGGCGTGGCGGATGCGGCCGGCCAGCGCCTCGGCCGGCGCCATCTCCATCGCCAGCTCGACATGTTCGGCGGCGAGGCGGTCGACAATGGACGCCGAGGCCAGAAGATCGGGCACGACGATGATCGCGCCGTTGCCGCGCCAGCTCGCGCCAGCGATGTCGCTGCGGGCCAGCGCCGCGAGCTCGCTGTCGACGGCGCGCGCCACGGCATCGGCGAAGGCGCGGTCGTCGGTGATCAGCACCGATTGCGAGGAGGCGTCGTGCTCGGCCTGCGACAAGAGATCGGCGGCGATCCAGGCAGGATCGTTGGCGCCGTCGGCGACGACCAGGATCTCCGAGGGGCCGGCGATCAGGTCGATGCCGACACGGCCGAAGACGCGGCGCTTGGCGGCGGCGACATAGGCGTTGCCCGGGCCGGTGATCTTGTCGACTGGCAGGATCGACTGCGTGCCGTAGGCCAGTGCGGCCACGGCCTGCGCACCGCCGACGCGCCACACCTCGTCGGCGCCGGCGATCTCGGCCGCGAGCATGACCAGCGGATTGAGCACGCCGCCGGGTGTCGGCACGACCATGACGATGCGCGACACGCCTGCGACCTTGGCCGGCACGATGTTCATCAGGACGGAGGACGGGTATGCCGCGGTGCCGCCGGGCACGTAGACGCCGACCGAGTCGAGCGGCCGGTAGCGCGCGCCGAGGCGCGTGCCGGTAGCATCGGTGAACTCGACGTCGCGCGGCAGGGTCGCGCGATGGAACGCCTCGATGCGGCTGGCGGCGAAGTCGAGCGCCGCGCGCTGATCCGCCGGAACCTGCGCCGCGGCGAGGCGGCGCTCGGCGTCGCTGACGCGCAGGCCCGCGGTCGAAAGATCGACCTTGTCGAACTTCTGCGTGTACTCGATCAGCGCGGCATCGCCGCGCGCGCGCACGTCGGCGATGATGTCGGCGGCGATCCGGTCGACATTCTCGTCGGTGTCGCGGTTGCGCTCGAGGAAGGCCTGGAAGCGGGCCTCGAAATCGGGCGCCGCGACGTCGAGCCTGAGCGGGCCCGTCCCGGGCGGCCCGCTCTCGGGCGACCCACTCTCGGGCGGCCCACTCCTGGGCGGCCTGCTCCTGGACGGCCCGCTCCTGGACGGCCTGCTCCCGGGTGACCCACGCCTAGGCAGCACGCGCGGTCTCGCGGAAGCGGTCGATCCACTGGCCGACCCGCGTGGGCTGGGTCTTGAGCGCCGCGCGGTTGACGATGAAGCGCGAGGTGATGTCGGCGATGTGCTCGATCTCGACCAGGCCGTTCTCCGCCAGGGTACGCCCCGAATCGACCAGGTCGACGATGCGATGGCTGAGGCCGAGCGAGGGGGCGAGCTCCATCGCGCCGGAAAGCTTGACGCATTCCGCCTGGACGCCGCGGGCGGCGAAGTGGCGGCGCGTCACCTCGGGGTACTTGGTGGCGATGCGCACGTGGCTCCACCTCCGCGGATCGTCGCTGCCGGCCATCTCGGCGGGCTCGGCGACCGCGAGGCGGCAACGGCCGATGCCGAGATCGATCGGTGCGTAGATCTCGGGATAGTCGAACTCCATCAGCACGTCGGCGCCGGCGATGCCGAGATGGGCGGCGCCGAAGGCCACGAAGGTCGCGACGTCGAACGAGCGCACGCGGATGATGTCGAGGTCCGCATGGTTGGTGGAAAAGCGCAGCTGGCGCGCGTCGGGGTCGTTGAAGGCCGGCTCGGGCTCGATGCCGACATGGGCGAAGAGCGGCGCCGCTTCCTTGAGGATGCGCCCCTTGGGCACCGCCAGGATGAGTTTCTCGTTGGCTGCTTCGCTCGACACGGCCCGTCGCTCCAGTACTGAACGCCTGCCACCCGGCTGATGCCGGGACAAGATCGCATTCGGGCTCCTCTTTGGACCGCGGGCGTCTCGCCGGATCAAGCAATCTGAGCGGGCGAGACGCCCGCGGTCCAAAGAGGAGCCCGAGTGAGACCTAGTCGACGTCGACCGGATGGGCGGGCTTCCACGGGGTGGCCCAAGGCTCCCCGACATCCCCCAAATGACACGCGAGCCGGCCGATTTCCAGTCGGATGGCACG
Source organism: Reyranella sp. (assembly GCF_050185545.1). Taxonomy (GTDB): domain Bacteria; phylum Pseudomonadota; class Alphaproteobacteria; order Reyranellales; family Reyranellaceae; genus Reyranella. The sequence continues at coordinate 11,677 of NZ_JBFWZI010000115.1, read as the reverse complement.
GCCTGCGGCGAACCGCAGCGTGACTGAATGGTCGTTTTCCTGGGTGATGGAGAGCAGATCGAGCACCCGGTCGGGCTCGTCGAGCGGCACGTCGTGGTGGCGAACCGCCTTCACCTCGTTGAAAACCAAGGCGGAATGGGTTCGCCAATGGGCCGCCTCGACGGTCGGGTCGGCCTCCCAGCAGAACCGGTTGAGCAGCAGGACGAAGCGCCGCTCGTCCTTGAAATGCACGCAGTCGCGCACCGCCACCAGGGAGTCCTGGACGGCGGCCGAGATCACGCCGAGGTCGTCGGCGTCAAGCGCCGTGAGCTTGAGCGGCGTCGGCACGCTGCCCTCAGCCTTTCAACCGCTCGATGTCGGCCCCGCAGGCACCGAGCTTCTCCTCGAGCCGCTCGTAGCCGCGATCGAGATGGTAGACGCGGTTCACCGTGGTGTGGCCCTCGGCGGCGAGGCCGGCGATGGCGAGCGACACGGAGGCGCGCAGGTCGGTCGCCATCACCTCGGCGCCGCGCAGCTTGGGGACGCCGCGCACCAGCGCCGACTCGTGATGGATGGTGACGTTGGCGCCCATGCGCGACAGCTCGGGCACGTGCATGAAGCGGCTCTCGAACACGGTTTCGGTGATCATCGCGGCGCCCTCGGCGCGCGTCATCAGCGCCATCATCTGCGCCTGCAGATCGGTCGGGAAGCCGGGATAGGGCTCGGTCATGACGTCGACGCCGCGCAGCGCGCCGTTGGTCCGCTGCACGCGCAAGCCCCTCGGCGTCGGCTCGAGGCTGACACCGGCCGCTCGCAGCGTTTGCGCCGCCGTCTCGATCAGGTCGAGGCGGCCACCCAGAAGCTCGACATCGCCCGCCGTCATGGCGACGGCCATGGCGTAGGTGCCGGTCTCGATGCGATCGGGAATGACGCTGTGCTCGGCGGCCTTGAGGGAAGAGACGCCCTCGATGGTGAGCGTCTCCGTGCCGATGCCGTCGACCGGCACGCCGAGCGCCACCAGGCAGTACGCGAGATCGGTGATCTCCGGCTCGCGCGCGGCGTTGTCGAGCACGGTGGTGCCCCTGGCCAGCGCCGCCGCCATCATCAGGTTCTCGGTGGCACCGACCGAGACCTTGGGAAAGGTGTAGCGCGCGCCGCGCAGGCCGCCTGGTGCCCGGGCGACCAGGTAGCCGCCGTCGATGTCGATCTCCGCGCCCATCGCCTTGAGGCCGGCGATGTGCAGGTCGACCGGCCGCGCGCCGATGGCGCAGCCGCCGGGCAGCGACACCCGCGCCTCGCGCTCGCGTGTCAGCAGGGCGCCCAGCACCAGCACCGAGGCGCGCATCTTGCGCACGATGTCGTAGGGCGCAGTGGTCGAGACGATGCGCGGCGCGTGCAGCGTCAGGGTCGTGCCGTGGGTGTGGCCGTTCTCGCCCGCCGCCGCGCTGACCTCGACGCCGTGCTGCTGCAGCAGCTGGAGCATGGTGCTGATGTCGGCGAGCCGCGGCACGTTGTGCAGCGTGAGCTTCTGATCGCTGAGCAGGGACGCCACCATCAACGGCAGCGAGGCGTTCTTCGATCCGGAAATGCGGATCTCGCCCTTGAGCTGCTTGCCGCCCTTGATCCGGATACGGTCCATGTGCGCTCGCTCTCCGCTCGCTCAGATCTTGGGCAGGGTGACGCCGCGCTGGCCCTGGTACTTGCCGGCCTTGTCGCGGTAGGAAACCTCGCACGGCTCGTTGCCCTGCAGGAACAGGAACTGGCAGGCGCCCTCGTTGGCGTAGATCCGGGCCGGCAGCGGCGTGGTGTTGGAGAACTCCAGGGTCACGTGGCCTTCCCATTCCGGCTCGAGCGGGGTGACGTTGACGATGATGCCGCAGCGCGCATAGGTCGATTTGCCGACGCAGATCACCAGCACGTCGCGCGGGATGCGGAAATACTCGATCGTACGAGCCAGCGCGAACGAGTTGGGCGGGATGATGCAGACGTCGGTGGTGCGGTCGACGAAGCTGTTCTCGGCGAAGTTCTTCGGGTCGACCACCGCCGAATCGACGTTGGTGAAGATCTTGAAGTCGGTGCCGACGCGCGCATCGTAGCCGTACGACGACAGGCCGTAGGAGATGATGCCCTCGCGCTTCTGGGCGTCGACGAACGGCTCGATCATGCCCTTCTCGCGCGCCATGCGGCGGATCCAGCGGTCGGAGAGGATGGTCATTGCGGGGCGCTTCTAACGGAGCGGGCGCAGGCGCTCAACCATCGGTCCGATCGCCATCCACAGGGTCACGGCGCGGCGCCTGATGCCCGGCCGCCTGGGAGCGCGCCTGGGCCTTGCGCCGCTTGAGGTTTTCGCGCAGAGCCGCAGCCAGCCGCTCGGCACGCCCATGGATCTGGGTTGAGGGTCGGGAAGCGTCCTTCTGCGGGACGGACCTGGAGGGAGCAACCATGGCCGCAAGGATACACCAATGATCGACGCCCTGCGCACGCCCGATGAACGATTTGCCGCCCTGCCCGGCTGGAACTACCCACCACATTTTCTCGCGCGGAGCGACGGGATGCGTCTGCACTATGTCGACGAAGGCCCGCGAGACGCCCGCCGGACCTGGCTCTGCCTGCACGGCCAGCCGACCTGGAGCTACCTCTATCGCCGCATGATCCCGGTGTTCGCCGCCGCCGGCGACCGCGTGGTCGCGCCGGACTTCTTGGGATTTGGCCGTTCCGACAAACCGACCGACGAGGCGGTCTACACCTTCGATTTCCATCGCGCGGCGATCACCGGGCTGATCGAGGCGCTCGATCTCGAAAACATCCGCCTGGTCGTTCAGGACTGGGGCGGCCTGATCGGACTGACCTTGCCGATGGCGATGCCCGAGCGCTTCGCCGGGCTGCTGGCAATGAACACCACGCTCGGCACCGGTGACGCGCCCCTGGGCGAGGGTTTTCTGGCCTGGCGCGCCTTCTCCAATCGCAACCCCGACATGGACATCGCCCGCCTGATGCAGCGCGCCTGTCCGCATCTCGCCGACGCGGAGGCGGCCGCCTACGCCGCCCCCTTCCCCGACGCGACCTTCAAGGCCGGCGTGCGCCGCTTCCCCAACCTCGTGCCCGACCATCCCGACGCGGGAGGCGCCGCCCTGTCGCGCGCCGCCCGCACCTTCTGGCGCGAGCGGTGGACCAGCAAGAGCCTGATGGCGATCGGCATGACCGATCCCGTGCTCGGCCCGCCAGTGATGCGGGCCCTGCACGCCGACATCCGCAACTGCCCGCCGCCGATCGAGATCGCCGACGCCGGGCATTTCGTGCAGGAATGGGGCGAACCGATCGCGCGACGGGCGGTCGAGGTGCTGTAGGAACCAGCGGCGGGGAATGCGCGACGTGTCTCCAACTGATTGGACAGTGTCTGTCAAATCGATCGAACGGTTATTGCGATGCCGCCGTGGCGCGCTCCGAGCAATCCACAGGCCGCCCTCCCGCCACCTGCTACGGTGAAGGGGACCATGTCCGAACTTTCGGCAGAGATTGTTCTGAGGCCAACCCGAATTGGCTTTCTTACACCCCCGACCGACTTGGCGGCGGTCCGTGCGATCATGCGAGCCTGCACCTGCGTATGGGGCGGCGTCTACAATCCAATCATTCCCGTATTCAAGCGTGCGCCGCCGGAGTGGCAACCGGAGATTTATCGGCGCTTCAAAGGCGCTGAGGTTGCAACGGGCTACGCGCGATTTTTCGAGCCCGATGTCTACGTGGAGACCAAGAAAGGATTGCTTGAAGATGCCGGCTTCGGCGCGCTCCGCCAGGAGCACACATTTCATGCCCAAGTCATTACGCTGAAGGAGTTTCTCGAGCCTGAACAGGGTCGCAACTGGTCTGAACCGGCATTTGGCCTGAGCATCCATGACGTCCTGGGCCACATCTACAAAACCGAGCAGCAATTCGTCCGACGAGACAGTTGGGCGAGCCTGCACGTCTCACCTGAACGAGGGAACGTTCTTTCCGAGGCAATGTTCGGCGTTTATCCCAACCTCGGATCCGTCAAGTACATCGAGCAGACTTATGGAAATGTTTACCGGCCCGACAGGGTGAAGCCCACACCGAACATCTGGCGACAGGTTTTCCTGAAAGGCGCTCAAACCCCGTTGCGTGTGACGCGTCACGGGCTCGATACGCAGCGGAACTGGCACCACGATCTCCTGGTCTTCGTTTTCGATCCCACGCGGGCGACCGATCTGATCGATCTGTGGAACCTTAGGCTTGAACCTCATCCAGTCTTGCCGGTCCCAGTTGAATGGTTCGAAGCGTTGAGCGACGACATACACAAAGTCCTCAAGGCCGAGCATCGGCCGATCGAAGGCAACCCGCACGGTTCGATGCACCAGGCGACAATCGAGTTCGGACGCTCGATCCGGAGGGAGAAGGCGGAAAGCCTTGTCCGTAGCCTCAAGCCCGGACTTCCCCCAGGTGCGCTCTCCATCAAGTACTGGCGAAACGCAATCTGGGTCGAGCATCGTGACGATCGTGTTCACCGCAACAATCGCCTCAAAGTGGTCGCCAGGGAGCGCCGGGCAGACCTTGTCCTAGAAGAGGATCGCGAGCCCCGCACGACTTTCGAGACCTTGGTGCCCGAATTTGCCCAGCCGTTCGGCAAAGGCAACCCTCGGTGGGTCAACGTTTTGAATATCTCTAACTACAGCAATCGCAGTATTGCGACGGTCCTACCGTTCAACACATTCGATCGCACGTGGCCACGTCTCGGGATGGGCGGCGACGCTGTTCCCGTCACTAGCGAGGGTTGGGTATTTCCGCAGCAGTACACCAATCTGGGACAGTATGTGTCTCTGTTGAACGCTAACGACGCGATTGTTGGCTCGCTCGAACAGCTTGGAATCAAGGCCGAACTGTCGGAGCCCGGTCATATCGCGCGCCAAATACTTGAACATCTTGGAGGGCTTCGGGGTGTCAGTATGCTCGCGCACATCGAGACCCTGAATCTTCTCAACAAGATGGCGGGCGGGCTGCGGCGGAAGAGAAATGACGCCGACACAGTCGAGGAAAACTTTGAGCTCCGGACCGCCCGACTTAAGGATTGGACTGACCTCATCGCGGCACGAAAGACACAGCGCTTATTCTCCCACCACAATCTCGAAGCCTTTACCAAGAGCAGCGTCATCCGGCTCGGCCTGGAGACCGACTGTCCTCATTGCAACGCCAAGAACTGGAGCACGCTGACAGTTATCGACTATCGTGTCACTTGCGAGCGGTGCCTCAAGGTCTATGACTTTCCACAGGCCGCGCTGCGGAAACACAACCGAAATTTCACCTACCGTGTCATTGGTCCCTTCTCTGTGCCGGACTACGGCCGCGGGTCCTATAGTGCCCTGCTGGCGCTTCGCGTGCTCCAACGATTCAGATCTTCCACCTCTGAAATGACCTTCTCGACCGCCATGAAGCTGTCGTTTGACGGCATGCAACGAGAGGTCGACTTCGTCGCATGGCGAGGTGACAACCACCTGAGCCTAAAGAACCGACGTGCCCCGCAACTCATCATCGGCGAGGCCAAATCGCTCGGGCAGGGCGAACTGATCACTGCGCACGATCTTGCCATGCTGAAGTCGGTAGCCGGGAAGCTCCCAGAGTCTGCGGTCGTTATCTCGGTTTTGCGTGACCATTTCACGCCTGACGAGAAGCAGCTTCTTGAAAAGTTCGTGAATTGGGGCCGCCGCGTCAATGTCCACGGCGAGCCCTCGAACCCGGTGCTGCTGCTTACTGCTCATGAACTGACGATGGATTTCGACCTATCAAACACGTGGAAGAGCTTGGGCGGCGCACACGCCCGCTTCACCAGTCATAATCACACGCGCACCTTGCTGGATACGGCCGACGCGACCCAGCAAATCTACTTGGGCCTGCCATCGTTTCATCAAGTTCGCGAGAAGTACTGGGATAGGCGGCTTGCGCGGCGGAAGGCTGCAGAGAAACGTAGGAGTTAAGCTCTACGTCTTCGTCGAAACACCGTTTGCCAGAAGTACCAGTTCACGAGGCGCCGAGGACCGCCCGGCTTGGTTATACTCGCCTAAACGGAAGGACGCATGGCTGCTTCGTCGTGGCCGCGCTCCTGCGTTCCGCCAGCTACGCCGCGAGCTCCTTCGCCAGCGCCGCCGGCACGCGCACCGGCATGTCGAGCAGCATCTGCGCGAAGGCCTTGGCCAGGGGATCGGCCTTGATCGAGGCCATGCCGCCGCCGCCCAGCGCCTGGCGCAGCAGGAAGTTGAAGCCGTGGATGCCGGGCAGCCGCCAGCGCGAGACCCTGCCCTCGATGCGATGGGCGAAGTAGCGCGCCACCGCCTCCTCGGTGACCTCGGCGTCGAGGATCGGTTCGTACTCGGGCCGGCGGGCGAAGATGCCGATGTTGGCGTTGTCGCCCTTGTCGCCCGAGCGGCCGTAGGCCAGCGCGATCAGCGGCACGGTGGCGGACGCAACCGTCACCGCGCTCGTCGCCGGCGACAGCAAGGGCGGCGCTTCGATCGGCAGCTGATCCATCGTGAAGCCGCCGCTCTTCGCCGCCGGCTCGAGCGCGATCGTGCGGCCGTCGAGCTCGATCGTGACCGGCACCAGGGTCTTGGGCACCAGGCAGGAGAACATGCGGATCACCGGCGAGGGCGAGACGCGGCCAGCGCCGAAGCTGCCGGTCATGCCGACCACGCCGCCGGTCGACATCGGCGCAATCTCGCGACCGAGCAGTGCCAGCGCCTCCTTCTGGTCGTGGCGCGCCGCGATCTTGACCACGACCTCGCGCGAGTCCTGCGTGCGGGCGTGCGGCCCGTAGGTCGCCTCGCCTCCGATGATCTCGATCGAGACGTCGCGGTAGTCGCCCAGGTTCTTCTCGCGGAACAGGCGGCGCGTCTTCTTGATGATGGCGTCGGCGCTCGCCTGGCCCTTGGCCACCGCCTCGCGGCCGCCCAGCATGAAGATGGTGCTGAGCTTGTAGCCGTCGGGCCAGGTGGTCGAGACCTTGTAGCTATCGGTCGGCGGCCGTCCCTTGGCACCGGACACACGCACGCGGTCCTTGCCGACCTGCTGGTAGGTCGCGCCGGTAAAGTCGCACACCACGTCGGGCACGATATAGGCCCGCGGATCGCCGATCTCGTAGAGCATCTGCTCGGCGACGGTGGCGGGGGTGATCAGCCCGCCGGTGCCGTCGGGCTTGCCGAGCACGAAGCTGCCGTCGCGCTCGACCTCGGCAACGGGGAAACCGATGTTGTCGTAGTCGGGCACCAGGCGCCAGTCGGTGAAGTTGCCGCCATTGCACTGCGCGCCGCATTCGATGATGTGGCCGCACAGGGTGCCGGCGGCCAGCCGGTCGTGATCGTCCATCGTCCAGCCGAAGGCATGAATCAGCGCGCCCAGGGTCACCGCCGAATCGACGCAGCGGCCGGTGATCACCACGTCGGCGCCTTCGGCGAGCGCGCGGGCGATCGGGAAGCCACCGAGATAGGCGTTCATGCTGGCGATGCGCGCCGGCAGCGCGTCGCCGGTATCCATCTCGCGGATGTCGCGGCCGCGCAGCTCTTCTGCGCGCGGCGCCAGGTCGTCTCCCATCACGACGGCGACCTTGAGCCTGACGCCGGCCGCCTCGCAGGCTTTCAGCACGGCATCGCGGCAGGCCTGAGGGTTCACGCCGCCGGCATTGGTGATCACCTTGATCTTGCGGTCGGCGATCTCGCGGGCGAGCGGGCCCATCACTACGCTTACGAAATCGGTGGCGTAGCCGGCCTGCGGGTTGCGCTGCTTCTGGGCCGCCATGATCGACATGGTGACCTCGGCGAGATAGTCGCTCACCAGGTAGTCGACGTCGCCGTGGCGCACGAGCTGCGCCGCCGCCGTCTCGGTGTCGCCCCAGAAGCCGGAGTGGCAGCCGACGCGAACGGTGCTCTTCGGCGCGGCCATCATGCCCTCTTGCGCCGGATGAAGTCGCCCATGCGCGAGAGGTGCTCGCCGTCGCTCACCGACTGGGCGAAGGCGTCGATGCCGGCCTGCACCGCCTCGTCGAGCGACAGGCGCTCCCAGCGCCGCATCAGGCGCTTCTGCGCGCGCACCGACTTGGGCGTCGCCTCGACGATCGCTTCGACGCAGCGCTCGACCGCCTCGCCGAGCTGGCCGGCGGCCACGACCTCCTCGACCAGGCCCCAGGCCTCGGCTTTGGCGGCGCCGATGGTCTCGGCGGTGAGCAGCAGGCGCGAGGTCCGGCCCCAGCCGATCAGGCGCGGAAGCAGCGCAGCCTCGACCACCGACGGCACGCCGACCTTGACCTCGGGCATGCCGAAATGCGCCGAGCTGGCGGCAATGCGCAGGTCGCACGCCGCGGCGACCTCGAGGCCGGCGCCCAGCGTGTAGCCCTCGAGGCGGCAGATCACCGGCACCGGGCAGTCGCGCACCGCCTGGCAGAGCTTGTGCACCATGGTGATGAAGGCGCGGCCGTCCTCCGCGCTTTGCATGCCCGCCATGTGGTTGATGTCGGCGCCGCCGATGAAGGCGCGGCCGCCGGCGCCCGCGAACACGACGACGCGCAGGTCGGGCTCGCGCGACAGCGACTGGAAGGCCTCGGTGAGATCGAGCAGGGCCGGCGGGTTGAGCACGTTCAGGCGCCGCGCATAGTCGTAGGTGAGGTAGGCGACGACGCCCGCCGGACGGCGGTCCCACGCGATGTCGATCTTGTGCGCAGCCGCCATTGGTTTCGCTCCGTGGGCCTTTGTGATGCGGGAAATTTCTTCTATTAGAGCCGGCTCGCGACGCTTCACAAGAGCCAACCCGGATGCCCGATTCCCTGCCCATCGATCTCGGCCGCTACTCGACGTTCGTGCCGCCCGATCCGTTCGAAGATCACGTCGGGCCGTTCTATTTCCGGATCTCGGGCGACGCGAGCCGCGCGGGCAGCGTGCATTGCGTGCTGCCGACGCTGCCGCGCCACGGCAACTACGTGGGCGGCGTGCATGGCGGGGCGATCCTGACCTTCGCCGACTACGCGCTCTGCCTGGTCGCCGGCCGCGCCGCCGACGGCGGCACGAATACGAGCTTCGCCATGACAGTGAGCATCGCGGTCGAGTTCCTCGACGCCGGCCGCATCGGCCCGCCGCTCGAGGCAACCGGTGAGCCATTGCAGGTGACGGGCCGTCTCGCCTTCGCTCGCGGCAGCCTCTCCCAGGAAGGCCGCACCATCGCGCTGTGGTCGGGCGTGGTGCGGCACGTCGCGCGCGCCAAGGCGATGGCGCGCAAGGATGCGGCCGCAGCGCCGGCCTCGCCACGGCGCGAGGCCGCGCCGGGCTCAACACGGCGCGATGCCGCGCCGGTCGTAATCGTGCCGGCCGACTTCGAGCCGCTGACGACGGCGAGCGTCTACTCGCGCCATATCGGCCCCTCCTACGCGCGCAAGGAGACCGACGGCGCATCGCTGATCCAGCCCACCCTGCCGCACATGTGCAACTCGGGCGGCGTGCTGCATGGCGGCTACATGATGAGCTTCGCCGATTCGGCGGTGACGCGCGCCGCCGGCCTGACGACGGGCCTGGCACCGACCACCGTGGCCTTCGCCGCCGAGTTTCTTTCCGCCGGCGACCTGTCGGCGCCGGTCGCGACGCGGGTCGAGGTGCCGCGCCACGGCAAGTCGCTGGCCTTCCTGCGCGGTGTGCTCGAGCAGAATGGCCGGAAGCTCCTGTCCTACTCGGCGACCATCAAGCTGCGCGTCCGGCGATGAGGCTTCCGCGGGAGCACATTCTTCGCCGAGAGTGCTCATCGCTGGGAGCGCGCCACTCCGATGGCGCTCATGCGATGTGCAATCGACAAGAAGAGCGCCATCGGAGGGGCGCCCTCCCAGCGTGCGACGCGTTCTTTAGGCCAGGTTGGCGCCGATGACTGGACCGCTCCGCCCATGCCCCTTTCCGACGACCTGCGCTCGCGTCTCGTAAAGCCATCCTTTCCGCGCGCCTCGACCTATGACGCCGCCTGGGTGCTCGATTCGTGGATGGGCTCCAACCCGCTGTGGCTCGCCGAGTGGCTGGGCGAAGTCGTGCCGTTCGAACGCGACATGCGCCTCCTCGACCTCGGCTGCGGCAAGGCCGCGAGTTCGATCTTCCTTGCCCGGGAATTCGGCGCCACCGTGTGGGCCGCCGACCTGTGGGTGAAGCCGGCCGAGAACTTCCAGCGCATCGAGGCCGCGGGCCTCGCCGACCGCGTGCTGCCGATCCATGCCGAAGCCCACAGCCTGCCTTTTGCCGAGGGCTTCTTCGACGCCATCGTCAGCCTCGACGCCTACCACTATTTCGGCACCGACGACCTTTACCTGGGCTACCTGGCCCGGTTTCTGCGGGCGAAGGGGCGACTTGGCATCGTCGTGCCCGGCCTGGTCGAGGAGTTTGGGGACCAGCCGCCACCCTGGCTGCAGCCCTACTGCGAGCCGGACTTTCACAGCTTCCACAGCCCGGCCTGGTGGCGCCGCCACTGGACGCGATCGGGCGCGGTCGACGTCGAGGTCGCCGACAACCGCCGGACGGCTGGCGTCTGTGGGCCGAGTGGAACGAGGTCTGTGGCGAGGTCGGGGCAGGCCTGGAAAATGGAAAGGCAGCAGTCCGTGAAGCCAACATGCTGCGGGCAGACGCCGGGCGGACGCTCGGCTTCAGCCGGGCGGTGGCCCGCCGCCGCACATAGACATCGTAAAGATTTTGACTGGATGCCGGCAACTCAATAGCTTGTGGTGCCGCCTTCGGCTGCCGCTAAAGGCACGCTCCAACTTCGCCTCATGAATGAAAAAGACCCTGTAATAGACTGAAAAATAGTGCTAAATTTTGTCTCATTGTAGACACATTCATTTTGGATCCGGATATGCAGCAGCCTTCAGTACTGCTGGTCGAAGACGATGCCCACCAGCGCCGGGCGGCCGAGACCTTTCTCCTCGACCACGATCTCAGCGTCATTGCCGTCGAGAACGGCGCCCAGATGCGGCGCCAGGTGTCGCGGGCCATGCCCGACCTGGTGCTGCTGGAAGTCGAGCTTCCGGGACAGGAGGACGGCTTTGCCCTGACCCGCTGGCTGCGCGAGAGCAACACCAAGGTGGGCATCATCATGCTGACGGCGTCGAACGACCCCGGCAGCACGGTGCGCGGCCTCGACAGCGGCGCCGACGATTACGTCGCCAAGCCCTACGAGCCGCGCGAGCTCATCGCACGCTGCAAGAGCGTGCTGCGCCGCTCGGCCAACAAGTCGATGCCGCCCCGCCTCGAAAGAATCCGCATGGGCCGGCACGTGCTCGACCTGCCGGGGTGCCGCCTCATCGACCCCGACGGCGGCGACGTCGCCCTGACGTCGGCCGAGTTCGACATGCTGAAGCTGTTCGCCGAGAACCCCAACCGAGCATTGTCGCGCGACTGGCTGCTCGAGACGACCAGCCATCGCAACCGCGATCCGTTCGATCGCGCCATCGACCTGCGGGTCACCCGGCTCCGGCGCAAGATCGAGCCGATGCCCGACAAGCCGACGGTCATTCGCACGGTGCGCGGCATCGGCTATATGTTCGTCCCGCCCGCCGAATAGGCTACAAGAGCGACCTCTCCGGAGCGACGCGCGGGTCGGTCGGGGGCCCGTAGTTCAGTGGTTAGAACGAGCCGCTCATAACGGTTATGTCGCAGGTTCGAATCCTGCCGGGCCTACCACC